>CBFGZI010000032.1:0-32875 GCA_965653225.1 uncultured Propionibacteriales bacterium | reverse complement strand
CCACAAGGGATCCGAGAAAACTTTACCTACGCGTTGAAGCGGCCCGGACTAGGCAGACTCGAGCTGTCGCAGCTCCGCGGTCAGGTTGGCCCGAGCTCGCTCCTCCCAACGCCCGTGCGCGAGCTCGGTCTGGTAGAGCCGGTCGGCCGACAGCAGGTCGCGCAGCACGGCCGCGCGTCCGTTGCGGAACTCCTGCTCGGGCACGTGCGCGTACTCCTCGCGTACGTCGTGCACGTACTCCGCGTGCCGCCACGGGTCGCTCGCGAGGATGCGCAGGTCGGCGTCGCACAGCACGGCGCCGTTGTTGTCCCCGGCCGCAGGGTGGTGTGTGGCCGTGAGCCGCACCAGCCTGGCCACCTCGTCGATCCGCGCAGGTTCATAGCCCATCTCGGTGAGCTCGCTTACCGCCAGGTCCGCCGAGCGCTCCTCGTTGTCGGCGCGGTGCACGTCGTAGACCGCGTCGTGGAACCACGCCGCCCAACGCACCGCGTCGAGGTCGTCGGCGGCACCGGCGAGCTCGTCGACGGTCTGCAGCACCTCCTGCAGGTGCCGCAGGTCGTGGTAGCGGCGGTGCGGCTCGGCGTACCGCTCTGCCAGCCGCTCGTGCAGCCCGTCCGCGAGATCGTCCACGTGGTCAGCCTAGGTGCGCGCGACCGGGGAGCGCTTGTGCGAACCGCGACCGGTGCGGGGATCCCCTGCACCGATAGGTTCGTCGGTGGGGACCCCCGCGCCAATAAGGGAAAGCGGCAAGGAGGACGGGTGCGAGTCGTCGGGCTGGTGCTGGCCGCCGGTGAGGGCCGTCGGATGGGTGCGCCCAAGGCACTCGTGCGCGACGCCGACGACACTCCATGGGTCGTCCGCGTCGTGCACACGCTCGCCGACGCCGGCATCACCGACGTGGT
Source organism: uncultured Propionibacteriales bacterium (assembly GCA_965653225.1). GTDB lineage: Bacteria > Actinomycetota > Actinomycetes > Propionibacteriales > Nocardioidaceae > JALZDI01. Next base: position 31,973 of record CBFGZI010000032.1, on the reverse strand, counting down.
CGTCGTCGTGGGCGCGGCCGCCGACGAGGTGCGGGAGGTGCTCGCCGACGAGGACGCACTCGTCGTACCCGCTCCGAACTGGGCCGAGGGAATGGGCGCCTCGTTGACCGCCGGCCTTCGCCACGTGGCCGGCCGTACCGGTGCCGACGCGGCGCTGGTCTGCCTGGTCGACACGCCTGGGCTGGACGCGCGGGTCGTTCGCCGCATGTCCGCGCTCGCCGCACCCGAGGCGCTCGCGCGCGCCACCTACGACGGCGCTCCCGGCCACCCGGTGCTTATCGGCCGCGAGCACTTCGCCGACGTGCTCGACAGCGTTGCTGGTGACGTAGGCGCGCGCGCCTACCTGGCCACGCACGCGGCGACCGAGGTCGAGTGCGGCGACCTGGCCGGAGGCGCCGATGTCGACACCGCTGCGGACCTGCCGCCGGGGCACCGCCTTGGTTGAGGCGAGTCACTGGGTCATGCTGTGGGGGTGAACGCCGCCACACCACGCGTGGAGTCGCCCGGGGACCTGTCGTCCCGGCTGGGCCGCACCGGCTACCTCGCCGACGAGGGCCTCGCAACGGTCGGCTACCTCGCCCTGAGCATGCACCGCCCGCTACTGCTGGAGGGGGAGCCCGGCACCGGCAAGACCGCCCTGGCCGAGGCGCTCGCCGAGGCTCTCGACCTGCCGCTGATCCGCCTGCAGTGCTACGAGGGCATCGACGCCAGCCAGGCCCTGTACGACTGGGACTTCCCGCGGCAGATCCTGCACCTGCGTACCGTCGAGGCCACCCGCCGTCCGGACACGGAGGTGGACGTCGAGGAGGTCGAGAAGTCCCTGTTCGACGAGCGCTTCCTGTTGGCGAGACCGGTGCTCGCCGCGCTGAAGCAGAGCCCGTCGGTGCTGCTCGTCGACGAGATCGACCGCGCCGACGACGAGTTCGAGGCGTTCCTGCTCGAGGTGCTGTCGACCAACCAGGTGAGCATCCCCGAGTACGGCACGGTGCGGGCCGCCGTGCCACCCGTCGTCGTACTGACGTCCAACCGCACCCGCGAGATCCACGACGCGCTGAAGCGGCGCTGCCTCTACCACTGGATCGAGCACCCGGGACTGGCCCGCGAGGTCGCCATCCTGCGCGCCAGGCTGCCCGAGGTCCCCGAGCAGCTCTCCGAACAGGTCGCCGCCGCCGTGCAGCGGATGCGGTCGTCGGAGGAGCTGATCAAGCCGCCCGGCGTCGCCGAGACCCTCGACTGGGCCCGTGCCCTGCACGCGCTCGGCCAGCGGGAGCTGGACGTCGAGAACGCGGCCGAGACCCTCGGTGCGGTGCTGAAGTTCCGCGAGGACGCCCAGCGCGTCCGCGACTCCCTCGACCGTCTGCTGGCCCGGTGACCCGACGTGTCGAATCGTCCAGCTGACGAGAGGCCGACCGCGGCCACCGACGTGGTGCTCGTCGGGTTCGCGCGCGCACTACGGGCCGCCGGGGTCGCGGTCACACCCGACCGCACGCAGACGTTCCTGTCGGCGGCGTCGGTGGCGGACGCGGGCGAGCCCGGTGCCGTGTACTGGGCGGGCCGCGCCACGCTGTGCTCGGGGCTGGACGACTTCCCGGTCTACGACCGGGTGTTCGCCAGCTGGTTCGGCGGTGAGCTCCCCGGCGGTTCGCGACGGCCACCTCCTGCCAGCACCGTCGCGCAGGCGTCGCTCAGCTCCGGCGACGAGGCGTCTGAGAGTGACGAGCAGGTCGTCGCCGCGGTCGCCAGCGACGCCGAGGTGCTGCGGCACCGTGACGTGGCCGACCTCGCCGCCGCCGAGCGGGCCGAGCTCGCTCGCATGTTCGCGACCCTGCGGCCACGACCGCCTCTACGTCGTGCCGCCCGCCGGGTCGCCTCTCCCCGTGGCGAGATCGACGCCCGCCGCACGCTGCGCGAGGAGCTGCGCTACGCCGGCGAGCCCGGACGTGTGCGCTACCGCCGTCGTGGACGTCGCCCGCGCCGGGTCGTGCTGCTGGTCGACGTGTCGGGCTCGATGGCTCCGTACGCCGACAGCCTGCTGCGGCTCGCGCACACCGTCACCCGTGCGGCGCCGCGCAGCACCGAGGTATTCACCGTCGGCACCCGCCTCACCCGGATCACCCGCGCGATGCGGCAGCGCGACCCCGACACCGCACTCGCGCAGGCCGGCGCCACCGTGCCGGACTGGTCGGGCGGCACCCGCCTCGGCGAGGTGCTGAAGGCGTTCCTCGACCGGTGGGGCCAGCGCGGCATGGCGCGCGGCGCCGTCGTGGTCGTGTGCAGCGACGGCTGGGAGCGCGGCGACAGCGCTCTGCTCGCCGAGCAGGTACACCGACTGTCACGGCTCGCGCACCGGCTGGTGTGGGTGAACCCGCACCGCGGCAAGGCCGGGTACGAGCCCGTCCAGGCCGGCATCGTCGCCAGCCTGCCGCACCTGGACGACTTCCTGGCGGGGCACAGCTTCGCCACGTTCGCCGAGCTGACGGAGGTGGTGGCAGATGCGTGACGTGCTGCGTGAGCTGGCGCAGTGGTGGCGCGCCGGCGAGTCCGTCGGCATGGGAACCGTCGTGGACACCTTCCGGTCCGCACCGCGGCCCGCGGGTGCGGCGATGCTCGTCGGACCCGGCGGCCAGGCCGTCGGCAGCGTGTCCGGCGGCTGCGTGGAGGGCGCGGTCTACGAGCTGGCCCAGCAGGTGCTCGGCGAACGGTCGCCGGTGCTGCAGCGGTACGGCGTCAGCGACGACGACGCGTTCGCCGTCGGGCTTACCTGCGGCGGCATCCTCGACGTGTTCGTCGAGGCCGTCGACCGCGACTCGTTCCCCGAGCTCGGCGGTGTCGTCGACGACATCGAGGCCCAACGCCCGGTGGCCGTCGCGACCGTGATCGAGCACGAGCGTCCCGATTGGGTCGGCCGCAGGCTCGTCGTACGCCCCGAGGGCAGCACGCACGCGCCCGAGGCCGAGGGCACACTCGGCTCGGGACGCGCGGACGCAGCTGTCAGCGACGACGTGCGCGGTGCGCTGGCGACCGGCCGCACCGAGACGCTCACGTACGGCCCGGACGGGCAGCGCCGGGGCGAGGGCATGCGCGTCTTCGTGTCGGTGTTCGCGCCGCCGCCGCGGATGCTGGTGTTCGGCGCGATCGACTTCGCAGCCGCGGTGGCCCGCGTCGGCTCGTTCCTCGGCTACCGCGTCACCGTGTGTGACGCCCGGCCCGTCTTCGCGACACCGGCCCGCTTCCCCGAGGCCGACGAGGTGATCAACACCTGGCCGCACCGCTACCTGCGAGCCGAGGCCGAGGCCGGGCGCATCGACGAGCGCACCGTGGTGTGCGTGCTCACGCACGACCCGAAGTTCGACGTGCCGCTGCTCGAGGTGGCGCTGCGGCTGCCCCAGGTGGCCTACATCGGCGCGATGGGGTCGCGGCGCACGCACGACGACCGGCTGAAGCGGCTGGTCGAGGCCGGGCTGACCGACGACGAGCTCGCGAGACTGTCCAGCCCCATCGGCCTCGACCTCGGAGCACGTACTCCGGAGGAGACCGCGGTCTCGATCGCGGCGGAGATCATCGCGCTGCAGTGGGGCGGCCAGGGCGACCGGCTCAGCGCCCGCGAGGGCCCCATCCACCACCACTGAGACCATGGGCCATCTCTCGGCGCGTGGTCCCTTCCCTCGGGTTATGCGCCGAGGAGAGTGTCCGTAACACTCGGTTACACGGCGTGTGGAGTCCGAGCCCCGGACGGCCCGCACCTGACAGCAAAACGGTCCCCAACTGTCTCCTAGCTGCCCGCTGGGAACGTCAGGCTAAGCGACATTCAGCTGACCGGCGGCGGACGCGGGCCAGGAGACCACCTCGCCACCCATGGCGACATTCGTCGCGGTGGCCCGATGTGGAGCACCCGCGAGAACCCAGACGAATCGGAAGGGGGACCCCCCTTGTAACCCGGGTCACGCCCAAGACAGGATCGGTGCAAGACTCAACCGAACTGGAGGCGGCATGGCCAAGATCACCGTGAAGGTGGACGGCACGACGTACGCCGACGAGGTAGAGCCGCGCATGCTGCTCGTTCACTTCCTGCGAGAGAAGCTCGGCAAGACCGGAACCGTCGTCGGGTGCGACACCACGAACTGCGGCGCGTGTACCGTGCTCCTCGATGGCCGAAGCGTGAAGTCCTGCACCATGTTCGCGGTGCAGGCCGACGGCCACGAGGTCACGACTGTCGAGGGCCTGGCCTCCAACGGGGAGCTGCACCCGATGCAGCGCGCGTTCCACGAGAACCACGCCCTGCAGTGCGGCTACTGCACGCCGGGGATGATCATGCAGTCGATCGACCTGCTCAACGACAACCCCAAGCCCACCGAGCAGCAGGTACGTGACGGGCTCGAGGGCAACCTCTGTCGCTGCACCGGCTACCAGAACATCGTCAAGGCAGTCATGAGCGCGGCGGGAGGTGGCTCGAAGTGACCGCCACGGAAGAGCGTCCCGCCAACGCCCTCGAGATCGGCAACGCCCGGCGCCGCAAGGAGGACCAGCGGCTGATCACCGGCCGTACGCGCTGGACCGACAACATCACGCTGACCGGGATGCTGTACCTCGCGATGGTGCGCAGCCCCGTCGCGCACGCACGCATCACCTCCATCGACACCAAGGCCGCCAGTGAGTCCTCCGGTGTGGTGGCCGTGCTCACCGGCCGCGACGTCGCCGACAAGCAGGGCAGCCTGCCCTGCGCCTGGCCGATCACCGAGGACCAGAAGGCGCCGCCGCACCCGTCCATCGCGGTCGACACGGTCAACTTCTCCGGCGAGGTGGTCGCCTGCGTCGTCGCCCGGTCGTCCGCCGAGGCACGCGACGCGGTGGAGCTGGTCGACGTGGAGTACGACGACCTGCCGGTGGTGCTCGACCTGGAGACCGCCGCCGCGGGCGGCGAGCTCGTACACCCCGACCTGGGCAGCAACGTCTCGGCCACCTGGATCTTCGACTCCGCCGAGATGGGCACCGGCGGCAACGTCGAGGACGCGATCCGGGAGGCCCGCGACGGCGGTGTGCTGATCGAGCGCAAGTACCGCCAGCAGCGGCTGATCCCGTCGTTCATGGAGCCGCGCTCGACCGTCGTCGACCCGACCGGCGAGCAGATCACCATGTGGTCGGCCACGCAGATCCCGCACATCCTGCGGCTGATGCTGGCGATGACCACCGGACTGCCGGAGAGCAAGCTGCGCGTGGTCGCCCCCGACGTCGGCGGCGGCTTCGGCGGCAAGCTGCAGGTCACGCCGGAGGAGATGATCACGCTCCTCGTGGCCCTGCACACCGGCAAGCCCTGCAAGTACACCGAGACCCGCAGCGAGTCGCTGATGGTCGCCCACCACGGCCGCGACCAGGTGCAGAAGCTGACGCTGGCGGCCAGGCAGGACGGCACGGTCACCGGCCTCAAGGTCGAGCTGCTCGCCGACATGGGCGCCTACCTCGGCCTGGTGACGCCGGGCGTGCCGATCCTCGGCGCGTTCATGTTCAACGCGATCTACAAGTTCCCCGCCTACCACTTCGCGTGCACCAACGTGTTCACCAACAAGGCGTGGACCGACGCCTACCGCGGCGCCGGCCGGCCGGAGGCGACCTACGGCATCGAGCGGCTGATGGACGAGCTCGCCAACGAGCTCGGCGTCGACCCGCTGGAGGTGCGGGAGAAGAACTGGATCAAGCACGAGGAGTTCCCGTTCACCACCGTGGCCGGCCTGGAGTACGACTCGGGCAACTACGAGGCGGCGACGCAGAAGGCCAAGGAGCTGTTCGGGTACGACGAGCTGCGCGCGGAGCAGAAGCAGCGGCGTGACCGCAACGACCCGGTCCAGCTCGGCATCGGCATCTCCACCTTCACCGAGATGTGCGGACTGGCGCCGTCGCGGGTGCTGGGATCTCTGTCCTACGGTGCCGGCGGCTGGGAGCACGCGTCGGTGCGGATGCTCGCGACCGGCAAGGTCGAGGTGGTGACCGGCTCCAGCCCGCACGGGCAGGGGCACGAGACCGCCTGGAGCCAGATCGTGGCGGACCGGCTCGGTGTGGCGTTCGACGACGTCGAGGTGCTGCACGGCGACACCCAGATCGCGCACAAGGGCATGGACACCTACGGCTCGCGGTCGCTGGCCGTCGGCGGCATGGCGGTGGTCAAGGCCGCCGACAAGGTGATCGAGAAGGCGAAGACGATCGCCGCACACATGCTCGAGGCGAGTCCCGACGACCTGGAGTTCTCCGGTGGCCGGTTCGGCGTCAAGGGCACCGACAAGGGCGTCGCGCTGGGCGAGGTCGCGCTGGCGACGTTCGCCGCGCACGACCTGCCCGACGGGGTCGAGCCGAGCCTCGACTCCGACGCGACGTTCGACCCGGAGAACTTCTCGTTCCCGCACGGCACGCACCTGTGCGCGGTCGACATCGACACCGAGACCGGCGAGGCGAAGATCCGCAAGTACGTCTGCGTCGACGACATCGGCAACGTCGTCAACCCGCTGATCGTCGAGGGCCAGGTGCACGGCGGCCTGGTGCAGGGCATCGCGCAGGCGCTGTTCGAGGAGGCGGTGTACGACGAGTCCGGCACTCTGGTCACCGGCTCGTTCGTCGACTACCTCGTACCCTCGGCGGCTGACCTGCCGTCGTTCATCACCGACCGCACCGAGACCCCGTCGACCACCAACGACCTGGGCGTCAAGGGCGTCGGCGAGGCTGGCACGATCGCCTCGACACCGGCGGTGGTCAACGCGGTCGTCGACGCGCTGCGGCCGTTCGGCGTCGACGACGTGCTGATGCCGTGCACACCGCACCGCATCTGGCAGGCCATACAGGGTAAAGGCCAGACGCGACCGGCTGCCCCGAGCAGCGACCAGTCGGTGGCGGGTAGCGAAGGAGGCGTCGCATGATCCCGGCAGCATTCGACTACCACGCGCCGACGAGCCTCGACGAGGCGATCCGCCTGCTGGGTTCGGCGGGAGACACCGACATCAAGGTGCTCGCCGGCGGGCAGTCGCTCATCCCGGTGATGCGGCTGCGGCTGGCGGCCCCGGAGACGGTGGTCGACCTCGGCAAGATCGACCAGCTGCGGGGCATCCGCGAGGACGGCGACGCTCTGGTGATCGGCGCGATGACGCCGCACGCCGACGTGGCGTCCAACCCGCTGGTGCACAAGCACGCCCGGGTGCTGAGCGAGACCGCGCTGACGGTGGCCGACCCTCAGGTGCGCCACCGCGGCACGTTCGGCGGCTCGCTGGTGCACGCCGATCCGGCCGGTGACACACCGGCACCGGCGCTGGCGCTCGGCTCGGAGTTCGTGATCGCCGGGGCCAACGGCACCCGGACGGTCGCCGCGGACGACTTCTTCGAGGACATGTTCACCACCGCGGTCGGCGAGGACGAGATCCTCGTCGAGGTGCGGGTGCCGAAGTACACCGGCTGGGGCGGTCACTACGAGAAGTTCACCCGGGTCGCGCAGCAGTGGTCGATCGTGGCGGTCGCGGCCGCCGTACGCGTCGACGGCGGCAACATCGCCGAGGCGCGCATCGGGCTGACCAACATGGGGTCGACTCCGATCCGCGCACGCGCCGTCGAGCAGGCGCTGGCCGGGCAGCCGGCGTCGGCCGACGCCGTACGCGCGGCCGCCGCGCATGCCACCGAGGGCACCAACCCGCCCAGCGACACCAACGGCGACGCCGACTACCGCAGGCACCTGGCGTCGGTGCTGACCGCCCGCGCCGTGCTCGCGGCGGCCGGCGCCTGACCAGGCGACCGCCAACACAGAAGGGAGCGCAGGCACGTGCAGCTGCAGCATCGCTTCACCGTGCCCGCACCGGTAGAGACCGCGTGGGAGGCACTCAACGACGTGAAGAGCGTCGGTGAGTGCTTCCCCGGCGCGACGGTCACGTCGGTGGAGGGCGACGAGTTCGCCGGCACCTGCAAGATCAAGCTCGGCCCGATCTCGATGCAGTACGCCGGGTCGGGCAAGTTCCTCGAGCGTGACCAGTCCGCGCACCGGGCGGTGCTCGAGGCCAAGGGCAAGGACAAGCGGGGCAACGGCACCGCCGCGGTCACCGTCACCACGGTGCTCACACCCGAGGCCGAGGACCGTACGGCGGTCTCCGTCGACACCGACCTCAACATCACCGGCAAGCCGGCGCAGTTCGGCCGCGGCGTGATCCAGGACGTGTCCGACAAGCTGCTCGGCCAGTTCACCAACTGCCTGGAGTCCAAGATCGGCGTGTCCGACGAGGTGGGCGCGGCCGCCGAGTCCGCACCCGCCTCGGTGTCCGAGTCCGGCTCGACGACGCAGACGTCGACGGCCGGTGGGCCGACGGGGACGCAACCGACCAGCTCGCCGGGTGCGGCGACGTCCACCTCGTCCGGGTCGCCCGCGTCATCTGGCGCGTCGGCGTCCTCGGGGTCGTCGGCGTCCACGGGAGCCGGGTCCTCGCAGGAGTCGGCCCTGGACCTCGGTGCGACCGTGCTGCCGGTGCTGGCCAAGCGCTACGGGCCGTACGCGCTCGGCGCCCTGGCGGTGCTGTTCGTGCTGTGGAGGGTGCTGCGCCGCTAGACCCGAGCATCGACTGGCGCGTTCCGGCTGGCTGGGGTAGACCCGACCCAGCCGGAAAGGTTTCAAGCCGTGTCGACCGCTGATCGACGGGTGTCGGGTCAGGCGCTTTCAGACATCTCGGACGGACTGGGCCGAGGTCGGCTCAGCCCCGTCGAGCGCCGGGGGCAGCGGTTTGGCATGCAGGACCTGCAGGCTGCTGACCGCGCGGGTGAGGCACACGTAGAGGCGACGCAGGCCGGTCGCCTCGTCGGGCTCGGCCGCGACGAGGTCGGCGGGCTCGAGGAGTACGACGTGGTCGAACTCCAGCCCCTTGGCCAACGACGCAGGCACCACGTCCACGCGGGCGTCGACGTCGCCCTCGTCACCGAGCCGTGTGAACGCCACCCCGGCCGCCCGCAGCCGCTTCTCCACGGCCGGCGTGTGCGCGTCCGCCACGACCAGGCCGATCGAGCCCTCGGCGCCCAGCGCGTCGCGGACGGCATCGGGGGCGGCCGCGGTCGGGTCGGCCACCGCCGTCAGCCGCAGGTCGCCGGCCGCCCGGCGTACCGACAGCGGCGGACTCAGGTCGGGCGCGATGTGCGGAAGCAGCCGGGCCGCGAAGTCGATGACGTCGCCCGGCACCCGGAACCCCAGCGTCAGCTCCTCGACGTGCGCCCCCGGATGCCCTAGGTGCGTCAGCGCCTCGGCCCACGACGTCGTGGCCCAGGGCGTGGTCGCCTGGGCGAGGTCACCGAGCACGGTCGCCGAACCGGTGGAGCAGCGACGGCCGACGGCCCGCAGCATCATCGGCGACAGGTCCTGCGCCTCGTCGAGGACGACGTGTCCGAGGCTGGTGGTGCGCTCGACGAGGTCGGCGGCCTCGTCCACGAGCACGGCGTCGGCCAGCGACCAGCGCGCCGACCCGGGGCCCTTCGGCGTCTTCGCCCACAGCGCGGCCCGCTGCTCCTCGTCGGTGAGCAGGCCGTCGGCGTGCTCGGCCAGGAGATCCGGGTCGCTGAGCAGGCGCATCACCAGGCGCGCCGGGTCGATGCGTGGCCACAGCACGTCGGTGCAGGCCTTCACCGGTGCGGAGCGGGCGACGGACTCGTGGACTCGGTCGTCCGGTGACTCACCCGCCAGCTCCATCTTCACCAGCACCAGGTGGGCGATCCGCCGCGGCAGCATGGTGCGGCCCGCGCCGTAGCGCACCCCGCGGTCGCGCAGCTCGATCACCACGTCCTCGAGCTCGTACTGCGGGATGCGCCAGCGGCGGGAGCCGCGCGGCACCACCAGCCCCTCGGCCGGCATGCGCACCTGGCTCCACACCGCCCGGCGCAGTACCTCCGCCCACCGGGCGTCGCCCTTGAGCGTGGCCACCGCCGCGCTGTCGGTCCCGCGGATCCGCACCCGGCCGACCAGCTCGGGCATCGTCGCCTGCCGGGCCTCGATCTCGCCGAGCGCGGGCAGCACGTCGCCGATGTAGCGCAGGAAGGAGTCGTTGGGGCCGACCACCAGCACGCCCTGCCGGTGCAGCTGGCGTCGGTGGGCGTAGAGCAGGTAGGCCGCACGATGCAGGCCCACCGCGGTCTTGCCGGTGCCCGGGGCGCCCTGCACGCACACCGTGCGGGTGAGGTCGGAGCGCACGATGTCGTCCTGCTCAGGCTGGATGGTCGCGACGATGTCGCGCATGGGGCCCTGCCGCGGCCGCTCGATCTCGGTCTCGAGGATGGCCGAGTGCTCCTCCTGCTCACCGGCGAGCAGGTGCTCGTCCTCGTACGCCGTGAGCGCGCCGTGCTGGAACCCGAACCGCCGGCGCAGCTGCACGCCCATCGGCCGCGACTTGCTGGCGCGGTAGAACGCCCGCGAGATGTCGGCCCGCCAGTCGACGACCATCGGGTCGCCGCTCGCGTCGGTGACGTGCCGCCGGCCGATGTAGAACCGCTCGCCCCGGCCGTGCGGGTCGTCGGCGGTGTAGTCGAGCCGGCCGAAGAACAGCGGGATCTCCGGGTCGTCCTCGAGCTGGCGCATCCGCAGCCACAGCGCGGTCTCGAGCACCTGCTGGGAGACCCAGTCGCCGGCGGCGCCACGGTCCAGCGCGGCGGTGCGCTCGCGCATCCGGGCCAGGCTCGCCCGGGAGGCGGCGAGGTGGCGGCGTTCGAGCTCGACGGCGCTGGACGTCACGACACCTCCGCAGGTCGGGTCCGGGAAGAGGGCAACCCCACGAACCTACCGACACAGCCGGGTCATGGCATCCGGTTTTCCGCCTCCAGTGGCGCGCTCAGTCGGGGACGGTGCCCCGCAGCACGTCGTCGGCGTCGACGATGCGGTACGCGTACCCCTGCTCGGCCAGGAACCGCTGCCGGTGCTGGGCGAAGTCGGCGTCGACGGTGTCGCGCGACACCACCGCGTAGAACCGGGCCGCACGACGGTCCGCCTTGGGCCGCAGCAGCCGGCCGAGCCGCTGCGCCTCCTCCTGCCGGGAGCCGAACGTGCCGGAAACCTGGATCGCGACGCTGGCCTCGGGCAGGTCGATGGAGAAGTTGGCGACCTTGCTCACCACCAGCAGCGAGATCTCGCCCTCACGGAACGCCGCGAACAGCCGCTGTCGCTCCTTCACCGTCGTGTCGCCCTTGATCACCGGTGCGTCCAGCATCTCGGCGAGCTCGTCGAGCTGGTCGATGTACTGGCCGATCACCAGGGTCTGCTCGCCGCGGTGCCGCTCCACCAGCGACGACACCACCTGGTTCTTGCTGCCGGTGGTCGCGGCCAGCCGGTAGCGCTCGTCGGGCTCCAGCGTCGAGTACGCGAACCGCTCGTGGTCGGTCAGCGTCACCCGTACCTCGACGCAGTCGGCCGGCGCGATCCAGCCCTGCGTCTCGATGTCCTTCCACGGCGCGTCGTAGCGCTTCGGCCCGATCAGCGAGAACACGTCGTCCTCGCGGCCGTCCTCGCGCACCAGCGTCGCGGTCAGCCCCAGCCGCCGGCGGGCCTGCAGGTCGGCGGTGAGCCGGAAGATCGGCGCCGGCAGCAGGTGCACCTCGTCGTAGACGATCAGGCCCCAGTCACGGGCGTCGAACAGCTCGAGGTGGCCGTACACGCCCTTCCGCCGCGACGTCATCACCTGGTAGGTGGCGATCGTGACCGGCCGCACCTCCTTGCGCGCGCCGGAGTACTCGCCGATCTCGTCCTCGGTCAGCGAGGTACGGCGAACCAGCTCGTCCTTCCACTGCCGCGCGGCGACGGTGTTGGTCACCAGGATCAGCGTGGTCGCCTTCGCGTGCGCCATCGCCGCGGCGCCGACCAGCGTCTTGCCGGCGCCGCAGGGGAGGACGACGACGCCGGAGCCGCCGTGCCAGAACGCGTCCGCGGCCTCGCGCTGGTACGGGCGCAGCGACCAGTCCTCCTCGTGCAGCGCGATCGAGTGGGCCTCACCGTCGACGTAGCCGGCGGTGTCCTCCGCCGGCCAGCCCAGCTTCAGCAGCGCCTGCTTGATGTTGCCGCGCTCGGACGGGTGCACGACCACGCTGTCGTCGTCGAGGCGCGCGCCCACCATCGGCTTGACCCGCTTGCTGCGCAGGATCTCCTCGAGCACCGGCCGGTCGGTGGTGACCAGCACCAGCCCGTGCACCGGGTGCTTCTCCAGCCGCAGCCGACCGAACCGCGCCATCGTCTCCGCGACGTCGACCAGCAGCGAGTGCGGCACCGCGTAACGGGAGTGGGCGAGCAGGGTGTCGACCACCTGCTCCGCGTCGTGGCCTGCGGCCCGCGCGTTCCACAGTCCCAGCGGCGTCAGCCGGTAGGTGTGGATGTGCTCGGGGCTGCGCTCGAGCTCGGCGAACGGCGCGATGGCCTTGCGGCAGTCGTTCGCCCGCGGGTGGTCGACCTCGAGCAGCAGCGTCTTGTCCGACTGGACGATCAGCGGGCCGTCGTTCATCCCACCAGTGTGCCGACCCGGGCCTAATCGCCCTGCACCGGTGAGACCGCGCTGATCCGGTGGACGGCGAACGTGCCGGTGTCGTCGGCGCGGTGGTCGTACGCGGTCAGCCAGCCACCCTCCACCCGCAGCGGGTCGACCAGCCGCTCGACCACCCCGCCGCCCTGGTCGACGTAGGCGAGCCACACGGTGGTGCCCGCCTCGGCCGCGTCGCGCAGCTGCGCCAGGATCGCGGTGGAGGCGCTGCGGCCGAGCCGTCCGGGTCCGCCCTCCGGGCGCGACGACGCCGTGCGGTCGCCCACCCGGATCGCGGCCACCGCGACGTCGAGGTCGGCGGGGCGGGGGACCGGCACGTCCTGCGGACGCCGGCGTCCGCGCGGTGCCCGCGTTCGGCGCTGCGTCGGTGCGGTCGCGGTGACCGAGCCGTCGGCCGACTCCGCCACCGGCGAACGCCCCGACTCGCGCAGCCGGTCGAGAACCAGGTCGACAGGCATGTCGGTCACCAGCACGGTCGGCGCCACCCGCCGCAGCCGCAGCGACGTCGCGGCCGGGTCGGCCAGGATCTCGCGCAGCAGCGGCTCGTCGTCGCAGCGCAGGTAGGTCTCGGCCAGCCCGACCCGCAGCCGGCCGTGCCGGCGGGCGACGTCGTCGACCAGGTAGGTCAGCGGTTGCGGCACCGGCGTACGCGACCGCTCGGCCACGAACTCGTGCACGTCGTCGGCGGTCCAGCCCACATCGAGCGCGTGCCGTACCGACGCCTCCGTGAACCGGTACACCGTCGCCCCGCCGCGGGACTCGACCTCCGCGCAGGTGGCCAGGTCGCGGGCCAGTCCGGTCTCCAGCGGCCCGGGTGCCACCGCGGTCAGGTCGGCCTGCACCAGCACGTGGTCGACGGTCTCGGGCAGCAAAGGGGCCAGCAGCACGTCGGTCGACCCGTCCGTCCCGTCGTCGCGCAGCAGCGCGGCGCCGTGCCGGCTGAGCGCACCCAGCCCGAGGCAGCCGACCACCGCGGCCTCGTCGAGGCTCCAGCGCACCAGCTCGTCGCGCAGCGCGCCCCGGCGCGGTCGCAGCCAGGCGACCCGCTCGACGACGGAGACGGGTGTGCACGCCTGCCCCGGCTCCGCCGACGCGAGCACCTCCAGGCTCAGCCGGCGCACCTCGGGGGCCACCGGCCGCTCGAGGTCGGACGCCAGTGCGTTGACCAGGCGGTCGCGGTCGTCGCGCCGTCCCACCAGCCCGATCGCGCGCTGGGTCTGCAGCCAGGTCTGCGCCAGCAGCAGCCACCGCCGGGCGAAGTCCTGCGCGAGCCACCGGTCGAAGGCGTCGGTGGGCAGCCACACCTCGCCGTCCTCGTCGTCGGCCTCCTCCAGTAGTCCGGCCTCGCGCGCGAGCTCGACGTGCAGCGCGGCCGTGGCGCTGTCGACGCCGAGGTGCCCGGCGGCGGTACGCAGGTCGCGCACGCTCACGCCGCCACCGCGCAGCACCGCGGGCGGGTGCGAGCTCCACGACTCCAGCAGCACCTCGACGCGCCGGACCAGCTCGAACGCCGCGCCGGCGGCGGCACGGTCGACGCGCTCGGTCTCCCGCGCGGGACCGTCGACCGGCGGCGGCTCGTGCACCGGCTCGCGGGTCAGCCGGTGCCCGCGCAGGTACAGCCCGACCTCGCGGGGCAGCACCACCAGGCGGTTGTCGGTGGCCACGAGCAGCCCCCGGGCGAGCAGTCGCTCCACCGGCGACGATGCGGAGGCGAGGTCGACCTCCCGGCCGGCGCCCTCGAGGCGTCCCGTCGGCGGGCCCCAGGTGAGCCGGTCGAGTACGGCGGAGGCGTCCGGCCCGGCCTCCTCGACCAGAGCGGCCATGGTGGAGTGGTCGGACAGGTGCTCGGCGACCCGGTCGACGAGCTTGTGCTTGTCGCCGGTGGCGTCGAGGCCGAGGTCGTCGGCGAGCCGCTGCAGCCGGGTCGGTACGTACACGCCCAGCGCCCGGGTCAGCGAGGGTCCGAGCCCGGCGGGGTGCGGCCCGATGACCTCGCCCACCGCGCGGACCAGCCGCAGGTCGTCGTCGGGTCCCCACAGCAGCGCCAGTCCGCGCAACCGGTGCAGCGTCTCGTCGACGACGTCCTGCGGGGCGCCGACCAGCGTCGCCACCCCCACGCGGTCGACCGGCTCCGACAGCGCCGTCAGGGCCTCGACCACGCTGAGGGTCAGCCGGTCGACGCGGTCGAGGACCCGGTTCACCGACGCGCGCGTGCACGCCCGTGAGGTGAGCTGGGTGGTGTCCACCGGGGTGGGGCTGGCCAGGTCGGGGCGCTGCGCGAGCAGACTGCGCACCGCCGCGTCGTCCCAGCCGCGGATCACGTCGGCCAGGGTGCGCGGCGCGTCCTGCGCGCGGCTCCCGTTGCCCATCAGACCAACGGTAGCGGCGCGCCCACGGCAGGCGCGCCGGCCGACTGCCGCGGGCCGTGCGAACGGCGGTCAGTGCAGCAGCAGAAGCACCTGCAGCTCACCCATCAGGAAGCCCAGGGCCGCACCCACCGAGATCAGGATCCACTCGTCCTGCCGGAAGGCGGGCCGGATGAGCTCCTCGAACTGCTCCTCGTCGAGGTCGCGCATCTTGGAGACCAGCGTGTTGCGGATGTCCATGGCGTCGGCGGCGTACGCCTCCGCCCGCGTCATCGTGTCGGGCAGCCGCTGCATCACCTTGTCGGCCACGGAGCGCTTCATCTGCTGGTACCGGGTCGAACCGACGGCCAGCACGACCAGGGGACGCGCCGGCCCGCTCTGCTCGTCCACGACCCGCTGCACGTGGCGCTGCACCAGCAGGAACACCCGGTCCGAGAGCGGACCCTCCAGCAGTGCCTCGAACAGGTGGCTGGGGGTGAGGATCTCCTGCGCGATCAGGTCGCCGTACTGCGAGGCCACCTCCTTGCGCCGGCGCAGGAACAGGCCCTGCCAGCGCAGCGGGCCGACGCCCCACGGCTGCTTGGGGTGGAAGATCATCTTCAGCGCCAGCCAGTCGGTGAACCACCCGGTGAACAGGCCGAACAGCGGCAGCACCAACGGGTTGTGCGTCAGCGCCCACGCGATCATCTGCACGCAGCCGATGGCGAAGCCGAAGTAGATGCCCGACCGGGCGATGAAGGTGAACTCCTTGTCGCCGGACTCGCGGAAGATGCGGTTGAGCAGCTCCTTGTCGCGTACGAGGTTGGTGACGACCATCATCTTGACGTCGACGAAGGCGGTGGGCTCGCGACGCACCTCGGCCATCACGTCGGCGATCATGTCCGGCGCCTCGGCCTGGATCCGGCGGACCAGCATCGCCCGCAGCCGCTCCGGCGTCGACTCCCACAGGCCCGGCGCGTACTCCGCGGCCACCTCGCGGGTGATGTCGTCGATGGCGTCGGTCAGCGGTCCCTCCAGCTCCGCGGCCAGCCGGGACGGGTCGATGCGGCCCAGAACCTCGGCGGGGTCGATCAGCCGGTCCAGCAGCATGTCGCAGGCGACGCTGGCCATCCGCCCGGCCCGGCGCGGGATCACGCCGTGCCAGCCGAGCCACGGCCGGATGCCGTGGAACTCCAGCGGCTGGAACATCATCCGGATCGCCAGCAGCTTGGTGACGTAGCCGATGAGTGCGCCGAAGACCGGCATCAGCGCATAGATGTGCCAGTTCTCGGCGACGTCGGCCCAGACCGAGGTGAAGAACTCCTGCACGTCAGGGCTCGTCCGTGGTCTCGGCCTGGCAGGCCTCCCACAGCTCGTGGCCCGTCGCGGACAGGCGGAGCGTGCGCCGGACCGTCCGCACCGCGCCTCCGTCGGCGCGATCGACGGCCGCGCGCACGGTGCCGTCGGTCTCGGCGATGTCGTAGACCTCGCGCAGCGACTCGTCCTCGGGGCCCTCCTCGACCAGCCCGAGGGAGCGCAGGTGGGTGATGTACAGAGGAACCCGGTCGGGGAGGGCCACGCCGGCGGAGCGGCCGACCGTGCTGGCGTTGTCGAGCAGACCCACGCCGCTGCCGCCCATCGGCCCGCGCAGGGTCACGTGCACGAGCGGGTACGCCGACCCGTCGGACAGGGCGGCCAGGATGCGGGCCTCGTCGGGCAGCAGCTGCTGCAGCAGCCAGCGGTACAGGCGGTCGCGTGCCTGCGGCCCGGTCTGCACCGTCGAGTCGCTCAGCAGCCCGGCCAGGATCTCCGCCGGCGTGGTCGAGGCCTCCGGCTCGTCCTCCGCCGGCGCGGCGAGCGGGAGGTCGGCGGTGTCGTCCACCGCGTCGAGGCGGTCCTTCAGCTGCCGCAGCACCGCGCGCTCGACGCGCTGCAGCTCGCGCTCGGTGAGGCTCACGCCCGGGACCTGCCGCGCCGCCTGGCCGGCCAGTGACCACAGCGCCGCCGGTGCCTGCAGCGGCGCAGGCAGCGGGCGCGAGCCCGCGTCGTCGTCGGGGTCGTTGCTGGGCTGGTCGCTGTGGCTGTCCCTGGGCACCCGACGATTATGACGAGGGGCGCCGGGGCCGTCGACAGTTTGCGGCCATGGCCACACGGCGTTGGCCGTCGTCGCCCGAGCACTTAGGGTCTCGGTCATGGCGAACAGTCACCCGGACCTGGCCGGTCGTACCGCCCTGGTCACCGGCGGCGGCAGCGGTATCGGACGCGCCTGCGCGCAGCGGCTGGCCGACTGCGGCGCGGCCGTGGTCGTGCTCGACCTCGACCGGCCCAGTGCCGAGGAGGTCGCCGACAAGGTCGGCGGCACCGCGATGGTGGCCGACCTGTCCGACCCGTCGGTGGTCGACGGGCTGGGGCTCGACGCCGACATCCTGGTCAACAACGCCGGCCTGCAGCACGTCGCGGCGGTCGAGGAGTTCGACCCCGACCGGTTCGCGCTGATCCACAAGGTGATGCTGGAGGCGCCGTTCCGGCTCGCCCGGGTGCTGCTGCCTCGCATGTACGAGCGCGGCTGGGGCCGGATCGTGAACATCTCGTCGGTGCACGGGCACCGCGCGTCGCCGTACAAGTGCGCCTACGTGTCGGCCAAGCACGGCCTGGAGGGCCTGTCCAAGACCATCGCGCTGGAGGCAGCGGGGCGCGGCGTCACCTCCAACACGGTGTGCCCGGGCTACGTCCGCACGCCGCTGGTCGAGGGGCAGATCGCCGACCAGGCGCGCACCCACGGCATCGACGAGTCGGAGGTGCTCGACCAGGTGCTGCTCGCCCGTACGCCCGTGAAGCGGCTGGTCGAGCCCGACGAGGTCGCCGACTGCGTGGCCTTCCTGTGCGGACCCGGCACCGACTCGATCACGGGCTCGGCCTTCCACATCGACGGCGCCTGGACCGCCGCCTGAGGTCCCGGCTCAGGCCCGCGTGCGCTCGCGCAGCTCGCGCCTGAGCAGCTTGCCGGTCACGGTCTTGGGCAGCTCGTCGAGGATCTCGACGGCACGGGGGTACTTGTAGGCCGCCATCCGGCCCCGGCAGAACTCGATCAGCTGCTCGGCGGTGGCGCTCTGGTCCGGCCGGAGGCTGACGAAGGCCTTGACGGTCTCGCCCCGGTAGTCGTCGGGCGCACCGACCACGGCCGCCTCGAGGACCGCGTCGTGCTCGTACAGCACGTCCTCGACCTCGCGTGGCCACACCTTGTAGCCGCCGGCGTTGATCTGGTCCTTCTTGCGGTCGACGATGTAGAACCAGCCCGCGTCGTCCATGTAGCCGACGTCGCCGGTGTGCAGCGCACCCCCGGGGATGGCGTTCTCGGTCTCCTCGGGCTTGTTCCAGTACCCGGGCACGACCTGCGGGCCGGAGGTGACGATCTCGCCGACCTCGCCGACGGGCAGGTCGGTGCCGTCGTCGCCGACGATGCGCACGACCGTGTTGTAGATCGGTACGCCCACCGAGAGTGCGCCGGACGCGTCGTCGACCGGGGCCTCGGCGTCGAACGGCACACCGTGCGACGGCGAGGTGGTCTCGGTCAGGCCGTAGATGTTGTGGATGTACTGGCCGAGCTGCTCGGAGAACGCCGTGACCGTGGACGGCGGGATCGGCGCGCCGCCAGACCAGATCTTGGTCAGCGAGGTCAGCGCCTCGCGCTCGGCGTTGGGGGCGTTCATCAGCGCGATGAAGACCGTGATCGCGCCGACGGTGAAGGTCGGGCGGTGCTCGCGGATGGTGTCGATGCCCACGGAGGGCTCGAACCGGTGGAACAGCACCAGCGGGAGCCCCATCAGCAGCGACAGCGTGACGTGCGCGATCAGTCCGGTGATGTGGAACAGCGGCGCGACGCCCAGGATCACGTCGTCCTGGTCCAGCCGGCACCACTCGCGGTAGGCCTGGGAGTTGAACACGACGTTGCGGTGGGTGTTCATCGCGCCCTTGGGCGGTCCCGTGGTGCCGGAGGTGTAGGTCAGGAACGCGATGTCGTCGGGCCCGAGTGTCACCGGGGGCGGCCGCCTGCCGCGGTGCCTCTCGATCAGCCCGGACATGTCCACGGCGCCGTCGCAGTCGATGCGTTGCACGCCGGCGAAGGCCCGTTCGTCGTCGCGTGTCTGGTACTCCAGCTCCGAGGTGGTCAGCACCAGCGAGACGTCCGTGCCGCCCACCACGTCACGGGCCACCGACTCGTACAGGCTCTCCAGGCACACCAGCACGCCGGCGCCGGAGTCGCGCAGCAGCAGGTCGAGCTCCTGGTGCCGGTTCATCGGGTTGACCGAGACGGCGACGCCGCCGGCCTTCCAGGTGCCGACGAGCCCGATCACGAACTGCGGCACGTTCTGCAGGTACAGCGCCACCCGGTCACCGGTGGTGAACCCGCGCTCCAGCAGCCCCGAGGCGAACGCGTCCGTGAGCTCGTCGAGCTCGCGCAGGGTGATCACCCCGTCGAAGTACCGGATGATCGGTGCGTCGGGCGCGCGCGCCACCGAGGCCTGGAACATCTCCAGCCCGGTAGAGAACTCCGGTGCGATGTCGGCACGCTGGCCGGGGTCGTACAGCGCCAGCCAGGGTCTCTCGTCGTAGCCGGCCACGGGTCACCAGTTCTGCAGCGACCCGGTCAGGATCGCGGCGACATCCTCCTCGGTGGGGACGCGTGGTGCGGTCACCAGCAGTCGCT
Source organism: uncultured Propionibacteriales bacterium (assembly GCA_965653225.1). Lineage (GTDB taxonomy): Bacteria > Actinomycetota > Actinomycetes > Propionibacteriales > Nocardioidaceae > JALZDI01. The sequence continues at coordinate 12,405 of CBFGZI010000032.1, read as the reverse complement.
GCTGTTTCATCGTGCCCGGCACGAGGTCGGGCACGTCGGCCTCGGTGAAGCCCACGCCGCCGATGCCGTTGGGGATGCCGATGTCGCGCATCAGGTCGACCAGGACGCTGGGCAGCGCTTCGCGGTCGTCACCGTCGAAGTCGCGGCCGGGAGCCATCAGCGCGGCCGCGCGCAGGTGTCGCTCCGGCGCGTGGTCGAAGCAGAACCGGAAGGCCTCCGGCGCGGTCAGCGACACCGCCTGCCCGTGCGGGACCAGCGGCTCGTCCTGCGGGTAGCCGGACGGCCGGTAGTCCCGCACCCTCCCCGCGATCGGGTAGGCGTTGGCGTGCGGGATGTGCACGCCGGCGTTGCCGAAGCCCATACCGGCGAACGTCGCGGCCATCATCATGTTGCTGCGTGCCTCGAGGTCGCCGCCGTCGTGCACGCACGTGCGGAACGACTGGGCGATCAGGCCCATGGCGCGCTCGCACCACAGGTCGGACACCGGGTTGGAGCCGCAGTAGGTCACCCGCTCCTCGGGCTTCTTGCGGTCGAACGAGGCGTACGAGCGGGCGGTGTAGGACTCCACCGCGTGGCAGACGATGTCCATGCCGGCCGCCGCGGTCACCTCCGGCGGAAGCGTCATCGTCAGCAGCGGGTCGACCACCGCCAGCGTCGGGCGCAGCCGCCAGGAGCTGATGCCGGTCTTCACCTTCATCGACAGCACGTCGAGGATGCACATCGCCGTACTCTCGGAGCCGGTCCCGGCGGTGGTGGGCACGGCCACCAGCGGCTTGAGCGGCCCGGGCTTCTGCGCCTTGCCGATGGGCTTGTTGATGTAGTCCAGCAGCTCGCCGCCGTTGCTGGTGAGCAGGTTGACCGCCTTGGCGGTGTCGATGGCCGAGCCGCCGCCGACCGCGATGAAGCCGTCCCACGGGCCCTGCTCGCGGGCGTACCCGGCCGCCTTGTCCATGCTGTCGTCGGTCGGCTCGACGTGCACGCCGTCGAAGATCTCCGCGGTGATGTCGTAGCGCTTCAGCGCGTCGGCGATGCGATGGGGGATCCCGCGTTCGGCCAGACCGGCGTCGGTGATGATCAGGACGCGCCGCACGTCGTACTGCGCCAGGTCGAACCCGATCTCGTCGGTCGCTCCCGCGCCGAACTTCAACGGCGGAGCGCCCCAGGTGAAGATCGTCTCCTCGCTCAGCTGATTGCTGTCGGGGATGTCGGTCATCGTCCCACCTCCCAGTCGTCGGCACCCAACACTCAACCAGGCCCGCCGTGAGCCTCAACAGGGGGCGCTGCTAGGGGGTAGGTTGCCCAGCAAGGTCGAGGGTATGTGGAAGGAAGACCGATGACTGAGCCGTCGTACGCCAAGGGACCGAACGAGCCGCCGCTGCTCGAGGAGACGATCGGCGCCAACCTGGAGCGGATCGCGGCCGAGCACGGCGACAACGACGCCCTGGTCGAGCGCATGTCCGGCCGCCGGTGGTCCTACGCCGAGCTCAACGCCGACGTCGACGCGCTCGCGCGCGGGCTGATGGCCGCCGACGTCGCCAAGGGCGACCGGATCGGCATCTGGGCGCCGAACTGCGCCGAGTGGACGCTGGTGCAGTACGCCGCGGCGAAGGTGGGCGCGATCCTGGTCAACATCAACCCCTCCTACCGCACGCACGAGCTGTCGTTCGTGCTCAACCAGTCCGGCACCCGGATGCTGCTGTCGGCGAGCGGCTTCAAGACCAGCGACTACCGGGGAATGATCGAGCAGGTCCGGGGCGAGTGCCAGGCCCTGCAGCGGGTGGTCTTCGTCGACACCGACGACTGGCGCGAGCTGGTGGTCGGCGGCGAGAGCGTCTCGCAGGAGGACCTGCGCGGGCGCATGAGCACCCTGGACCGGCACGACCCGATCAACATCCAGTACACGTCCGGCACCACCGGCTTCCCCAAGGGCGCCACCCTCAGCCACCGCAACATCCTCAACAACGGCTACTTCACCACCGAGCTGATCAACTTCAGCCACGAGGACCGGCTGTGCATCCCGGTGCCCTTCTACCACTGCTTCGGCATGGTGATGGCCAACCTGGGCTGCACCACACACGGCGCGACGATGGTGATCCCCGCCCAGGGCTTCGACCCCAAGCTGACGCTCGACGCGGTGCAGGAGGAGCGCTGCACCGGCCTGTACGGCGTGCCGACGATGTTCATCGGGATGCAGACGCTGCCGGAGTTCGAGCAGTACGACCTGTCGACGCTGCGGACCGGTGTGATGGCCGGCAGCCCGTGCCCGGTCGAGGTGATGAAGCGCTGCATCTCCGAGATGCACATGGCCGAGGTGGCGATCTGCTACGGCATGACCGAGACCTCGCCGGTGTCGATGCAGACCCGGTCCGACGACGACCTCGACCGCCGCACGTCCACCGTCGGCCAGGTGCACCCGCACGTCGAGGTGCAGATCGTCGACCCGGTGTCGCGCGAGACCGTACCCCGTGGTGAGCCGGGTGAGCTGTGCACCCGCGGCTACTCGGTGATGACCGGCTACTGGGACGAGCCCGAGAAGACCGCCGAAGCGATCGACGACGAGGGCTGGATGCACACCGGCGACCTCGCCGTGATGCGCGACGACGGCTACGCCAACATCGTGGGCCGCATCAAGGACATGGTCATCCGCGGCGGGGAGAACATCTACCCGCGCGAGATCGAGGAGTTCCTCTACACGCACCCCGACATCACCGACGTGCAGGTCATTGGTGTGCCTGACGAGAAGTACGGCGAGGAGCTGTGCGCGTGGGTGCAGCTGCGCGACGGCGCCGAGCCGCTGGACGCGGAGAAGGTCCGGGAGTTCGCGACCGGCAAGCTCGCGCACTACAAGATCCCGAAGTACGTGCTGGTGGTCGAGGAGTTCCCGATGACCGTCACCGGCAAGGTCCGCAAGGTCGAGATGCGGGAGAAGTCGGTCGACCTGCTGGACCTGTCGACGGCCTCGCAGGTCAAGAACGCCTGACCACGCTCTCTGCACCGCGCCGGCGAGCGAGGTCGTAGCCTTGGTCAGGTGCGTGCGTCGGGAGAGAGTCTGGTGGTCGGCTTCGACCTCGACATGACCCTGCTCGACTCGCGAGCGGGTATCCGGGCCGCGTTGGACGCGCTGTCCCGCGAGACCGGGGTCCGCATCGACTCGTCGGCCGCGGTTGGGCGACTGGGGCCACCGCTCCAGGAGGAGCTGGCGCACTGGTTCGCGCCTGACGAGGTCGACCGTGCCGTCTCGCGCTACCTGCAGATCTACCCCGAGCACGCCGTGGAGGAGTCGACGGCGATGCCCGGTGCGGCGGAGGCGCTGGCGGCCGTGCGGCGACACAGGGGGCGCAGCGTCGTGGTCACCGCGAAGCACACGCCCAACGCCGATCTGCACATGGCCCATCTCGGGTTCGACGTCGACGAGGTCGTGGGTGGTCTCTGGGGCGAGGACAAGGGCCCCGCGCTGGCCGAGCGCGGCGCCGCGGTCTACGTGGGCGACCACGTCCTCGACGTAGCCGGGGCCCAGGCCGCGGGCATCACCAGCGTGGCGGTCGCCACCGGGCCGTGCTCGGCCGAGGAGCTCTCCGAGGCCGGCGCCGATGTGGTGCTTCCTGACCTGCGGGCCTTCCCGGCATGGCTGGACAAGCATCTGCTGGACTCGCGGCTGGCCGACCTCGAGTCGCGGCTGCGCGAGCACGAACGGCTGGTGGTGGCGTTCAGCGGGGGAGCCGACTCGGCGTTCCTGCTGGCCGCGGCCGTACGGGCGCTCGGCGCGGACAACGTGATCGCCGCGACGGCGGTCTCGGGCTCGCTGCCCGGCGCCGAGCTCGCGGCCGCGCGCGACTTCGCCGCCGACCTCGGCGTACGCCACCTGACCCCGGCCACGCACGAGATCGACCGTGACGGCTACCGGGCCAACGCCGGCGACCGCTGCTACTTCTGCAAGGCCGAGCTGCTCGACGTGCTCGGGCCGGTGGCCGAGCGGGAGGGGGCGGTCGTGGCGACCGGGACCAACGCCGACGACGCCGTCGCCGGGTTCCGCCCCGGGATCCGGGCGGCGGTCGAGCGCGGAGCGGTCAGCCCGTTGCGGGAGGCGGGGATGACGAAGGCGCAGGTGCGCGAGGCGTCTCGCCGATGGGGGCTGCGCACCTGGGACAAGCCGGCCGCCGCCTGCCTGTCGTCGCGGATCGCGTACGGCGTCGAGGTGACGCCGCACCGGCTGGCGCGCGTCGAGCGCGCGGAGTCGGCGCTGCGCGACTGGCTGCACCGGCACGGCGTTCCCGTACGCGACCTGCGCGTACGCGACCTCGGCGACCTGGCCCGGGTGGAGGTCGACGCTCAGCACGTCGCGCGGCTGCAGCGGGCCGACGCGGCGCTGGCCGCCGTGCGTGCTGCCGGTTTCGCCGAGGTGGAGGTCGACGAGCGGGGCTTCCGGTCGGGGTCGATGAACGAGCTGCTGGCCGATCCGGGCAGGTACAGGTAACGAGAACGTCGTAGCCTTGTGGACGCTCTGCGAGACCCGCGGAGCCCCGGACGAAACACAGCGAGGTCATCGGTGCCTACTGGCAAGGTCAAGTGGTACGACGCTGACAAAGGCTTCGGCTTCCTGACACGCGACGAGGGCGAGGACGTCTACGTCCGCTCGTCCGCCCTGCCGGCCGGCGTGTCCACGCTGAAGGCCGGCACCCGGGTGGAGTTCGGCGTCGTGCAGGGGCGTCGCGGCGACCAGGCGCTGCAGGTGAAGGTGCTCGACCCGACGCCCTCGGTGGCCAAGGCCAAGCGCAAGAAGCCCGAGGAGATGGTCCGGATCGTGGAGGACCTCATCCAGCTGCTGGACAGCGTGGAGCAGAGCTACCGCCGAGGCCGGCACCCGGAGGCGCGCACCTCCAAGCAGACCGCCGCGGTGCTGCGCAAGCTCGCCGACGAGCTCGAGCTCTGACCGCGCGTCCCCTCGTCGAGTGGCGCGGCAGGAACGGATGTAACCGCCTGTTCCCTGGGCCCCCCGCCTCCTGCAGAGGGCGGGAACGTCATGATCGAGGCGGGAAGGCCGCGCCCTCGTTGCCGCGGCCCGCACTCGTCCGATCTGCTCGTTCGACGGTGCTCAGCGCCAGGTCTGGGGAGCCGCCGACGGCAGTGCGAACCGGGCCTGCCGCTGCCGCAGCATCGCCCGTCGGCGCAGCACCAGCACGACCCAGACCACGAGCAGCCCGGCGGCTATACCGAGTCCCAGACGCGGGTTGAGCGGCATCGCGATGCCGAGCCCGCCGCCGAGGACCCACGCCAGCTGCAGCATGGTCTCCGACCGGGCGAACACGCTGGTGCGCACGTGCTCGGGCACCTCCTCCTGGATCAGCGCGTCCAGCGAGAGCTTGCCCAGCTGCTGGCACAGGCCGACCGTCAGGCCGAGCGCCACCGCGAGCACCAGGCCGTAGAACACCGCCGCCGCCACCGCCAGCAGGGCGTCGACCAGCAGTACGACGACCACGACGACGTCGGGGCGCAGCCCCTTCAGCCATGACCCGGCCACGGTGCCGACCGTGCTGCCGACGCCGGCCGCGCCGATGACGATCGCCAGCAGCATGTCCGGCCGGTTCTCCCAGCCGGGGAACGGCTGGTCGCGCAGCAGGAAGGCCATGAACATGGTGAGGAACCCCGACAGCGCCCGCAGGCCGATGTTGCAGCGCAGCCCGGTGACCACCGTCGGGGTGAAGCCGAACCTGAGGCTGCGCCGGGTGCCGCCGTCCATCTCGCCGTACTGGATCTGCTCCTCACCTGCGGCGGAGTCGACGCGGGTGGGCAGCAGGATCGACAGCACGGTGCCGCCGATGAACACCAGGAAGGCGTAGCGAAGGGTCCACTCCGACCCGATCAGCGAGGCCCCGACCGCCAGGGGTGCCGAGATCGCCCCACCGGCCAGGCTGGCCAGGCCCATCCGGGAGTTGACCCGCACCAGGGTCTGCTCCGGCGGGATGAGGCGGGGTACCGCGCTGGAGCGCGTCACCTGGTAGGCCTTGGACGCGACCAGGACCCCGAGCGCGGCCGGGTACAGCGCGACCGAGCCGGTGACCACGGCGGTGCCGAGCACCCAGCACAGGAACGCGCGCAGCGCCATCGTGCTGCCGATCGCCCACCGGCGACCGCGCCGGAACCGGTCGAGGAACGGGCCGATCAGCGGCGCCACGATCGCGAACGGCAGCAACGTCAGCCCGAGGAACAGGGCGACCTGGCCGCGGGCCTCCCCGGTGGGCACCTGGAAGAACAGCGTGCCGGCCAGCGCGACCGCGACCGCCGAGTCTCCGGCCGCGTTGACCGCGTGCAGCTCCAGCAGCCGGGCCAGGCCGGTCTCGCCGGCGCCCTCGGCGTGGCTGGCCTTGCGGGCCAGCACGAACGCGCCGCGTGCGCCGCGCCCGGTGGCCCGCGCGCTCGCGCTGGACGCCCGGGCGGCGCCCCGCCCTCCCTGCCGGGCCGCGCTCGCAGTGCGCTGCCCGAACGCCCGTGCCTTCTCGCGGGCACGCGAGCCACGGCCGGGCATCGGCTGCGTCGGCCGCGGCTCGGTCGGGTCGTCGGGCTGCACGCAACCATCCTGCATGCCCGCACCGTGGCCCGCGGTGAGAACTCCGCCCCGGATGGGCGACAATCGGTGCATGGCAGCTTCTGCGCGCGCGAGGAAACCCGACGCCGTGCTGGTCGACGCGGTCGACGCGGCGCGCGCTGCCCTGCTCGCCGAGGTGTCGGCCGACCAGGTCGGGGAGCACGACGGCTACGACGTCGAGGGCGAGCGCGTGCTCACCCACCACTTCCTGGCCTCGATGACCGGCTACAGCGGCTGGCGCTGGTCGGTGACCCTGGCCCGGGCCAGCCGGCAGCGCAGCGTCACGGTCAACGACATCGTGCTGCTGCCCGGTCCCGGCTCGCTGCTCGCCCCGGCGTGGGTGCCGTGGCGCGAGCGCATCCGCCCCGGCGACCTCGGCCCCGGCGACCTGCTGCCCACCGAGGAGGACGACCCACGGCTGGTCCCCGGCTACACGGCCGGCGACGAGCTGGTCGACCAGGACTCCGTGCGCGAGCTCGACGACGAGCTCGGGCTCGGCCGTACTCGTGTGCTGTCCCTGGAGGGCCGCGACGAGGCGGCCGAGCGCTGGTACGGCGGCAGCCACGGTCCCGACACCCCGATCGCCCAGGCGGCGCCGGCTCCGTGCGCCACATGCGGGTTCATGATCACGCTGTCCGGGCCGCTCGGCACGGTGTTCGGCGTGTGCAGCAACGGCTTCTCACCCGACGACGGCCGGGTGGTCTCCTTCGACCACGGGTGCGGTGCGCACTCGGAGGTGCGGCTGAGCAAGGAGGCCCAGCCGCAGGCGCTGCCGGCGCCGGTGATCGACACGATCGCGTACGACGACCTCGAGACGTTCTGACGCTCTGACCGGTTAGTTCCCTTTTGCGCCTGGCGGCGTATGCTCAGCCGGGCGGGCGGCGCTCAGGGCCCGGCGGCGCCCAGCGGGCTGGTCTCGGGCGCCTGCGGCGGCTGGCTGCGCAGGTGGTTGCGGCGCCGGCGGCAGTACTCCAGCCCCAGCAGGCCCAGACCGAAACCGGCCACGCACGTCCACAGCCACCAGCTGGTGCCGTTCTCCACCAGCGTCCCGTAGAAGGGCAGCAGCGCGAGGAACGCGACCATCCACAGCCCGGTGCCCACCGCGATCGTGCGGACGCCGTCGACGTCGAGCGGCTCGACGTCGGCCGTCGCCAGAAATGGCTTGTGTCCCCTGCTCACGGGGAAAGCCTACTTCGCGGAACCCGAGGCCGAGTCGGGGCCGTGGACAGGCCCCGTATGCTTCGGCGGGGTTTTCGACGTACCTCGGCAGGAAAAAGTCCTTGGCAGGGACAGGTGAACGCATGAGCTCGACCACGGCCACTCGCACCGGGCGCACCGGTGCGCTGGAACGCTACTTCAAGATCCGCGAGCGCGGCTCCACCGTCGGGCGGGAGGTCCGCGGCGGCGTCGTCACGTTCTTCACGATGGCCTACATCGTCGTGCTCAACCCGCTGATCATCGGGTTCGCCCAGGACGGCGACGGCAACTACCTCGGCGGCAGCCAGCCGCACCTGGCCGCGGTGGCGGCCGGCACCGCACTGGCCGCCGGTGTGCTGACGATCCTCATGGGCGTGGTCGCGAACTACCCGCTGGCGCTGGCCACCGGCCTGGGGCTGAACGCGTTCGTGGCCTTCTCCATCGCCTCGGGCATGACCTGGGCCGACGCGATGGGGCTGGTGGTGCTCGAGGGCCTGATCATCCTCGTGCTGGTGCTCACCGGCTTCCGGCAGGCCGTGTTCCACGCCGTGCCCGCCCAGCTCAAGACCGCGATCAGTGTCGGCATCGGCCTGTTCATCGCGCTGATCGGCTTCTTCGACGCCGGGTTCATGACCCGGCCCGCCTCGGCGTCCGCGCCCCCCGTCGAGCTCGGCATCGGCGGCGTGCTCGTGGGCTGGCCGGTCGCGGTGTTCGTGCTCGGGCTGCTGCTGATGATCACGCTGTACGTACGCCGGGTGAAGGGCGCGATCCTCATCGGGATCATGGTCACCACTGTGGTGGCGATCGTGGTCGAGGCCGTGGTGCACGCGGGCGGCCAGGTCTACAACCCGACGAAGAACGTGATCGAGAACCCCGCGGGCTGGGGGCTGAACGTGCCGGCCGCCCCGCACCAGTGGGTCGGCCTGCCCGACCTGTCCCTGCTCGGCGACTTCAGCCTGCTGGGCTCGTTCTCCCGCGTCGGCGTGATCGCCGCGGTGCTGTTCGTGTTCACCCTGATGCTGGCCGACTTCTTCGACACCATGGGCACGATGACCGCGATCGGGGCGGAGGCAGGGCTGCTCGACAAGGAGGGCAACCCGCCGAGCGCCCAGCGCATCCTCGTGGTCGACTCGCTGGCGGCCGCGGCGGGCGGTGCGGCGTCGGTGTCGAGCAACACCTCCTACATCGAGTCGGCCTCCGGTGTCGGGGAGGGCGCCCGGACCGGCCTGGCCAGCATCGTCACCGGGCTGCTGTTCGTGCTGTCGATGTTCTTCGCCCCGCTGGTCGAGGTGGTGCCGTACGAGGCGGCGACACCGGCACTGGTGCTGGTCGGGTTCCTGATGATGACCCAGGTACGCCACATCGACTGGGACGACGTCGAGATCGCGCTGCCGGCGTTCCTGACCATCGTGCTGATGCCGTTCACGTACTCGATCACGGCGGGGATCGGTGCCGGGTTCGTCACCCACGTGCTCATCAAGAGCGTGCGCGGGCGGGCGCGTGACATCCATCCGCTGCTGTGGGTGGTGGCGGCGCTGTTCGTGGCGTACTTCGCGATCGACCCCATTCGGTCGCTTTTCGGCGTCTCCTGACCCACCGACTGGGCACGGCTGCTACGAACCCGGACTGGCGCGGCGGTCCCCTGCGCCGAACCTATGGGTGTTGGGGACCCCCGCGCCAATAGGGGATTGGACCAGAACGCCCCAATAGTGTGATCTCGGTCCCATGTACTGCGCAAACATTTTGGTTAGCACTGCTAATGAGTTATGCTAACTATTGTCATGATCGAAGCTACTTCCACCCACACCGACGTGCGGAGCACCTCTGCGCTCGCGAGCTCGCTGCGCAACTCCGTCATGCGGCTGTCGCGTCGGCTGCGCGTCGAGCGTGCCAGCACCGATCTGAGCCTCAACCAGCTCGCGGTGCTCGGGACCCTCAACCGTCGTGGACCGCTCTCGGTCGGCGAGCTTGCCGCGGCCGAACGGGTGCAGCCGCCGTCGATGACGCGCACCGTGAACTGCCTGTTCGACCTCGGCCTGGTGCGCCGTGAGCCGCATCCCTCCGACCGGCGGCAGGTGGTCATCCACCTGACCGACGAGGCGCGCGCCGTACTCGCCGAGGACCGTGCCCGCCGTGACGCGTGGCTGGCGCGGCGGCTGGTCGAGCTGACCCCGGAGGAGCGTCGCTGCCTGCGTAAGGTCGCGCCGCTCCTGGAACGGCTGGCGCAGGAGTGAGGGCCACCTTCCGCGCTCTCCTCATCCGAAACTACCGCCTGTTCGCGGCGGGATCCCTGGTCTCCAACGTCGGCACCTGGATGCAGCGTGTCGCCCAGGACTGGCTGGTGCTCGTCCTCACCGACAGCCCGGCAGCCCTCGGCATCACGACCGGCCTGCAGTTCCTGCCGATCCTGCTGTTCTCCCCGTACGCCGGCGTCGTCGGCGACCTGTTCCCCAAGCGCCGCGTCATCGCGGTCACGCAGACCGCGATGGCCGTCACAGCCGGAGTTCTCGGCGTGCTCGCGGTCACCGGCGCGGTGCAGCCCTGGCATGTGTACGTGCTGGCGTTCCTTTTCGGCACGGGCACGGCGTTCGACGGCCCGAACCGGCAGGCGTTCGTCTCCGAGATGGTCGGCCCCGACTACGTCTCCAACGCCGTGGGGCTCAACTCCGCGTCGTTCAACCTGGCCCGCATGGTCGGCCCGGCGCTCGCCGGCCTGCTGATCGCGTGGTTCGGCTCCGGCGCATTCGCCACCGGCTGGGTGATCATGCTCAACGCGGTCAGCTATGCCGCGGTGGTCGGTGCTCTGATGCAGATGCGGCCGGAAGAGCTGCACACCACGGAGCGGGCGGAGCGCGCGAAGGGCATGGTGCGCGACGGGCTGCGCTACGTGCGCTCCCGCAGCGACGTCATGCTGATGCTCGCGATCGTGTTCTGCGCCGGCACGTTCGGGCTCAACTTCCAGCTGACCACGGCGATCATGGCCACGCAGGTCTACGACAAGGGCGCCGACGAGTACGGCCTGCTCGGCTCGGTGATGGCCGTCGGCTCGCTGTGCGGTGCGCTGCTGGCTGCCCGTCGTACGCGCATCCGCCAGCGCCTCGTGATCGTCGCTGCGGTCGTGTTCGGGCTCATCGAGGTGGCCGCGGGCATGATGCCGACGTACGTGACCTTCATGGTCGTACTCCCGCTCTGCGGCCTTGCCGCGCTGACGATGATCACCGCCGCCAACTCCTACGTCCAGCTCGCGGTCGACCCGCACATGCGCGGCCGGGTGATGGCCCTCTACATGGCGATCTTCATGGGCGGCACGCCGCTGGGCGCACCGATCCTCGGCTGGGTCGCGGAGGAGTTCGGCGGGCGCTGGACGCTGATCGGCGGTGGGGCGCTGACGATCATCGGCACGCTGCTGGCCACGCTGTACTTCACCTGGCGCAGCGGGCTGGTGATGCGCGCCAGCTTCGCGCCGGTGCCGCGGGTGACGGTCTACAGCCGCGACGACTACGCCGCCCGTCGCGCCGCCGCCTGACCGACCGGCTTCCCCGCGCCTGGCAGTCTGACCTGGTGCGGTTGTTCGTCGCGGTGGACCTGCCGGCCGAGGTGCGCGAGCACCTGGAGGCCGGCACCGCCCGGCTGCGCGCGTCCATGGACGGGTGGCGGTGGACGCCCGCCGAGCAGTGGCACCTGACCCTCGCCTTCCTCGGCGAGGTGGACGAGGACCGGCTCCCCGAGCTGACCCGGCGGATGGGCCTGGCCGCGCGACGGCACGAGCCGTTCGGCCTCGACCTGGCCGGGATGGGTGCGTTCAACAGCCTCCGGCGGGCCCGCATCCTGTGGGTCGGGGTCGGCGGCGACCGCGAGTCGCTGACCAGACTGGCCGACTCGGTGAGCGCCGGCGCGCGGCGGGCGAAGATCACGCTGGAGGAGCGCCGCTACCGCCCGCACATGACGCTCGGCCGGCGGCGCGCACCGGCCGACGTCACCGACCTGCTCGGAGCCGAGCGCGACTACGAGGGTCCTGTGTGGACGGTCGAGGAGTTCGTGCTGGTGCAGTCGCACCTCGGCCGAGTCGTGCGCCACGAGGTGCGCGAACGGTTCCCGCTCGGCAAGAGATAGCGTGCCGGTGATGCACCCCCGCTACCGACGACTCGTCATCCCCGCGATCCTGTGCGCGCTGATGCTGGTCGTGCTGTTCGCCGCGCTCACCTGAACGGGGTCACTGGCTGACCCTCCCCGAGGCGAATGGTTGGGTTAGAAGAGACGTCGGGCTAGCTCGCGGGGAATGGTGCGGGTTCGCGGCCCCTGAGGACCGCCGCGGCGGGCCTTCCCTCGGCGTGTGGTCACTTCCCTCGGTTCATACGCCGAGGAGAGGAACCACAACCCCCGGTTACATGGCTCGTGGAGCGGCACAAGCGCGGGGCGGCGCACCTGACAGACCAAGCCGGTCCACTGGAGTGGTCCGAGCCCCGGACGACGGCCCGCACCTGACGGAAACCTGGTCCACCACCTGTCTCTTAAGTGCCCGCCTAAACGTCCGGGCAACGGACAGTCAGCCAACAAGCGTGACGTACCGGCCGGGTGACCACTTGGCCCCCCATCGCACACCCAGCACCCATCCAGCACCCACA
>CBFGZI010000031.1:0-32948 GCA_965653225.1 uncultured Propionibacteriales bacterium | reverse complement strand
ACGATCAACATCATCGACACGCCCGGCCACGCCGACTTCGGCGGCGAGGTCGAGCGCGGGCTGTCGATGGTCGACGGGGTGGTGCCGCTGGTGGACGCCTCGGAGGGGCCGCTGCCGCAGACGCGGTTCGTGCTGCGCAAGGCGCTCGCCCGCCGGCTGCCCGTGGTGCTGGTGGTCAACAAGGTGGACCGCCCGGACTCCCGCATCTCCGAGGTGGTCGAGGAGACCTATGAGCTGTTCCTCGACCTGCTCGACGACAACGCCGACCAGAACGCCCTCGACTTCCCCGTCGTGTACGCGTCCGCGAAGGCAGGGCGCGCGTCCACCGACCAGCCCGACGACGGCGGGCTGCCGGACTCACCGGACCTGCAGCCGCTGTTCCGCACCATCATCGACACCGTCCCCGCCCCCCGATACGTTCCCGGTGCACCGCTGCAGGCGCACGTGACCAACATCGACGCGTCGCCGTTCCTCGGCCGGCTGGCGCTCTGCCGGGTGCACGAGGGCACGATCCTCAAGGGACAGAACGCCGCCTGGTGCCGTCGCGACGGCTCAGTGGAGCGGGTCCGGATCACCGAGCTGCTGATGACCGAGGCGCTCGAGCGGGTGCCGGCCGCCAAGGCCGGGCCCGGCGACATCATCGCGGTCGCCGGCATCCCCGACATCACCATCGGCGAGACGCTGGCCGACGCCGAGAACCCGCAGCCGCTGCCGCTGATCACAGTCGACGAGCCCGCGATCTCGATGACGGTCGGCATCAACACCTCACCGCTCGCGGGGCGGGTCAAGGGTCACAAAGTCACCGCACGGCTGGTGAAGGACCGGCTCGACAAGGAGGTCATCGGCAACGTGTCGGTGCGTCTGGAGCCGACCGACCGTCCCGACGCGTGGGAGGTCCAGGGCCGCGGCGAGCTCGCCCTGGCCATCCTGGTCGAGCAGATGCGGCGTGAGGGGTACGAGCTCACCGTCGGCAAGCCGCAGGTGGTGGCCCGCGAGGTCGACGGGAAGCTGCACGAGCCGGTGGAACGGCTCACGATCGACTGCCCGGAGGACTACCTGGGCACGGTGACGCAGCTGCTCGCCGTCCGCCGCGGGCGGATGGAGCAGATGACCAACCACGGCACAGGCTGGGTGCGGATGGAGTTCCTGGTGCCGGCGCGTGGGCTGATCGGCTTCCGCACCGAGTTCCTCACCGACACCCGCGGCACCGGCATCGCGCACCACGTGTTCGAGAGCTACGAGCCGTGGGCCGGTGACCTCCGGACGCGGCCGACGGGCTCGCTGGTTGCCGACCGCGCGGGAGCGGCGACGTCGTACGCGATGTTCAACCTGCAGGAGCGCGGCACTCTTTTCGTCGAGCCGACGACAGAGGTGTACGAGGGGATGATCGTCGGCGAGAACTCACGCGCCGACGACATGGACGTCAACATCACCAAGGAGCGCAAGCTCACCAACGTCCGCTCCTCCACCGGCGAGGAGCTCGAGCGGCTGGTGCCGCCGCGCAGGCTCTCGCTCGAGGAGGCGCTGGAGTTCTGCCGCGAGGACGAGTGCGTCGAGGTGACCCCGGAGGCGGCGCGCATCCGCAAGGTGACCCTGTCGGCCACCGATCGGGCGAAGCGCAGGGGCCGCCCCCGGGGCTAGTGCCTCGACGTCAGCTGCGGCCGGCCGCCTCACGCTCGCGCGTGGACTCCGAGCCGTTGCCGGACGACGACCCGTTGCCACCGCCGTTGGTCCCGGCGAACGGCGCGCGCGGGATCGCCACCGGCACGTGCCCGCGTACGGGACCGAGCGTGCGCTGTCGCAGCGGGTCGCGCCGCAGGTCGGCATAGAGCGCGACACACAGCCCGATCACCACGAGCACGAACGGAGTCGCGGCGAGGATGGTGAAGGTCTGCAGCGCCGACAGCCCGCCGACCAGCAGCAGCATCGCCGCCACGACGCCGGTCATCGCCGCCCAGAACGCCACCAGCGGGTTCCAGGGCTCGGTGCGGCCGTAGGACATCAGACCGCTCATCACCAGGGCACCGGCGTCCGCGCCGGCGACGAAGAAGATCCCGGTCAGGAACATCACGACCAGGGCGGTGCCGATGAAGAACGGGTAGTGCTGCAGCATCGCGAAGAAGCCCGCGGCCTCGTCGCCGGTTCCGGCGATGTCCACGCCGGCGAGCTGGAGCTTCAGACCCGCGCCGCCGAACACGACGAACCAGATGGCGCTGACGCCCGTGGGTAGAAGCAGTACGCCGAGCACGAACTCACGGATGGTCCGTCCCCGCGAGACGCGGGCGATGAACGTGCCGACGAAGGGCGTCCAGGAGATCCACCACGCCCAGTAGAAGATGGTCCAGCTGGCCAGCCAGCTACCGCCGCCGAAGACCGCGGTCTGGAAGCTCATCGGCACCAGGTTGGTCAGGTACTCGCCGATCGCGTCCGGCAGCAGGTCGAGCATGAAGATGGTCGGTCCGGCGATGAAGACGAACGCGACGAGCAGCGCGGCCACCACCATGTTGATGTTGCTGAGCCACTTGATGCCGCGCGAGACCCCGCTGGCCGCGGAGAGGACGATGCCGACGGTCAGGACCATGATCGTGACCATCGGCAGCATCAGGCCGGGGGTCTCGTCGAACTTGCCCGAGCGCAGCAGGCTGATGCCGGCTGCGATCTGCAGGGCGCCCAGCCCGAGCGACGTGGCCGAGCCGAACTTCGTCGTGATGATGGCGAGCACGTCGATCGGCTTGCCCCAGCCCCGGCGCTCGATGCGGTCGCGACCGAACAGGGCCTGGAACGGCGAGCTCATCAGGTTGCCGCGGCCCATCCGGTAGGTGGAGTAGGCCAACGCGAGTCCCACGACGGAGTACATCGCCCACGGGTGCAGGCACCAGTGGAAGAACGTGTACGCCATGGCCTGTCCCGCGGCCTCCTGGCTGCCGGGCGCCGCGTCGGTGAACGGCGGCGGGTCGGTCAGGTGGGAAACGGGCTCGTAGACGCCGAAGAACATCAGCCCGATGCCCATGCCGGCGCTGAACATCATCGAGACCCACGACACCGTGGAGAACTCCGGCTTCTCGCCGTCTTGCGACAGCGGGATGCGGCCATACCGGCCGAAGGCCAGCACCAGCGAGAAGATCACGAAGCCGCTGGCGGCGAGGACGAACAGCCAGCCGAACGAGTTGACGACCCAGGTGAGGGCGGTGGCCGAGACCGACGCCACGGTGCCGGTGAAGGCCATGCCCACCGCGCAGATGAGCAGGATGATGCCGACCGCGAAGCCGAACACCTTCTTGTCGATGGTCGCCCAGCCACCCTTGAAGTCCTTGCCCGGCGGCGTCGGGGAAGCCTCGGCCTCCCGAACGGGCGCTTCGGTACTCATTGAGCTCCTCCGTTGCAGGGGGGTTCAAGGCTGCGCAAACTGGTGCAAAGCGCAACCGGAGGGGCACAGTACCCATGAGAGGACGCAACTACACTCGGCGGCCATGAACACAGAGCCAACCAGCGACACCGCCCAGGCAGTTCCCCACTTCAGCCGTCAGGGCGACGACGGTCGGACGACTCTGGGCCACATCGGCGACGTCGACAAGCACGACCTCCGCCTGTCCGCCTACGGCGACTGCGAGGAGGCGAACGCGGCCATCGGCACAGCGCTGTCGCTCGCCGGCGTCGGGTCGTTGGCAGTCGTCGAGATGCTCGCCAGCGTCCAGCACGACCTGTTCGACCTGGCGTCGGACCTGCGCCCCGACACCTACCCCGACACGAGCTCCGACGTGCACATCACCTCCGCGCACATCGAGCGGGTGGAGCGTGCGATCGACCACTTCGGGAGCGACCTGCACGAGGTGCGGGGCTTCGTGCTGCCCGGTGGAACACCCGCGGCCTCACTGATCTACCAGGCACGCACCGTCGTCCGCCGTGCCGAACGCAGCCTGTGGGCTGCCGTCGCCGCCGACCCCGAGCGCCTGACGCAGCTGCCGGCGCGGTACATGAACCGGCTCTCGGCGCTGCTGTTCGTCCTCGCGAGGGCGACCAACGCCGAGCACGGCGACACGATGTGGCACCCGATGGCCTCGGTCACACCTCCGGCGGACCAGCCGTTGGAGACGGCGCAGGCCTAGGCCGGTCCGGCGGCGGCCACCGCGGACTCCCAGGCCTCTCGGGCCTCGGCGTTGAACGCGACCAGGTGCGCCTCGCGCACCTGGCTCGGCGTCTCCCTCAGGGTCGTGACCGCGATCTGTGCCGCCTCCCCGGGGTCCCAGCCGTAGACCCCGGCGGACACCAGCGGGAACGCCACGCGGGTCGCGCCGAGCTCGTCGGCGACACGCAGCGCCTCGCGGTAGCACGACGCGAGCAGGTCGGGGTCGGTCTGGCCCGCGCGCCGGTTGGGGCCCACCACGTGGATCACCCATCGCGCGGGCAGGTTCCCGCCCTCGGTCCATCCCGCCGCACCGGTGCGCAGGCCGTCAGGGAAGCGCCGCTTGCACTCCTCGAGCAGGCCGGGCCCCGCCGCGCGGTGGATCGCGCCGTCGACGCCCCCGCCACCGCGCATACGTGAGTTCGCGGCGTTGACCACCGCGTCGACCTCCAGGGTGGTGATGTCGGACTCGACCACGGTCAGCTCCATCCGAGACTCTCCTTCCCGCTCAGTCAGTCGTCTGGGCCATTGAGACTGTGTCGTTGAGAAAGGCGGCGATCAGCTCGCGCAGCTCGCGCCGGTGGGTCCACAGCACTCCCCCGGAGTCGAACACCGACAGCCGGGCATCGGGCAGCGTCTCGGCCAGCTCCTCGGCGATCGCGGCGGGGTGGGCGTCGTCACCGCGCTGACCGACGACCAGCACCGGCGCCTCGACCCGGGCGAGCACCGCGCGGTCGTCGAGGGGGAACGCGGCGGGCAGCTCGCGCAGCGCCCGGGCGACGGAGGTGTCGGTCAGGCGCCGCGCCTGCCGGCGCGCCCACACCGCGACCTCGGGGCGCTGGCGGGCGTCGACGGGCTGCTCGGTCACCAGCAGTCCGGCCACCGCCTCCACGTCACGCGCCTCGACGTACGACGCCATCTGCTGCATGCGCTCGACCGCGGGGTCGTGCCGCGGCCGGTCGATGGCTGCGGGCAGCACGAGCACGAGCCGCTCGAACCGCTCCGGTCGCGCCGCAGCGAGGTGGAGCAGCGCGCCCGCACCGAGGGAGACGCCGAGCGCGCGGGCCGCGCCGACGTGGTCGGCGACCGCGAGCAGCTCGGCGGCCAGGGCGTCGTACGTCCACGGCGTCTCCGGCGCCGACGAGGCGCCGTGGCCGCGAAAGTGCAGGAACGCCCGGGTGCCGCGTACGCCGCTGCCGAACGGGCGGGTCTCGTCGATGGCACCGGCCAGCCCGTGCGCGAACACGGTGACCGGGTCGCCGTGCCCGGTCACGAGGTAGTCCACCAGTGTGTCGGCGGTCTGCAGCAGTGGCACCTATCGGCGGGTCAGCGAGCGCACGGTGGGGCGTACGTCGAGCACGTACACCAGCGCGGCGATCGTGCCGATCAGGCTGAGGATCCCGATGACCTGCCAGAAGATGATGTGCTCGACCAGGAACAGCCCGAGGATCAGCAGCCAGAACTTCTTGGTCTGCCGGTCGGCTGCGGGGAACACCTTCTCCGGCCGCGACAGCGCGTCGAGGAAGGCGAACGCCTTCAGCGCGAACAGCGCCAGCGCGAGGACGAGCATCACGCCGCCCTCGATGGCGAACGGGTTGAAGATCGCGGCCACGCTCTGAGCCTATCGGTCTTCGCAATCCGCCCGCGCGGCTCGGACCCTGACAGCGCGACGGCCCCGGCTCCACGTGGGAGCCGGGGCCGTATCTCGCTGTGTCAGGCCGTCTCAGGCCGTGTCAGAACGCGTCAGACCGTGTCAGGACGACGTGCTCTGGCGGTCGTCACCGACCTTCTGCGCGGCCTGGGAGGCCGCCTGGCCGGTGGACTCGGCCGTCTTGCGGGCCGAGGTGCCGGCCGCCTTGGCGCGCGACTGGGTCTGGCTCGCGCTCTTCTTGGCGGTCGAGCGGGTCTGCGACGCGCTCTTCTTGGCCGACGCGCCGGTGCTGGAAGCACCCTTCTTCGCCGTCGTGGTGGCCGCCTTGGCCTGCGACTTGGTGGTGCTCGCCGCCCGCTTGACCTGCTGCGTCGACTGCTGACGCATGATGCGGTTGACCAGCTTCTGGCCGCGGCCGGCCAGGCTGTCGTAGGTCGTCGTCGCCTGCGCGACCACCTCGTTGAACACCTTCTCGGCGCGCTGCTGCGCCTTGTTCTGGGCGGCGCGGACGTCGTCCACGCGGTGCTTGGCGACGGCCTCGACGTCGGCCTGCAGCTGCTTGGGCTCCAGGTTGATCTTCGACGAACGGGCCTGGACGTCGCTGCCGACCTCGCGGATCTTCTCCACGGCCAGGTCGCCGACACCGATCACGGCAAGCACCGGCGTGGGCGCCTTGAGGTTCGGGGTACGGTTCCGAGCCATCGTTAGTCCTCCTCGTTGTGAGATGGCTTCAGGCTTCGGAGTTGACCGGGCCTGAATCGTGCTGTTCGTTCTCACGGCGAAACGAGTCGTAGATGTCGAGCAAGACTTGTTTCTGCCGCTCGGTCAGCGTCGGGTCGGACATGACCGACACCTTCACCGACCTGTCTCCGTCTTCACGCGGGTCGAGAATCCCGGCCCGCACGTACAACGTCTCTGCTGATATTCGAAGGGCCTTCGCCAGCTCCTTGAGCACCTCTGCCGACGGACGGCGAAGCCCTCGCTCGATCTGGCTCAGGTACGGGTTGGAGACGCCGGCCTGCTCGGCGAGCTGGCGCAGGGAGAGCCTTGCCTCCCGGCGCTGCTCTCGCAGGTAGCCGCCGAGGTCCTCGACGGCCTTCCCGACGTTCAACTTGGCCACGGCTCCCAGTCTGCTTGCAATAGTTAGCGTATTGCAAGCTAGAGTCGCGTGATCGCCCTCACGTTCTAGAGGACCGGCTAGATGACCGGCCGGACCGCGCCCACCGGATGTCCGCCGCCGTACAGCACGTGCTCGGACTGCTCCTTCAGCACCGGGTGGTCGACCCCGAGCCGGCGCAGGGCCGCGGCCATCACCACGGGGCGGGCCCGGACGCTGCCGTCGGCGATCTTCAGCGCCACCGCGTGCCCGTCGGGGAGGCCGAGCGCGTAGCAGGCCTCCGCGCCGGCCTTGCCGACCGCACCTGGCAGCGCGCGCAGCAGCCGTGCCTCGTCGCGCCGGGTGCCGGAGGTGTGCTCCGGGTAGTCGCGGATCGCCTGCGCGACGCGGTGCTCGGGTGTCCCGGGCTCGGCCAGCACCAGCCGCCGGAACGACCCGGCCAGGCCGGTGAGGGTGGTCGACAGCAGTGGCGCCCCGCAGCCGTCCACGGCGGTGATCTCGGCCTCGACTCCGGTGAGGTCCTCGATCGCGGACCGGACCGCCCGCTGCAGCGGATGGCCGGGGTCGAGGTAGGT
This sequence comes from uncultured Propionibacteriales bacterium, assembly GCA_965653225.1. Taxonomy (GTDB): domain Bacteria; phylum Actinomycetota; class Actinomycetes; order Propionibacteriales; family Nocardioidaceae; genus JALZDI01. The sequence continues at coordinate 25,482 of CBFGZI010000031.1, read as the reverse complement.
GTCGGTGTCCCAGCCGTTCACCGCGCAGGTGGCCAGCATCGCGGCGTGCTTGCCGCTGCAGTTCATCTGGATGGGCGACCTGCCGGCACCGGCGCGCAGGGCCTCGACGCGCACCCACTCCTCCAGCGGGTCGTCGGCCGGGTTCTGCAGCGCGGACTCGTCGAGCCCGGCGCCCTCGAGGATCCGGCGTACGCCGTCGAGGTGGAACGGCTCGGCGGAGTGGGACGCGGCGGCGAGGGCCAGCAGGTCGGGCGGGAGGTCGAGTCCGCAGCGGACCATGCCGACCGCCTGCAGCGGCTTCACGCTCGACCGCGGCAGCATCGGTGCGTCGACGTCGCCGACCGACCAGGCCTGCGCGCCGGTGGGGTCGAGCGCGACGACCGACCCGCGGTGGTGGCTCTCGGCGAAGCCCGAGCGGACCACCTCGGCGAGCACGGGCGGAGCGGTGTCGGCCCGCGCTGTGTCGGTGAAGGTCCGAGGCACGGTCACGTCGGGCGACCCTACCTCCCTGCTGGCACAATCGACGGGTGCCGACCCAGTGGACCCCCTCCTCGCGCGAGCTCGACGACCTGGAGCTGATCCTGATCGGCGCGCTCGACGAGCCCCTGCGGCTACGGCTGCCCGCCGACGTGGCGGCGACCGACGACAAGGCGCTGGAGCTGACCGACCCGGAGGGGCTGCCGCTGGCCTCGTTCACCAGCATCAGCACGGCCGGTGACGTCGTGAGCGGCTCGGTGACCGCACTCACCCACCCGCAGTTCGGCGCGTTCCGCCGCTATCACCGCTCGCCGCGGGAGGTACGCGACAAGCACGCGGGCACGCCCACTCTCGCCGTACCCGTGTCCGAGCCGCTGGGCGGCAACGCGGTGGAGGCCGTTGACGCGGCGGCCCGGGCGGCGGGCGCCGTGCCGCTGCTGCTCGTGCTCGTCGGGACCGGGTCCCCGCAAGGAGTCTCTGCGCCCGGGCTGGTGCGCGCGACGCTTGCGGCCGCGGAGCAGATCAGCGGGGCCGAGGTGGTGGCCGTCCCGGTCGCCCGCCGCGACGACCCCCGTGAGGACGAGGAGCTGCGCGAGCGGGTGGCGCTGGCCTACAGCGACGACGTGCTGTACCTGCCGCCGGTCCAGGGAGAGCTCTCCGAGCCGGTGCGCCGGGTGGTCGAGACCGACCGGCCGCCGCGGGAGCGGCGCGGCCTGGTGGTGTTCTTCACCGGGTTCTCCGGGTCGGGGAAGTCGACGCTGGCCCGCGCGCTGCACGACGTGCTGCTCGAGCGGGGCGACCGCACTGTCACCTCGCTGGACGGCGACGTGGTGCGCCGCCACCTGTCGGCCGGGCTCGGGTTCTCGCGTGAGGACCGCGAGACCAACATCCGGCGGATCGGCTGGGTGGCCGCCGAGATCAGCCGGCACGGCGGGGTGGCGATCTGCTCCCCGATCGCGCCGTTCGACTCGACGCGGCAGGAGGTACGTGCGATGGTCGAGGCCGCCGGCGGCGGTTTCGTGCTGGTGCACGTGTCGACGCCGATCGAGGAGTGCGAGCGCCGCGACCGCAAGGGCCTGTACGCCAAGGCCCGGGCGGGTGAGATTCCGGACTTCACCGGCATCAGCTCGCCGTACGAGGTGCCCGCCGACGCTGCTGTGACCATAGACACCACCGGTCGCAGCATCGAAGATGCCCTCGGGGACGTACTCGGGCACCTGCGCGCCGAGGGCTGGCTGGCGCAGCAGCCGTCTGGGCAGCCCAGCGCCACACACTGAACCGAGAGGACAACGCCGGTGGAGTTCTTTTCAGAGCTGCTGACCATCGACGCGACGAAGGTGCTCGTCGTGTCGTTCATGGTCGGCATCGTGGTGGGCCTGACCGGTATGGGCGGCGGAGCGCTGATGACGCCCGCGCTCATCTTCATGGGCATCAACCCCACCGCGGCGGTGGCCAACGACCTGGTGGCGGCCTCGGTGAACAAGAGCGTCGGCGCGGCGACCCACTGGCGCGAGGGGTCGCCCAACCTGAGGCTGGCGATGTGGCTGATCATCGGCTCGGTGCCGACGGCGTTCGCGGGCGCCTTCATCGTCGCCGCCGTCGGCGAGGTGGCCGCGCAGGAGGACTTCGTCAAGCTGGCGATCGGGGTAGCCCTGCTCCTCACCGCCTCGACGTACACGCTCCGCTCGTACCTGCAGCTGCGTGACAGCGTGAAGGGCCGCAGCCGTGGCGACAAGGTCGTGATACGCCCGATTCCGACGCTTCTGGTCGGTGCCTTCGGCGGGCTCCTCGTCGGGATCACCTCGGTCGGCTCCGGGTCACTGATCATGGTCTCGCTGCTGCTGCTGTACCCCGCCCTCGGTGCGCTCCGGCTGGTCGGCACCGACCTGGTCCAGGCGGTGCCGCTGGTGCTCGCCGCCGCGGTCAGCCACTGGATCGTGACCGGCGTCGACTTCGGGGTGCTGGTCCCGCTGATCATCGGCGGCATGCCCGGCACCTACCTGGGCTCGCGGCTGGCGCACTGGGTCGCCGAGGGCTACGTCAAGCGCGGCATCGTGATCGTCCTCACGCTCACCGGTTTGACGTTGCTGGAGGTTCCCCCCGAGTATGTGGGGCTGATCGGCGCGGCCCTGCTGATCCTGGGTCCGCTGGCCTGGGGCGCCGTACGACGGATGCACGGTCTGCCCCCGTTCGACATTTTGAGCGGCGGTCCGGGGAACGCCGGTGGCGAAGGTCGGGGTCACGGACGCACCCAACGCGAGGAGTCCACGACCGCCGAGCATCGATAGGATGGCCGCTGCTTCCCGACTGGAGGACCAAGCCCTTTTATGAGGACACTGCCATGAGCACACACGCTGACTACCGCCTGAGCCAGCTCGACGAGCTGGAGGCGGAGTCGATCCATATCTTCCGTGAGGTCGCGGCGGAGTTCGAGAAGCCGGTGCTGATGTTCTCCGGCGGCAAGGACTCGATCGTGATGATGCGCCTCGCCGAGAAGGCCTTCTACCCGGCGAAGATCCCGTTCCCGGTGCTGCAGGTCGACACCGGCTACGACTTCCCCGAGGTGATCGAGACCCGCGACCACTGGGTCGACCGCCTCGGCGTGCGCCTGATCATCGCCTCCGTCGAGCAGGCCATCAAGGACCGCATCGTCGTCGACGACGGCAAGACCAGCCGCAACCGGCTGCAGATCGGCACCCTGCTGCACGTGATCGAGGAGGAGGGCTTCACCGCCGCGTTCGGTGGCGGCCGGCGCGACGAGGAGAAGGCCCGCGCCAAGGAGCGCGTCTACTCCCACCGCGACGAGTTCGGCCAGTGGGACCCGAAGATGCAGCGTCCGGAGCTGTGGTCGCTGTACAACGGCAGGATCCGCGAGGGCGAGCACATGCGGGTGTTCCCGCTGTCGAACTGGACCGAGCTCGACGTCTGGCACTACATCGGCCAGGAGAAGATCGAGATCCCCGCGATCTACTACGCCCACCAGCGGGCGGTCTTCGAGCGCGACGGGATGCTGCTCAGCGACTCGGAGTTCGTCAACCGCAAGGACAGCGAGAAGGTCGAGGAGCGCACGGTGCGCTTCCGCACCGTGGGCGACATGACGCTCACCGGCTGTGTCGAGTCCAACGCCTCCACCGTCGACGAGATCATCGAGGAGATCGCGGCGTCACGGATCACCGAGCGTGGCGCCACCCGTGGCGACGACCGCTTCAGTGAGGCCGCGATGGAGGACCGCAAGCGAGAGGGTTACTTCTGATGGATCTGCTTCGGTTCGCGACCGCGGGCTCCGTCGACGACGGCAAGTCCACGCTCATCGGCCGGCTGCTGCTGGACTCGAAGTCGATCTTCGAGGACCAGCTCGACGCGGTCGAGCGCACGTCGAAGTCGCGCGGCTACGACTACACCGACCTCGCGCTGCTCACCGACGGGCTCCGGTCCGAGCGTGAGCAGGGCATCACGATCGACGTCGCCTACCGCTACTTCGCCACCCCGCGGCGAAAGTTCATCATCGCCGACACCCCCGGCCACGTGCAGTACACCCGCAACATGGTGACGGGTGCGTCCACGGCCGACCTGGGCCTGGTGCTGGTCGACGCACGTCAGGGCCTGACCGAGCAGTCGCGCCGGCACGCGGTGATCCTGTCGCTGCTGCGCGTGCCGCACCTGGTGCTCGCGGTCAACAAGATGGACCTCGTCGACTACTCGAGGGAGCGGTTCGAGGAGATCCAGGCCGAGTTCCAGTCCTTCGCCACCAAGCTGGCGATCCCCGACCTCACGATCGTCCCGATCTCCGCACTCAAGGGCGACAACGTGGTCGACCGGTCCAAGAACATGGACTGGTACGAGGGCACGTCCCTGCTGCACCACCTCGAGCACGTGCACGTCGCCTCCGACCGCGACATGATCGACACCCGGTTCCCGGTGCAGTTCGTCGTGCGCCCGAAGTCCGACGAGTTCCACGACTACCGCGGCTACGCGGGCCAGATCGCCGGCGGCGTGATGAAGCCCGGCGACGAGGTGCTGGTGCTGCCCAGCGGGTTCACGTCGAAGATCTCGGCCATCGACCTGTTCGACAAGGACCTTGCCGAGGCGTACCCCCCGATGTCGGTGACGATCCGGCTCGAGGACGACCTCGACGTGTCGCGCGGCGACATGATCTGCCGGCCGCAGAACGCTCCGAAGCCCAGCCAGGACATCGACGCGATGATCTGCTGGATGTCGCCGGAGCCGATGCGGCCGCGGCAGAAGCTCGCGATCAAGCACACGACCCGCACGGGCCGGGCGATGATCAAGAACCTGCAGTACCGGCTCGACGTCAACACGCTGCACCGTGACCTCGACGCCGAGGAGCTCGGCCTGAACGAGATCGCCCGCGTGCAGCTGCGCACCACGGTGCCGCTGCTGTGCGACCCGTACGAGAAGAACCGGAGCACCGGCTCGTTCGTGCTGATCGACGAGGCCACCGGTGTCACCGTCGGCGCCGGGATGATCAACGCCGGCAGCTGACGCCCAGCGCCATCTCGGCGCCAATCGGCAGTCCTCGAAAGGCCGCCTTCTGACCTTCGCGACCGACGCGAACGTCAGGAGGCGGCCTTTCGGCGTAGTCGGGGGTCGAAGTACGGACGCCAGTCGTCGGCCAGCTCCGAGGGTGTTTGCGGATGGCCGCGCTCGCGTAGTCGAACCGCAGCGCCGGCGCGTCGATCACGTCGTCGTCGGGGACCGCGGCGCGCGGCGGCATCGCACAAGACTGCGGCTTCGAAGCGGTTCGCGCCTGCGGTTGTCCACAGACATGCGGAGGTGTGCGGTGGGTTCGCGTCCTGAGAGGCCGCTTTGTGACCTCCGACGGCGTCGCGAAGGTGCGCAAGCGGCCACTCGGCTCGCCAGGCGCTGGACGTCAGCGCATGTCTCAGCCGGTGCGGCGGGCGCGCTTCGCGGCCCGCGCGGCCTTCTCGGCGGCGTCGAGCTCGCGGGCCCGTTCCGGTGTGGGGGCCGTACCGCCGAGGTGCGCGGGGTGCCAGGGCGCGTCCTCGCCCGGGGCGGGCTGGTCCGGGTGCACCTTCTGCGCGTGGTCGAGTAGCTCCTGCATCCGCTCGCGCAGGGCCGTGGTCAGCCCGGCCGGGTCGTCGCCCGGCGGCGCGGCCATCGGCTCGCCGACCATGATCGTGAGGGCGCGTCCGCGGGTGCGGAAGTCGCGGGGCAGGTCCTTGGTGAACAGCCGCTGCCCGCCCCACAGCGCGACCGGGACGAGAGGCACGCCGGTCCCCTGCGCGAGCCGCACGGCGCCGGACTTGATCTCCTTCACCGTGAACGAGCGGCTGATGGTTGCCTCGGGGAACACACCCACGACCTCGCCGGCACGCAGCGCGCCGCCTGCTGCCTTGAAGGACGCCGCGCCGGCGGCACGGTCCACGGGGATGTGGTGCATGCCGCGCATCAGCGGCCCGGCGACCGGGTTGGCGAACACCTCCTGCTTGGCCATGAACCGCGTCAGCCGCTTGCGCTCGACGCCGGCGAGGCCGCAGAAGATGAAGTCGAGGTAGCTGACGTGGTTGCTGGCCAGCACGGCGCCGCCGGTGCTGGGCACGTTCTCGGCGCCGGTGACCGTGATCTGCAGGTCGAGCGCACGAAACATCAGCCGGGCGGCACCGATCACCGGCGGGTACACGAGTTCCACGTCCGAAACCCTAGAGGTACGCCGCGGCGCAGTCACCGCGATCCTCGTCACCGCCACCGCGTCGGACGCGGGCTACGACAGGGTGATGACGACCTTCACGTCGTCCTCCTGGGGCCTGAACGCCTCGTCGTACCGCTCCAGCGGCACCCGCCGGGTGACCAGCCGCGACAGCCACTCACGGTCCGCGCCGTCGAGAGCCTCGGTGGCCTGGCGGTAGTGCCGCTGGTTGGCGCTGACCGTGCCGAAGACGGTGGCGTTCTCCAGCACGAGGTCGCGGTTGACCGAACCCGCGTCGACCTCGATGCGACGGCCGCCGGAGGAGACTCCAGTGAGGCAGACGATGCCGTAGTTGGTGGTGTGGCTCACAGCCTTCAGCACCACCGGGGACGCACCCGTCGCCTCGATCACGAGGTCGGGCTCGACCTTGTCGAACACCTCGTCGAGGTCGCTGTGGTAGGTGCCGCCGAGATCGCGGACCATGTCGGGCTTCGCCCCCGTGGCGACCTGGTCCAGCACATGCACGTCCAGGCCGTGCTGCCGGCCCAGCAGCGCGGCGAGCAGCCCGATCGGCCCGGCTCCGGTCACCAGCACCTTGTGCGGCTCGAAGTACGCACGTTCGCCGATGCGCAGCATCTGCTCCCACGCCTTGGCGACCACCGACGTCGGCTCGAGCAGTACGCCGAGCTCACCGAGGTCGGGGTTCACCTTGACCGCGTAGTCGGGGTGCACGGTCCACTGCGCGCTGGCGTAGCCGTGCAGGCCGTTGATACCGCGCTCGGCGTACTTCCCGTTGCGGCACATGTCGAACTCGCCGTGCGCACAAGCCGCGCAGGGCACCGGGTCGGGACGGCGGACGACGCCGACGACGAGGTCGCCCTCGGAGAAACCGCTGCCCGACGGCGCCGTCCGCACCCGGCCGAGCGACTCGTGGCCCAGCACCAGGCGCTCGTCACCGGGCGGTGCGGTGCCGTACTCACCCTTCGAGATCTCCCGGTCGGTTCCGCAGACCCCGACTGCGAGCCCGTCGACCATCAGCTCCCCGGCGGCCGGCTCGGGCGTCGGCACGTCCTGCACAGACAGCGAGCCCGCGGACTCGGGGACGATCGTGAGCGCTCGCATCATGTTCCGAACGATGCCATGCGAGCCCCTCGCCTCACGTTTCCGGGTGCGACCGTCGTCAGCGTGCCGCGAGTATCGAGGCGAGCTCGGTGAGGGCGACCACGACGGCCACGGTGGCCAGTGCCGTCGGGGCCCGCCCCCCGCGCGGCCGGGACCGCATCCTCACGCCGGCGCTGTGGTGGTAGCGGCCCTGGCTCTCCCACATCACCCAGGCGACCAGAGGCAGCGAGACCAGGAACCCGACCACGGCGAGCAGCCCGAGGTCGTCGAACGCGAGCCGGGCGACAACGGCCGACCCCGCGAGCAGCGACAGCGCCGTGCGCTGCCAGGCCAGCGCGGTGCGTTCGTTGTAGACACCCGGTTCGGGGTCGGGAACGTTGTGCCGGGCGGGCACGGCTCAGCCCAGGCCGGCCACGAGCAGGCCGATGCCGGCCAGCACGACGAGCGCCGCGAGCACGGCGCCGAACCCGACCGACGGCAGCGGCTCGCCTCGGCGCATCGCGCGTTCGGCACGTGCCCACCGCACCCAGGACGCGACCGCGCAGGTGAGCCCGAGCAGGACGAACGCGGCCGCGAGCAGCGTCTGCAACCCGCTGGGGATCGGCAGGGGCACGGCGTCCAGCGCGACGCCGGCAGCCAGCAACGCAAGCGCGGTGCGGACCCAGGCGAGGAACGTGCGCTCGTTGGCGAAGCTGAACCGCGCGTCGGGCTCGCTGCCCGTCGCGTAGACCCACCCGGGCCAGCGTCGCGCACTGCCCGTCGGCGACTGCTGCTCAGACACCGCTCAGCCGACGCCCATCCGGTCCGGCGTCGCGGCGCGACCGGTCGCCACCGGTTCGTACGTGGTGCTGCGCTGTCGCACCGGGCGGCCGATCGCGGCGGCCAGCGCCTCCAGCTCGGCCACCGTCTTGGCCGACCCGTGCTCGGAGCCGGCCATCCGGCTGATCGTCTCCTCCATCAGCGTGCCGCCGAGGTCGTCGCAGCCCCCCTGCAGGAGCTGCTGCACACCCGTGTCGCCGAGCTTGACCCACGAGCACTGCACGTGGTCGACCAGGCCGTGCAGCATCAGCCGGGCGACCGCGTGCACGGCGCGGTTCTGCGCCGCGGTCGGTCCCGGCCGGGCGATGCCGGCGAGGTAGATGGGCGCGTTCGTGTGCACGAACGGCAGCGGCACGAACTCGGTGAAGCCCCCGGTCTCGGCCTGGATGCGCGCCAGCGTGCGCAGGTGCGCGACCCAGTGGCCGGGATGGTCGACGTGGCCGTACATCATCGTCGACGACGAGCGGATGCCCAGCGAGTGCGCGGTGGTGACGACCTCGATCCAGGCCGACGCGGGCAGCTTGCCCTTGGTGAGCACCCAGCGCACGTCGTCGTCGAGGATCTCCGCCGCGGTGCCCGGGATGGTGTCCAGCCCGGCGTCCTTGGCCGCCTGCAGCCACGCGCGGATCGACATGCCCGCACGGTTGGCGCCGTTGACGACCTCCATCGGGCTGAACGCGTGCACGTGCATCTGCGGCACGCGGCGCTTCACCTCGGCGACGATGTCGAAGTAGGCCGTCGCGCCCAGTGCCGGGTCGATGCCGCCCTGCATGCACACCTCGGTGGCGCCGAGCTCCCAGGCCTCGGCCGCGCGGTCGCCGATCTGCTGAAGGGACAGGGAGTACGCGTCGGCGTCGCTGGCGCGCTGCGCGAACGCGCAGAAGCGGCAGCCGGTGTAGCAGATGTTGGTGAAGTTGATGTTGCGGTTGACGACGTAGGTGACGGTGTCGCCGACGGTGTCGCGGCGTACGTCGTCGGCCAGCCGGCACAGCTCGTCGAGTGCCGCACCCTCGCAGGTGAGCAGCGCGTAGGCGTCCTCGTCGGTCAGCGACGACGGGTCGGCCGCAGCGTGCCGCAACGCGGTACGCACGTCGCCCTCAATGACGTCATCGTGACGAGAAGCGACCCGGCGTCCCAGCTCGGTCCAGTCGCCGTAGACGCTGTCGAAGTCGTCGCGGCGGTCGCTGGTGCGGCCGTCGGTGTCGATGCCGACGTGCAGGTCGACCCGGCCGGAGCCGGACAGCGCGTCCTCGGGGTCCTGCCACGGGCGCCCCTCGACCTTCGCGTCGGGGTCGGCCAGCCCGCCCGGGGCGGCAAGCGCGTCGACGTGCGGGCGCAGCCTCGGGTCGAGCCAGGGACCGGACAGGTACGGCGGGTAGATCGTCAGCCGCTCGCGCAGCTCGAAGCCGAGCTCGGCGGTGCGGCCGGCCAGGTCGTCGATCTGCGGCCAGGGCCGCTCGGGGTTGACGTGGTCGGGCGTCAGCGGTGAGACACCGCCCCAGTCGTCGATGCCGGCCCGCAGCAGCAGGGCGTACTCCTCGTCGACCAGGTTGGGCGGTGCCTGGATCCGCATGGCAGGGCCGAGCACCAGGCGTGCGACCGCGATGGTCGCGGCGAGGTCGTCCAGCTCCGCGTCCGGCATGCCGCGCATCGCGGTGTCGGGCTTGGCGCGGAAGTTCTGGATGATCACCTCCTGGATGCCGCGGTGCTCGCGCGCGATCCGGCGCAGCTCGAACAGCGCGTCGACGCGCTCCTCGGCGTACTCACCGATGCCGATGAGCAGGCCGGTGGTGAACGGGACGTTGGAGCGTCCGGCGTCCTCGAGCACCCGCAGGCGCAGCGCGGGCTCCTTGTCCGGCGAGCCGAAGTGCGCGTTACCGGGTTCGGCCCAGAGCCGGTGCGAGGTGGTCTCGAGCATCATGCCCATCGACGGGGCCACCGGCTTCAGCCGCTGCAGCTCGCTCCAGCTCATCACCCCGGGGTTGAGGTGCGGCAGCAGTCCCGTCTCCTCCAGCACCGCGATCGCGCATGCACGCACATAGTCGAGGGTGGAGTCGTAGCCGCGCTCGGCCAGCCAGGTCCGCGCCACCTCCCAGCGGTCCTCGGGCCGGTCGCCGAGGGTGAAGAGTGCCTCCTTGCAGCCCATCGCGGCGCCTTCGCGGGCGATCGCGAGCACCTCGTCGCGTTCGAGGAACGGCGCCTCGACGCGGCCGGGCACGGTCGCGAACGTGCAGTAGTGGCAGCGGTCGCGACAGAGCCGGGTCAGCGGGATGAACACCTTGCGCGAGTACGTGACCACGCCGGGTCGCCCGGCCGCCAGCAGGCCGGCGTCACGTACCCGGCCGGCACTGTCGAGCAGGTCGTCCAGCGCCTCACCCCGCGCGCCGAGCAGCGTGACCGCCTCGTCGTGGTTGAGGGTGACGCTGTCGCGGGCACGTCGCAGCGCGCGCCGCAGGCCACTGTCCATCGGCACTCCTTGGTTCCGGCCTGTTGGCCCTGACTTGGGTCACGTACGCCGTAGCGAGCCTATGACCCCAGGCGTTTGACGCCACGTTTGCGGGTGGCAAATAGCGTTCGTAGACGTGATGAACCAGTTCGCGGCATGCGTGCTCACCGGCCGGGAGGCCGACGCCGAGGGGGTTTGTCCCGAGCACCACGACACCACCTGTGTGCTGACCGTCGACGTCTCACCACCGGTGCACGACTGCGTGATCCCCGGCTTCCAGTGCACGCACGGCCACCACATCCACAAGGTGGAGTGGCCGCCCATCGGCTGACGGCCTTCACAACTTGCTGCGGTGCCTTCTGCGCACGTCAGCGCAGCCTAGGGCGTACGTGCAGCCCGACCTCGGGGTCGACCAGCATCTCCTGGGCCGCGGCGACGCCGTCGGCCTCCAGGTCGGCGTCGACGGGCACGTTGCGCTTGACCAGCGCCAGCGCCACCGGGCCGAGCTCGTAGTGCATCGCCGCCGAGCCCACGAAGCCGACCGTGCGACCGCCGTGCACGACGTCGGAACCCCTCGCCGGCAGGCGGTCGACCGAGCCGTCGAGGTGCAGCAGCACCAGCCGCCGCGGCGGCCGGCCCAGCGTGTGCACCCGTGCGACCGTCTCCTGACCGCGGTAGCAGCCCTTGTCCAGCGCCACCGCCGGACCGATCCAGCCGACCTCGTTGGGGATCGTTCTCTGGTCGGTTTCCACGCCGTGTCGGGGTACGCCGGCGGCGATGCGCAGCGCGTCGTACGCCCACACACCGCTCGGCGGGCCGTAGCGGTCGACGGCCCCGGGGAGGGATGCCCGCTCGATGATCAGATCGCCCTCGCCGGGCCGGTGCACGACCGCGAACGCGTCGGAGACGTCGGCGACCTCGACCCGCATCATGAAGCGCATCCGGTCCAGCCAGTCCACCAGCGGCCCGACGGTGCCGGGCTCGACGTGCGCCCAGAACGCCTCACCGTCGTCGTGGCCGTACATCGCGTGCTCGACGTGACCGTTCGGTGACAGGACCAGGGTGGCCGTTGGCGTGTGCGGCGCCAGCCCTTCCAGCTGCTGCGAGGTGATCGAGTGCAGCCAGCCGAGCCGGTCTGGTCCGTCGATCCGCAGCACACCCCGGTGCGAGAGGTCGACGAAGCCCTCGCCGTCGGCGAGGCGCCGCTGCTCGGCCGACCACTGGCCGTAGTGCCAGGCCACGCCGGAGTCCGGTGGCTCGGCCTCGACCGCCCCGGGCACGGCGTCGAGCAGCGGGCTGCGGTAGGTCATCTGCGTAGGGGAAGCCACGTCGCCGAGTCTAGGTCGCGCCGGTGACGCGACGGCGTGCCGGACAGCCTGACGGCGCGGGCAGCCGCGCGGCCGGCTGCGGGAGCGGATGAGACTGCCGCCGAAGGCCGGTTGCGCGCGCCGTTTCGTGCCGTATTGCACCGAGCGGTCGTGCGGGCCAAAGGGCAGCAGTGAGGAGGCAGGGGCTCGGGGTGCTTGTGCGGCTGGGGTGTGGCCGGCTTTTCACACGGGCAGCTAAGAGATCAGTGGGGACCGTTTCCTGTCATGTTCCGCGCCGCCGGGGCTCGCACCGCACCACGAGCCATGTACCCGGGGTTCATGGATGCTTTCCTCGGCGTATGAACCGAGGGAAGGGACCACTAGCCGAGGGAAGGCGCTAGATGCGAGCCCTCGACGGACGTTGCAGCACTGCGAAGGCGCTCACGAGCACTTCTGGCACAGCCCGAAGACGGTCAGGTGCGCGACGTCGGTCTCGAAGCCCTGGTCGTCGTGCAGCCGGTCGACCAGCGGCTGCACGACCTCGGGGGCGACGTCGTAGACCGACTTGCACGAGCGGCACACGAGGTGCACGTGCGGCGGGACGGCGGACGAGTGGTAGGTCGGGGCGCCGTGCGAGAGGTGGGTGTGGGTGACCAGGCCGATCTCCTCGAGCAGCTCGAGCGTGCGGTAGATCGTGGAGACGTTCACGCCGGACGCCCGCTCGCGCACGTGCACGAGGATCTCGTCGGGGGTGGCGTGCTCGAGGTCCTGCACCGCCTCGAGCACCAGCTGGCGCTGCGGGGTCAGCCGGTAGCCGCGTGCCCGTAGCTCGTCCTGGAAGTCGACCAGGCCTCCGTCGTCGGCAGCGCGTCGCACGTCACGAGTCTAGGTCTGGTGCGCGCACCGGCGGTCAGACGCGCTTGAGCCGGCCCCACAGGTGCGGCTGCAGCGGCTGCCCCATCGCGGCCATGTCGAAGGCCCACATCAGGTCGCCGTCGACCAGGCCGTACAGGCGGTGGCCGGCGTTGTACTCCTTCGCAGTCTCGGTACGCACGACGGCGTCGGTCTTGAGCTCGACCTTGGCGCCGTCGACCTCGCCGTACCAGACCTCGACGAAGCCGGTCGGGTGCGTCAGCACCAGCTCGAGCTTGTTGTCGGGCTGCGGACGCAGGAAGCCGGTCTCGAGCGCGCCGGGGCGGATGTCGTTGCCCTCGTCGTCGGTGAGCCAGGCCCGGCTGAAGTAGTGGAAGAACGGCCTGCCGTCGTGGGCGAAGATCACCTCCTGGCGGAAGCTGAACTTCTCGATCGTCGGGTAGTCGCCCTGGCCGTTTCCCTGCCAGGTGCCGAGCAGCCAGACGATCGGCGCGCAGTCGGCGTGCAGGTCGGAAGGGATCTGGAAGGCCACGGCTCTACGACTGTCCCTTGTAGAGCTTGTAGACCACGAACACCGTGAACCAGGTGATGAACACGCCGCTCAGCACCAGCAGCGTCACGAAGAAGGCTTCCACGGTCGGCGAGTGTATCTACCGGGCATCCGAGGCCGACGGAGCGGCCCGCGTCAACAAATCATCACGCAGAACCACTTTTTCCCACGGCCACACCCCTCCCAGATCGGCAGATTCCGGACGCACCGGTCATCGGTCGGCTCCGGGGGTCTCGACCGGCAAGTAGCCTGAAGTCATCCCCCTCCCCACACAGACGTCGCCTGGTTCGACGTCTGCCACCGACTCGACATGGTCACGCCGAAGGGAGGGGTGCGCCGGTGCTGATGGGGGTTGGCCGGGTAGCCATCGTCGTGAAGACCGTGCTGCTCGGGGAGTCGTTGACGCTGGCGCTCGGCGCCCGCGGCTTCGTGGCGACCGCGGTGCCGGTTCCCGACGACGCAGCCGACGCCAATGAGCTGCTCGAGCCGACACTGTCGCTGCGCCCGCGGATCGTGATCCTGGGCTCGGACCTCGGTGAGACCGGCGACGCCATGTCCCTCGTGCGCCCGCTCAAGCGCGCCGGCTCCGCGGTCGTCGTGGTCACGCCCGTCCCTGACGACGAACGCTGGGGGCAGGCCCTGGCCCTTGGTGCCCACGCGGTCCTGTCCGAGTCCGACGGGCTCGGAAAGCTGGCCAGCATCCTGCAGCGGGTGGCCGCCGGTGAGCGCACGCTCGAGACGTCGCAGCGGCTCGGACTCATCCAGTACTGGCAGCGCCGGCAGCTCCGCAAGGAAGCACACCGGGCCCGCCTCGACACGTTGACCCGCCGCGAGCGGGAGGTGCTGGCCCGGCTCGCAGAGGGCGAGCGCGTCGGCGACATCGCCCGCGGCTTCCACGTCTCGGAGGCCACCGTCCGTACCCAGGTCAAGTCCATCCTCTCCAAGCTCGGCGTCAACTCGCAGATCGCCGCGGTCGCGATCACCCGTGACGCGCGGTGGCGCCAGCCCGGCTGAGACTGAGACCGCCCAGTCCCAGCCAGCCAGGTCCTCGGCCAGGTGTCTGAGCGGGAAGTCTCAGTACGCGCCCGCCCGCGACAGCACGGCCCGCGTCGTCCTCCACAGGATGGACAGGTCGAGCATCAGCGACCAGTTCTCCACGTACTGCAGGTCCAGCCGGACGGCCTCCTCCCACGGCAGGTCGGAGCGTCCGCTGACCTGCCACAGGCCGGTCAGACCCGGCTTCACCGCGAGCCGCCGACGCACGTCCGACGGGTAGTTCCGTACCTCGCTCGGCAACGGCGGTCGCGGGCCCACCAGCGACATGTCGCCCAGCAGCACGTTGATCAGCTGCGGCAGCTCGTCGATCGAGTAGCGCCTTAGCCACCGCCCGATCCGGGTCACCCGCGGGTCGTGGTGCAGCTTGAACAGCACACCGTCGGCCTGGTTCAGCGCGACCAGCGACGAACGGTGCTCCTCCGCGTCCACCACCATCGTGCGCAGCTTGTACATCACGAACCGGCGGTCGTCGCGGCCCACCCGCTCCTGCTTGAACAGCGCCGGGCCGGGGCTGTCCAGCCGGATCGCGAGCATCACCGTCAGCAACAGCGGCGACAGCACCAGCAACGCCGCCGCGGCGACGAGGCTGTCGAAGAGGTCCTTGGCCAGCCGACGCACACCGCGAAGCTCCGCGTGCGCGATGTGCACGAGCGGCATCGCTCCGACAAGACTGACCGTGGTCCGCTCCGGCGCCACGTCGAGCAGTCCGGGCGCGACCAGCAGCTGGGTCCCCGCGCGCTCCAGCTCCCACCCGAGCCGGCGAACGGCCTCTCCGTCGAGGTGACGGCACGGCAGCACCACGACCGCGTCCGCGTGCGCACATTCGGCTGCCTGCACGAGGAGCTCGAGTCCCTCGGTCACGGGCACGTCGAACGAGGCCTTGCGCACGCTGCCCTTCAGGCAGACACCGACCACCTCGTAGCCGTGCCAGCGGGTCCGACGGAGCTCGCGGACGGCCCGGTGGACCGCATGGTCGTGCCCGGCCACGATCGTCCGTCGCATCCACCCGGCGCCGGCGGCACGGCAGTGGTGCAAGTGCTTCCGGGAGGCGAACCGGCCGGCGAGCGTGCCCGTGGTGGCGGTCACGACGAGCAGCATGAGGTAGCCACGAGCGAGTGGGACCTGAAGCGAGTACGACAGCAGCGCCGCCGCCAGCGACAGCCACACACCGGCATCGATGACGCGCCGGAACTCCTCCGAACCCACGTACAGGTAACGCGGCTCGTAGGCACGTACGACCAAGAGGACGCCCAGCCAGATCGGCGCGAACGAAACGCTTACCGCCATCGGCGTCGGCGGCAGTGCGCCATGCACGCCGAACCGAACCAGAAGGCTCAGCGAGGCCGCCACGACCGCGGCCAGGCCATCGATCGCGACCAGCCTGTACACATAGCGACGCTCCGCGTCCACCGGACGTTGCTGCACCCGCGCGGGGGCGCGGACGGCACCGACGAGTGGCGTCAGGAGAGCGCGCTGCTCGGGGAGCGTGGTCACTCCGGTCCTCCTTGTCTGGAAGGCAAACGAGCGAGCCCTGCTCCCCAGCGGGTCGCTGTACATCAGGCTTCTTGAGCCCACTGCGAGGGTGCGCGGACATGGTTGCAATGGCAATCACCAAGGTTGGTGATTCCGCGCGCCCAGCCGGTGACGCTGAGTCACAAATGCCGGCGGATGCTCACCCGAAGATGGCGAAGAACGGCTGCACCCGACCGCTGGCGCGGAACCGCGTGAAGGCACCGCCGACCGCGACCGTGCCCGAGCCGGGCAGCGACTCGACCGCGAAGACTCCCTGCGGGGAGTTCGCCTGCGGCGCCCAGGTAGTGAGGTCACCCGCGGGGCTGACCGCACCGAGCTTGTGCCTGGTGAGCATGCCGGCCTGACATGACCCGGTCGTGCCGAGGAGGGCCGAGCGGCAGGCGTTGTCGAAGTGACCGCCGAAGAACACCGTGCCGCCGAGGACGTCGACCGCCTGGACGCCACCGTCGGTAGCCAGGTCCCAGCGGTTGGAGCCGTCGAGCCCGAACGCGCGGAGGTGTCCTCCCGGGCCGTCAGCCGCGGCGTACACCGAGTCGGCGGTGACCGCCAGTGCGTCGACCCGGTAGGTGATCGCCGCGCGGAAGCCCGGCGACACCGCGCCCGTCCCGGCGTCGAGGGCGGCGAGGAAGGCGCTGTCGGCGCGGCCGTCGAGCGTGGTGAAGCTGCCGCCCACCAGGATCCGGCCCAGCGGGTCGGCCGCCAGCGCCCGCACCGAACCGACGGCGCTGGGCGTCCACGCGGGCGAGAGCGCGCCGCTGGTGAGGTCGAACTTCGCGAGTCGAGCCCGGCTCTGCCCGTCGACCGAGCCGAACGAGCCGCCGGCGTACAGCGCGCCGCCCTGCACCAGCAGCGCCCGCACCGCCTTCGGCACGGTGTGCACGAAGCCCGGCCGCACGGCGCCGGTCCCCGCCGAGACCTTGGCGAGGCCCTGTCTGCCGACGCCTCCGACGTTGTTGAAGACACCACCGAGGTAGACATCGGTGCCGGAGACGGCCAGCGCCAGCACCGCACCGTCCGCGTTCGGGTTCCACGGGCGCAGCTGACCGGTGACCGCGTCGACGGCGGCGACGTGGTTGCGGATGACCGTGCCGCTGGAGTCCGTGGCCCGGGTGAAGGCGCCGCCCACGTAGACCGTGTCGCCGGCGGACACCACGACGCGCACGACGTCGTTGAACGACGCCGTCGCCCGCGGGACGTCCGTTGGCACCGCACTCGCCACACCGGGCGCTCCGCCCAGCACCAGTGCCGGAACGAGCAGGACCAGCAGCCAGACCCTCGTGCGACCGGGCGTACTCACCAGCATTCGTCTTCCCCACCCCGCGCGCCCTCGACTACTCCCTGCTACGCGCAGTACGACGGTACGAAGCGGGCGAACGACGTGGAATAGCGCGAACGGGTGGTCGCTGTCGGACACCGATGGTGACGAGGACGTCGTCGAGGCCGCCGTGGCACCGGGGTCACCGGTGCCGGCAGATCGCTCCCGTCACCCTGAGTATCCAGCCATACGCGTTCGGTTTGCGTTGACATCGGGTGACACTACGTGCATCTTGCACTGAGGGGATCAATCAGACGACGCGGCCGAGGGGGACCGATGACTGTGCTGCGTCCGGGCTGGCCGCTCACGCTGCTGTTCGTGCCCTTCCCGCTGTGGTGGGTCCTCGGAGTCAGCCACTTCGTCTTCATCATCCTCGCCGGTTTCATGGCCTACGAGCTCTACCGACGCCCGCGGGTGCTGGTCCCGCGCGGGTTCGCGCTGTGGCTGCTGTTCCTGGTTTGGATGCTGGTGGGTGTGCTGCTGATCTGGGCACACGCACCCGGGACCGTGGAGGTGAGCGGACCGGCGCGGCTGGTGGGGTTCGGCTACCGCGCCGCCTGGTACCTCGCCGCGACCGTGGTGCTGCTGTACGTGCTGAACCTGTCGGAGAAGGAGCTGCCCAGCCGCCGGGTCGCACGCCTGCTCGGCTACATGTTCGTGGTGACGGTGGTGTTCGGGCTGTTCGCCGTCGCCTTCCCGACGCTGCAGTTCCCCTCCGTGCTGGAGATGCTGCTGCCCGGCAACGTGGCGAACGCATCGTTCGTCCAGTCCCTCATCCACCCCGCACTCGCCGAGCAGAGCGAGTTCCTCGGCTTCGTCCAGCCCAGGCCCACGGCACCGTTCGCCTTCGCCAACTCCTGGGGCAACAACCTGGCGATGTACCTGCCGTTCTTCGTGCTGGCGTGGTTCGGGCGCGACGCCGGCTGGCGGAGACCGGTCGGCGTGCTCGTCCTCATCGCCAGTGTGGTGCCCATCGTCGCCTCGCTGAACCGCGGCCTGTGGCTCGGGCTGGCCGTCACCGCGCTGTACGTGGCCGTCCGGCTGGCCTGGAACGGGCGCATCTGGGCCATCCAGGCGATCCTGGTCGCCGGGCTCGTCGGCGGCATCGTGTTCGTCTCGACGCCGCTCTACGACATGGTCACCCTGCGGCTGGAGACGCCGCACAGCAACGAGCGGCGGGCCAACACCGCCGTCCAGGTCATCGACAGCACGTGGCAGGGATCCCCGATCGTCGGCTACGGCAGCACGCGCGACATGCTGGGGTCCTTCACCTCGCTGGCCGGTGGCGGAACACCCGAGTGCAAGCAGTGCGCGCCACCGCCGCTGGGCACGCAGGGCTTCATGTGGAGGCTGATCCTGACCACCGGCTTCGTCGGCACCGCGCTGTGCCTGGCGTTCCTGGCGGTGCAGTTCCTGCGCTACGCGTCGGGGGTCAGACCGTACGCCGTGGCCGGATGCACGCTCATCCTGGTCTCCGGTGTGCTGTTCCTCGTGTACGACTCCCTCGAGTCACCGCTGTTCACGCTGATGATCGCCATCGGGCTGATGACCCGTGAAGGTCTGGCCGCGCAGGAGACGTCGGAAATGACGGAAACGACCGCACCGGAGGTGGCCGAGCGGGACCATGGGAGAGAGGTGATTGCGTGACTCTCCGACAGGCGGCACCCCAGACCCTGAAGATGCAGGGGCGCAAGCTCTCGCGCGCGGTCGGCGCGGCGACGGCGAACCTGCGCATGCATCCGGACTTCGTGATCGTGGGTGCGCAGCGATGCGGCACCACGTCGCTGTTCCGCGCCCTCATGGCGCACCCGTTGGTGCAGCCGCCGGTGTTCCACAAGGGCGTGAACTACTTCGACATGAACTACTTCCGCGGCCCCGAGTGGTACTACGGCCACTTCCCCGTCCGCGGTATCGCCCGCACGCGCACCCTGGCCAGCAAGGCCCGGCCGGTGACCTTCGAGGCCAGCGGCTACTACATGTACCACCCGCTCGCGCCGGACCGGCTGGCCCGCGACCTGCCCGAGGCCAAGCTGCTGGTGATGGTCCGCGACCCGGTGGAGCGTGCCTACTCCGCACATCGGCACGAGCTGGCCCGCGGGTTCGAGACCGAGCCGTTCGAGCGTGCGCTGGAGCTGGAGGACGAGCGCCTGGCCGGCGAGGTGGAGCGGATGCGCGCCGACCCCCGCTACGAGAGCCACAGCCACCGGCACCACTCCTACCGCCGGCGAGGGCACTACGCGGAGCAGATCGAGCGGCTGTCCGCGCTGTTGGGGCGGGAACGCATCCTCGTCGTGGAGAGCGAGCACTTCTTCACCCGTCCGGAGGAGGAGTACGCCCGGATCCTCGACTTCCTCGAGCTGCCGAGGTTCACGCCCAAGAGCTTCGACCGGTGGAACGCCCGGCCGCGCTCACCGATGAGCGAGCAGACACAGGCCGAGCTGCGCCGGTACTTCGCCCCGCACGACCGTGCGCTCGCAGAGTTGCTCGGCCACCCGCCGGGCTGGGCCACTGCGTGATGCGGCCCCTCGACGCCTCAGGTGATGCGTCGAGTGGAACCTAGCCGGCGGGCAGCCGGCACGCGGTCGGTGACTTCAGGGTCAGCTTGAACGCCCGCTGCTTGGCGGCCGACTCGTCCAGTGGCCAGTGCACGTGACCTCGGGAGTTACGGTCGGAGTCGTAGTAGGCGACCACTCCTACCGTGTCCGTGCTGAGCTCCACCCACGCCCACGACTCGGTCCACCACTGCACGGCCGTGGGTGAGCCGAAGGCGTCGGTGCAGCCGGTCTCGCCGACACCGATCATCATCCCCGGGTGTCCCCGGGCCACCAGCCAGTCCTGTACGCGAGCAAGGCGCTGCGCATAGGTCTCCCCGCTCGCGTTCTGGTACACGTCGACCCCCAGGAACGAGGCCCGTTCGAGGACGCGCCGGGTGATCCACTCGTCCGCGGCGGCGTGGACGTTGGCGGGGTTGAACTCCCAGTCGCCGATGATCGGCACCTGCGCGACGTGGTGAAGGCCTGCCTCCGCGCGCATCACGTCGTGCACGTGGACCCATGCGGCCGCGTAGTCGCTGCCGGCCTGCGGCCTCTCGTTGCTCGGCTCGTGATGGAAGGTGACGACGATGGGCTCGGAGAAACTCGCGTAGTGGCGGGCCCGGGCACGGAGCTGGTCGTCGAACACACCCCGGGCCACCGGGCCCCACCCCGACGCGTCCCCCGGCGCCTTGAACGAGACCCAGGGCAGCCTCCGGTTGGCGTGGTCGTCCGCGATGACCTCCGCCTCACGCTGGATGTCATCCCACTCGAAGTACGACCGGTGGACGCCGACGGGACCGAGGACCGCCTCGGCGTTGGCGATGTCGTCGGGGTAGGACAGGCCGAGGTAGGTGCGACCGGGACGGTGCCCGGGCCACCGCGGTCCGTGCGTCTGACCACCGACATGCTGGCTGCCCGGCTTGGGCACCAGGGTGGGACCCGGCGCCGTTGGGGGCGGCGCCGCGGCCGGCGCCCCGCGGGCCGGCCTCGCCCGGGTCACCTCATCAGCGGAGCAGCCGGATCCGGTCAGCGCCACCAGCCCGAGCCCTGCCAGTAGCCCACGTCTGCTCACGGACCGGCTAGCCACGACGCCTGCGCACGCCGGACAGTGCGGAAAGCTCCAGCGGCCCGCGCAGCCACCAGAGCACGACCAGGTAGCACACGGTGGCCAGGGCGCCCGAGACCAGCACACCGGTCCAGGTGGGGCCCCACACCATGCGGCCGAGCACCGGCAGCACCGCGTAGCAGGCGACGGCGGCACCGGCAGCGGCCACGAACGCGCGCCCGAACGGGTGGACCTTCATGACGACGCCCAGGAGCGTGAGCGGCACCAGGTTGGCCACCGTGCGGGAGATCGACCATCCGATCGCGGCGCCCAGCACACCGAACTGGGGGACCAGCCAGACGTCGAGGCCCACCATCAGCGTCAGCGCGAGCGTGGTGTTGGCCAGGGTCCAGGTCGTGCGCCCCGCCATGTTCAGGACCATGTCGACCATGCCGCAGCCCGTCGCCACCAGCATCGCCAGCGAGAGCAGCAGCAGCGCCTGGGCACCCGCACGGTAGCCGGACCCGAACACCGAAAGCAGGAACGGCCCGAAGGTCGCGAACGTCAGGTACACCGGCCAGGTGATGAGCATCAGCCAGGCGGTGGACGTGCCGTACAGGCGGCGGCCGAGGACGACGTCGTCGCGCGCGAGTGCGGAGCCGATACGCGGCTGCACGGCGGTGGCCACCGCCTGGTTGCCCAGCTGCCCGAGCACGAGGAACCTGGTCGCGGCGGCGTAGATCGCCGCCTCGACCGGTCCGACCAGTGCCGCGACCAGGACGATGTCGAGCCGCTGCATCGCCATCTGGGCGAACAACGCCAGGGCCCGGGGCGAGGTGAACCGCCAGAACACCGCTGTCGTGTGCGCGGGTGGCGGGGCGGCGTCCGTCCCGGTCGCCTCGGCGCGCTGCATGATGCGCGTGTGCTGCCGCCGCCAGGCCAGCCAGACCAGGAGCAGCGCCGGCAGGTACGGCACGACCCACGCGAGCGCCAGCAGGTTCGCGCCGGCCGCCAGCGCGGCACCACCGACCAGGACGAGCTGCAGCACCGGCCGGGCGACGTGGTCGACGTAGGCGCTCGGTCGCATGGTCTTGAGCCCACGCGTGGCCGACAGCGCGACCTGGTACAGGCAGGCCACCGGAAGGAAGAGCCCGAGCACCCGCAGGTAGGAGGCGAGGTGTCCGGGGTCGCCGTTCGTGGTGAGGTCGGCGACCTGGGGCGCGAACGCGACCAGCGCGACCGACATGGCGACAGACATCGCCAGCACCGGTCCGGCGGCGGTGCGCATGTACACGCTCAGCATCCGCACGTCGCCGAGGGCCCGGGCGCGGGAGATGAAGTAGACCAGCCCGGTGCCGGTGCCCAGCTGACCCAGTGCCATGAGCAGCAGGAACAGCGACGTCGCGGAGAAGATGATGCCGGCCTCGGCGCGGCTGAAGCCGTGGGTGACCACGACCATGAGACCGAAGTTCGCGATGGCCGTGCAGGCGGCGCCGAAGAGGTTGAGCGCGCTGCCGCGCGCCATGCCGCGCAGCTCCTTGTCGCCGGCCAGCGTTCCCGAAAGCGGCTCCGGGGGTTCGGTCACGCGTCCCGGCGTGCTCACGATGCCGCCGAGATCGCTCGCGCCTGCTGGACCAGTGCGGGCAGCAGCCAGTTGCCGAGCCGCCCCAGCCGCGCTCCGGCCTGGGCCTGCCCGTCGTGCAGGTACCTGACGGCGATCTCCACCAGGTACAGGGATGCGACGAGCCGCGCATGCCGCTCCGGCACCTCGAACGGCGAGAGCAGATCCGCGGACCTGGCCAGCAGGGACTCGACGGCGACGCCGGGTTCGATGCCGTTGCGGGTCACCGCCTCCTGCACGTCGTAGTGCAGCGCGTCGTAGCCGACGGGCACGCCGGTGACGAAGCGCTCCCAGTCCCACACCATCAGACGGTCGCCGCGCGGAGCCATGTTCCACGGCGTCCAGTCCCCGTGCCAGGACCCCATCGGTACGTCCGACCCGCCGGCGACGGTGTCGAGGTGCGTGAGGACCTCGAGAAGAGCCTCGCGGGCGTCTGCGTCGGCGAGCGTGGTCACGCCGTCTCGAAGCCGGTCCCAGTAGTCGGTGCCGGCCAGCGGCTGCGAAGCAGCTCTGCCGATGTCGGCCAGCTCGCGCATCGCCGCGACCAGCACCGGCCGCCGCGTTGGGGTGCGTTCCCACGTGGGCAGCGCGCCCTGCACCAGCACCTCGTTCCCCCGCCACTGGCCGTGGTGCAGCATCGAGGGCACGACGAGGGTCTCGAACCCGGCGCCGGCCAGACGTTGCAGCGACTGCGCCTCCGCACGTACCAACCGCCGGGTGAGGTCGTTGACCCCGATCTTGGCGAACGCGTACGTGCGGCCCGAGGGCTCGAGCAGCTGCAGAACCGGCTTGCGGTTGGCACGCGCCGGGCCGATGTGCAGGCTCACGTGCAGGTCGGTGCCGAGGGCGTCGTGCAGGTAGGTCTCGATCGTGTCGGGCCGCGCGTCGTGGCCGTCCGCGTAGATCAGCACCCGGCCCCGCAGGACTCGCTGCCCGATGCCACTGGCCATCAGCAGGGCCAGGACCTGCAGCCGCGCACGGGCCATCTTCGACACCGGCGAGGTGTAGCGGCGGACGGCGCCCGCGGCGACCCGGTTGGGACGGCCGGGGACCAGCAGGCGGGGGTGCTCCGCACTCGGGACGAGGACGAACTCGCCTACCGGCACGCCCGGAGCCGCGCCGTGCGACGTGGGCCCGGAGGCGACCACGAACCGGGCCGGCTCCGGCCACAGCAGTCGGCCCGCCTCGCGGAGATGCTCGGCGCGCAGCATCCCGTCCTCACGTGTGCGTGGGCGCATGTGGTCCCCCCCTGCGTATTCGGAACACAATGGACCTGCCTGGCGGAACGGACATTTCCGTCCACCTGCGAACGTCCCTCGCTGACCACAACTGGCCATTTCCGCTGTTCGACCGCGACGGGGCAGTGCCTCTGTCTAGCATCGGTGAGGAAAGCCCACCGGGCAACGGGAATGGGCATAAATGGTGGGTTCGAAACGTCGGGGTGGGACGTCGAAATGGAAATCGAACAGCAGGCGGCCGGCAGCGCGTCCGGCGGTTCCTGGCCGCTCGTGTCCGTCGTGGTGCCGACGCGGGGGCGGCCCGATGAGCTGCGCCGGGCGCTCCGCGCGATCGTGCGGCAGACCTATGCGGGGCCGATCGAGTGCGTCGTGGTGCACGACCAGGAGCCCCCCGACCCGACGCTCACCGAGCTCGGCTCACCGGACCGCCGCATCCTCGTGGCGACCAACGACCGGACGCCCGGGCTCGCCGGCGCTCGCAACGCCGGCCGGGCCCACGTCACCGGGGACTTCATCGCCTCCTGCGACGACGACGACCGCTGGCACCCCCGGAAGCTCGAGATCCAGATGAAGTGGCTCCGCGCCCACGAGAACGTGTTCGTGGTGGGCACCGGCATCCGGCTGATGATGCCCGGCGACCACGTGGTCGACTGGCCGGGTCAGGCCGCACTGGTCAGCCAGTCGGTGCTCGTGCGCTCGCGGATGAAGGAGCTGCACTCCTCGACCCTGCTGATCCGTCGCTCGACCTTCGACCAGGTCGGCGGCTACGACGAGGCCCTGCCGTTCAGCTACGCCGAGGACTACGAGTGGCTGCTGCGGGCCGTACGGCTGGGGCCGCTGGGCGTGGTCACGCAGCCGCTGGCGGACGTGTCGAAGGATGGCCGCTCGTGGTTCGTGGAGCGCCAGCCGGTCGTCGCCGACGGCCTGACGTACCTCCTGCGGACCCACCCGGAGCTGGCCCGCTCTCGCCGTGGCTCGGCCCGCCTGTGCGGTCAGATCGCGTTCGCCCACGCGGCGATGGGCGAGCGGAGGACCGCGATGACCTGGGCCGCGCGGTCGCTGCGGCGCTGGCCCCTCACGCCGCATGCCCTGCTCGCCGTGGTCAACGCGACGACCGGCATGGACCCGTCGGTGTCCCTGAAGGCGGCACGGGCCATGGGCCGAGGGATCTCGTGACCCGGCAGGCACCGATCCTGGTGACCGGCCTCCCGCGGTCGGGGACGACCTGGCTGGCGCGCGAGCTGGCGGCGGCGCGCAACACCGCCCTGCCCGGCCGCGAGCCGATGAACCCCCGCGCCGGGCAGTTCGCCCTCGGCGGCTCTCTCTCGGGCTGGGCCCGTCTGGGCCCGGACACCGACGACCGGCAACGCCGCACCCTGCGACGGGTCTACCAGGGCTGGGAGCCACGGACGTACGGCCGCTACGGCGTACGGGCCTGGGCCGCGCCGCTGCCCTGGGTCCGCGTGATAGTCAAGGACCCCTTCGCCCTGCTGTCGCTGCCCGCGATCACCGAGGCGACCGGCGCGCGGGCCGTTGTCCTGTTCAGGCACCCGGCGGCGATGCTGGCCAGCTACCGGCGCATGGGCTGGCTGCCCGACGTCTCGGAGGTACGCGACCTCGGGCTCGGCGACCTCCCCGACGTTCCGGCCGAGGGCGATCCCGACGACGACGTCGCCGCCATGGGCTGGTTCTGGGCCGCCTGCTACGCCGCGGTGCTGCGCGACCTCGCCTCGCTGCCGGGGGTGCTGGTCGCCGACCACGCCGCACTCGTCCACGGAGGGCACGATGCGCTCGCCGCGCTGGCGGGCAGGCTCGGCCTGCAGGGCCTGCACGGTGCGCACAGCAACGCGAGAGCCCACCACCATGCGGACCACCACG
>CBFGZI010000030.1:0-33948 GCA_965653225.1 uncultured Propionibacteriales bacterium | reverse complement strand
TGACGCCTCACGCGTAGAAGAACTGACGCCTCACGAGCAAGGTTGTTGGGTGCGCAGGAGTAATCGCGTCGCCAGGAATCTTGGCGCGTCACCACCCGGGCGTTGCATCTCGTGACGCGCCAAGCCTCCGGTGTCAGTGGACGTCGTCGTCGACCCAGTCGAAGGTCTTGGTGACGGCCTTCTTCCAGTTGCGGTACTGCCGCTCGCGCTCCCCGGCGTCCATCTGCGGCGTCCAGCGGCGGCCCTCCGCCCAGTTCTGCCGCAGCTCGTCGAGGTCGGACCAGTACCCGGTGGCGAGCCCCGCCGCGTACGCCGCACCCAGCGCGGTCGTCTCCGGCACCTTCGGCCGCACCACCTCGGCGTCGAGCACGTCGGCCTGGAACTGCATCAGCAGGTCGTTGCCCACCATGCCCCCGTCGACCTTGAGCTCCTTCAGGTTCACCCCGGAGTCGGCGTTCATCGCCTCGAGCACCTCGGCGGTCTGGAACGCGGTCGCCTCGAGGACCGCCCGCGCGATGTGGCCCTTGTTCACGTACCTGGTCAGCCCGACCAGCGCCCCCCGCGCGTCGGAGCGCCAGTGCGGAGCGAACAGTCCGGAGAACGCCGGCACGAAGTAGGCACCGCCGTTGTCGTCGACGCTGCGGGCGAGCTCCTCGACCTCCGGTGCGTCCTTGATGATCCCGAGGTTGTCGCGCAGCCACTGCACCAGCGACCCGGTCACCGCGATCGAGCCCTCGAGCGCGTACACCGTCGCCTGGTCGCCGATCTTGTAGCAGACCGTGGTCAGCAGGCCGTTCTCGCTGCGGACTTTCTCCTCACCGGTGTTGAGCAGCATGAAGTTGCCGGTGCCGTAGGTGTTCTTCGCGGTGCCGACCTCGTAGCAGACCTGGCCGAACGTGGCCGCCTGCTGGTCACCGAGGATCCCCGCGACCGGCACGCCGCGCAGGATGCCGGGGCGGCACTCGCCGTACACCTCCGACGACGACCTGATCTCCGGCAGCATCGACACCGGGATGCCCATCTCACCGGCGATCTCCTCGTCCCACGAAAGTGTGTCGAGGTCCATCAGCATGGTCCGGCTGGCGTTGGTCACGTCGGTAACGTGCACGCCGTCGTTCTGCGCGCCGCCGGTGAGGTTCCACAGCACCCAGGTGTCCATGGTGCCGAACAGCAGGTCGCCTTTCTCGGCCCGCTCGCGCGCCCCGTCGACGTTGTCCAGGATCCAGCGGACCTTCGGCCCGGAGAAGTACGTCGCCAGTGGCAGCCCGACGCGGTCCTTGTAGCGGTCCGCGCCGCCGCCCAGCGCGGCCAGCTCGTCGCAGATCTTCTGGGTCCGGGTGTCCTGCCACACGACCGCGTTGTGGACGGGCTCCCCGGTGTTGCGGTCCCAGACGACGGCGGTCTCGCGCTGGTTGGTGATCCCGAGACCCTGGATCTGCGCTGAGCTGAGGTTTCCCTTGCCGAGCGCGCCGCCGATGACCTCGCGCGTGTTGTTCCAGACCTCGACCGGGTCGTGCTCGACCCAGCCGGCCCGCGGCAGGATCTGCTCGTGCTCCATCTGGTCGACGGCAATGACCTCCCCGGACTGGTCGAAGATCATGCAACGCGTGCTGGTCGTGCCCTGGTCGATCGCTGCGATGTAGTCCGCCATGGGCCCCTCCCTGGTCGCCGGACGCCTCGTAGGGTGTTGGGGACGATATCGCTGCCGCTCGAGGGTGGGGGACGTGCATGCTGGGTCCGAGTCGCATGGGGGTCGAGGAACGGGCCGCGGCCTGGCAGCGGCTGGGGTCGCAGCACTTCGACGTTCTCGTCGTCGGCGGCGGGGTCACCGGGTCAGGTGTCGCGCTCGACGCCGCCACGCGGGGGCTGCGGGTCGCGCTCGTCGAGGCCCGTGACTTCGCCAGCGGCACGTCGTCGCGCTCCTCCAAGCTGTTCCACGGTGGGCTTCGCTACCTCGAGCAGATGAACTTCGGCCTTGTCCGCGAGGCCCTGCGCGAGCGCGAGCTCATGCTGACCCGCATCGCGCCGCATCTGGTCAAGCCGGTGCAGTTCATGTACCCGCTGACCCGGCACGTCTGGGAGCGGCCGTACGTGGGTGCCGGCCTGATGCTGTACGACACCATGGGCGGCGCGCGGTCACTGCCGCACCACCGGCACCTCACCCGTCACACCGCCCGCAAGCTGGCACCGGCGCTGAAGCCGACCGCGCTGACCGGTGCACTGCTCTACTCCGACGCGCAGACCGACGACGCCCGACACACGCTCACGGTGGCGCGCACCGCGATGGCCTACGGCGCCACCGTGCTCAGCTCCGCCGAGGTCGTGGACTTCCTGCGCTCCGGTGAGCGGGTCGTGGGCGCGCGCGTGCGCGACGTCGAGAACGGCGACGACGTGGAGGTGCGGGCCTCGGTCGTGGTCAACGCGACCGGCGTGTGGACCGACGCCGTGCAGACGATGGCCGGCGGACGCGGCCGCTTCCATGTGCGCGCGTCCAAGGGTGTGCACATCGTGGTGCCCCGAGACCGCATCAACTCCGAGACCGGTCTGATCCTGCGCACCGAGACCTCCGTGCTGTTCGTGATCCCCTGGACCACGCACTGGCTCATCGGGACCACCGACACCGACTGGAACCTCGATCTTGCCCACCCGGCCGCCAGCCGCGCCGACCTCGACTACCTGCTCGACCACGTGAACCGGGTGCTCTCGGTGCCGCTCACCCATGACGACATCCAGGGCGTGTACGCCGGGCTGCGACCCCTGCTGGCCGGCGAGTCCGAGCGCACCAGCCAGCTCTCCCGCGAGCATGCCGTCGCCCGGCCGCAGCCGGGACTGGTCGCGGTCGCGGGCGGCAAGTACACGACCTACCGGGTGATGGCCGCCGACGCCGTGGACCTGGTCTGCACCGACATCCCGCGCGCGGTACCTACGAGCACGACCCACAACATCCCGCTGCTCGGAGCCGAGGGCTACCACGCGATGGTCAACCAGGTGCTCACGCTGGCAGAGTCGCACCGGCTGCCGGCCTGGCAGATCGAACGTCTGCTGGACCGCTACGGGTCGATGGCCATGGAGGTGCTGGCGCTGGGCGAGCGCGACCGGTCGCTGCTGCAGCCGCTGAGTGACCAGCAGGAATACCTCGGCGTCGAGGTGGCGTACGCCGCCTCGCACGAGGGCGCTCTGCACCTCGACGACGTGCTCGCCCGGCGTACCCGCATCTCGATCGAGACGCCCGACCGCGGCGTCGCCGTCGCCGGCGAGGCGGCGCGCATCATCGGGCCGCTGCTGGGCTGGGACGTCGACCGGGTGGACAACGAGGTGGCGGCGTACGAGGCGCGGGTCAAGGCCGAGCGTGAGTCGCAGCAGCAGGCCGACGACCTCGCCGCCGACGCCGCCCGCGTGGCCGCGCCCGATACCCGCCGGGTGGCGGTGGGCCGGGCCCTGCACTGACGACGGGCCTTCTGGTGAGGACCAATTTTGCTGAAGGACAATTCCGGCCAAGGCCAACTCCGGTGACGACCAGTTCCGGTGAAGACCAAGTCCTGAGACGACCGAAAGGGCAGTGGGAGGAGTGGGCGGCGGGGGCCGCGAGCGAGGGACGGCTGGTCAGTGGGACGCAACGGAAGATCCTCGTTGCCCTCAAGGCGTTCAGTGGCGCGATGCGGTGGCCCCATGCCCGGTTTGCCCCTGCGGAACGCGCCACTCGACGAAGGGCGGCGTCAGCAGCCCGACCACCAGCGCACCAGCACGCGGCCGCGCAGGTTGGCGAAAGGCACCCCGCCGTAGTCGCGGGAGTCGATCGACACCGCCCGGTTGTCGCCCATCACCCACATCTGCCGCGGCGGCACCTTGATCGGCCCGTAGTACAGCCCGTCGATGCGGCTGTGGTCGACGTACGGCTCGTGCACGCGCTGCCCGTCGACGTAGAGCAGCGCGTCACGGATGGCGACCCGGTCACCGGGCAGCCCGACCACCCGCTTGACCACCAGCCTGCCGTCGTTGGGCGCGGTCGCGACCACGAGGTCGCCGCGGTGCAGGTCCTGCGGCTGCACCAGCTTGTCGACCAGAACCTGGTCGCCCGGGCACAGCGTCGGCTCCATGCTGCCCGAGTCCACCTCGTACGACCCGAGCACGTGCCCCCGCAGCCACCAGCCGCCACCGACGGCGAGCACCACCACGACGAGCAGCAGCGGCCACAGCCTCGACCGGTGCTCGGGCTGTCTCGTCGTGCGGGGCATGCTCGCTCAGGCGCGCCTGGGGAGGTTGTCGACCTTGCAGGGCGCGGCCAGGATCGGGTCGTTGGGGTCGTCCATGCCCGGTCGCCATCCGACGCCGAACTGCTGCATCATGTCGTGGTCCTCGTGCGGCAGGTTGTGGCAGTGCACCATGTACCGCCCGCGATGCGGTCCGAACTTCATGATGACACGGACGGTCTCCTTCTCACCCGTGTAGATGACGTCCTTGGGGCCGAGCTCGTAGTCGAACGGCCGCCGGCCGTTGCGCGACAGGACCTTGAAGTCGACCAGGTGGATGTGCACCGGGTGGAACCAGCCGCCGGAGGTGTTCTCGATCTCCCAGATCTCGGTGGAGTTCAGCCTGGGGTTGGCGACCAGCAGCTGGAACTGGCTGTTGACCACGTCCTCCCACGTCCTGCCGTTGATCGTCCAGCCGCCGTTGGTCCGCACCACCTGCAGGTGGCGCACGCGTGTGGCGTCGGACTCCTTCAGCCGCATCACCTCGCTGTTGGCCAGCGTGTGCGGGATGCGGTGCCAGGTCGGGTCCTTCTTGTCGAACGGCGCGTCGGTCACGTCGAACGCCATCACCTTGTCGGTGTTGTCGTAGTCGATGTTGTTCGGGTTGGACAGGTTGCGCAGGACCACGCGCTGGCCGGGCCGGTACCGCCGGAAGTCGATCAGCACCTCGTACCGCTCGGCGTTGCCGTGCCGCCACTCGCTGACCTGCTGCGCGCGCGGCATCAGCCCGCCGTCGGTGGCCACGACCGTCACCGGGTCGCCGTTGTCGAGCGTGAAGCGGTACGACCGGGAGATCGACGCGTTCAGGAACCGGAACCGGTACACCCGCCGCTTCACCTTCATCACCGGCCAGGCCTTGCCGTTGACCGTGATCACGTCACCCCACAGGCCGGAGTGCGAGTTGTCGTCGTAGCCGAGCGCGCCGTTGGCCTTGAACATCGCGTCCACGACCACGACCGGCACGTCGAACTCACCCTGCGGCAGCAGGTCACGCTCGACCGGGTCGTGCAGGTGGTACTGCGCGTAGAGGCCGGAGTAGGCGTTCTGCGCGGTGTGGTGCACGCCGTGGTCGTGGTACCAGAGCGTCCGGGCCGGCTGGAAGTTCGGGTAGTGGTACTCCTTGTAGAACCCCGGCGGCGTCACGTCGCTGGCGTAGCCGTCGAACTGCGGCAGTGACCCCGACCCGTGCAGGTGCACCGAGGTGCTGAAGTCCTGGCCCGACACCGGGTTGATGGCCGGCAGGTGGTTGCGGAACAGCACCACGGCCCGCCGGCCCTGCCGGACCTTGATGGTCGGGCCGGGCACCGAGCCGTTGTAGCCGAACGCCCGGGTGCTCAGGCCCGGGATGACCTCCGCCCGCGTCGACCGCATGGTGACGCTGAAGTGGTCGGTCCACACGCCGTCCTTGCCCCGCACGCTCTTCCGCGGTCGCAGGACCGGCGGGCGAACGAACGCGGTGCGGAACGGCTGCGGCACCCGGCTCGGGTCGAGTGTGCTCGGCGTGCTGGCCCCCAGCGTGTTGCCGAACGGAAGAGCTGCCGCGCCCACGGCACCCAGAACCCCCAGGCTCCCGACCTTGAGCACGTCCCTTCGAGTTGCGTCCATGACGATGTTGCCCCTCGTCCCCCAGCGAACTGCTGTCCCCACCGACGAACCTGCTAGAGGGCCGTCACGGCGGCGCAAACGGCGGTACCGGGCAAATGATTTGAACGTGAAAACCAGGGCAGGGGCATCCGTGGCGACAGAATGTGAAATGTCCGAATTGCACAATAACGTCCGTCGGCCACCGCCTGTCACCGGCGGTTGTGACGTAATTTGCCCAACCGTGCGTCCTCGCTGTCACATCCGGATCGCCGGGTTGACCAGGCCGTTCCGAAGGGCTCCGCATACCCTGAAAGCCCTTACACGCAAGGAAAACCGCACGGTGCGTGCTACCACGGACACGCTGCGGTGAATAGTCCGAAATGACTACCCCGTCTGACCGCCCAGATGACCATGAGCCATGCCCCCGATGCGCGCAGACAGTTGATCACTTAATCGTCTAGCAACCGAGCGCAACGAAGCGTAAAACAATCTCAACAACCGAGCGGTGCCGATTTCTCGGCGGTATTTTTCTTGGTGGCGCGTCCTAGGTGTCATCGGGCCGGCGCCTTCGCAGATGTCTTTGGGGGCAGTCATCATGGAGTCCACCGACCGGATCGAGATCCGTCTTCTCGGCCCGCTGCACGTGCGTCGCGCGGACAGCACCGTCGTCGAGCCCGGAGCCTGGCGCACCGGCAAGACCCTCGACCTGCTGCGGCTGCTCGCACTCGACGCCGACCAGCCGGTCAGCGTCGCCAGCCTGCTGGAGAAGCTGTGGCCCGACGTCGACGAGGCACACGGTCGCGCCAGCCTGCGCACGGCCGCCTCCCAGCTGCGCCGCGCCCTGCGCAGCGACTGCATCGAGCGCCGCCTCGGCGGCCTGGTGCTGCGGCACGCCTGGGTCGACACCATCGCCTTCCGCAGCCTGGCTCTCGAGGCCAAGTCCGCCCTTCGTGAGCGTCAGCCCGCCCGGGTGGTGGCCCTGACCCGCGAGGCCGAGGCGCTCTACGTCAGCGACTTCACCGCCCACGACGACGGCTCGGGCTGGGCCCTGGAGGCCCGCGAGTCGCTGGCGGCCGTACGCCGGGCACTGTTGGTGGACGCGGCCGAGTGCGCCATTGCACTGCACTGGATGCGCGACGGGGTGGAGCTGGCCAACAAGGCCCTCGCCGTCGACTCCTGCTCCGAGCGCGCCTACCGCGCGCTGATGCAGGCCTACGCCGGGCTGGGTGAGACCGAGCAGGCCCTGCGGGCGTTCGAGCGCTGCCGGACGATGCTGGCCGAGGAGCTCGGCGCCGACCCGTCGGCGCAGACCCGCGCCGTGCACATGCACATCCTCGCCGGGCACCAGGACGTGCCGGAGGCGCTGCCGTTCGTCGGCCGCCGGGCCGAGCTGGCCCGGCTCACCGACGCGCTGGACCGGTCGCTGAAGGCCGACGGCCCCGCCGTCCTGTGTGTCAGCGGTGAGGCGGGCACGGGCCGGGAGGCGCTGGTCGCCGAGGCGACGAGCCGTCTCGGCGTGCGCGCGACCGGCCTCGCGTCCGGCGGCGGTGTTCCCTCCGCTGACGACCTGGCCGCGGTCGACACCGACGGCCAGCTCACGGTGGCCCGTGCGGCGGCGCTCGACAAGCTCACCGCCGCCGACGCCGACACGCTGGTCACCGCCCTGAAGACGCGCGACCCGCTGGTCACTGTCGTGCTGCCGCTGACGCCCGAGGGCGCGCGCGCCCTGGCCGCCGCCTGCGAGCGTGCGGGCCTCGAGGCGCCGGCGCTGGTCGAGGTCGGGCCGCTGATGGCCGACGACCTCGCGGCACTGGCCGGCGCGGTGCTGTCCGGCCCGGTGGTGCCCGACCTGGTGCACTCGCTGCAGCAGCAGGCCCACGGGCTGGTGGGCCCGTCCATCTCCGTGCTGCGCGGCTGGCTGTCGGGCGGCCGGATCGCCTCGACCGCCAAGGGCCTGGCGGTGGCGCCGGCGATGACCGGCGACGCCGAGCTCACCGTGCAGCCGCTGGTGCG
Organism: uncultured Propionibacteriales bacterium; assembly: GCA_965653225.1. Taxonomy (GTDB): domain Bacteria; phylum Actinomycetota; class Actinomycetes; order Propionibacteriales; family Nocardioidaceae; genus JALZDI01. The sequence goes on along the minus strand of CBFGZI010000030.1, from coordinate 26,101 downwards.
GCGCGTGCTGGAGCAGCTGTCGCCGACCGAGCTGGAGGCGCTGCACTTCACCGCCCTCATCGACCGGCCGGTGACCCCGAACATGATCGCCCCGCTGGTCACCGGCGCGGAGACCGACACCGCCCGCGTGGGCAAGATCCTGGACCGGCTGGTCGACTTCGCGGTGCTGGGCATGGACACCCGCGGCTACTCCTTCCGCAACCCGCTGATCCAGGACGCGGTCGCCACCTGGATCCGGCCGACGGTGCGGCGCCAGCTGCACTGGCGGATCGCCGAGGAGGGCCACCTGTCCACCGAGGACCGGGTCCGGCACTGGCTTGAGGCCGGCGAGTCCAAGCTGGCCTGCGCGGCCGCGCTCGAGGCCGCCGGCGCCGCCCTGACCCAGGGCCGCCCGCAGGACGCGCGGGCACACCTGAACCAGATGATCTCCCTCGCCGACGGCCTGGAGTCCTCGCCGGCCGACAAGGCCGCGGTGTTCGAGATGCTCGGCGACACCTGCCTCGCCTGCGGCCTGCGTGAGGAGGCCAAGCAGGCGTTCGGCACCGCGCTGTCGGCGGCCACGATGCTCGGCCTGCCCTCGACCGGCCGGCTGACCACCAAGATCGATGCCGCCGAGCGGGGTCTGGCCCTGCCGGAGGAGGCCGAGTCGACGCCGGCGCTGATGCAGATCACGCCCGCCTCCGGCTGCTCGCCCGAGATCGAGGACGCGCTGCGGGAGGCGCTCGAGGAGGCCCAGGACAACGTCACCCGCGTCGAGGCCCGGATCCGGCTGAGCGAGATCGTGGCGCTGCCCCGTCGCGACCTGCACCTGGCCCGCAAGCTCACCGACGACGCCCAGGTGCTCGCCGAGACCGTGCAGCAGTCGGTGCGCGCGTGCCTGCTGCGCTACCTGCCCGACGTGCTGCTGGGTTCCGGCCGTACCGCGCTGGACGCGCTGGAGGCCGCCGCCGAGAAGGCCGAGCAGAGCGAGGACGAGGACCTGCGCGCCGCGGTCACGCTGATGCGCACGCTCGCCGCGCACCACAGCGGCCTCCCGTCGTTCACCGAGCTCGCCGCCGCGGTCGACCTCGACCGGAATGGTCCGGCCGGCCTCGACCCGACGTCGGTGCTGGTCCGGGCGTACGCCGAGCGCGGCATGCTCACCGACGCCAAGCGCCTCGCGCGCGGGTCGCAGCCGCTGCAGGCACCGCTGGCCGAGCAGTCGCGGCTGCTGAGCATCGCCGTGCTGCAGGAGTGCTCGGGTGACGCGGACGCCTCGCTCGTCACGCTGCGCGAGGCGATCTCGCACGCGATCGAGACCGGCTGCATGCTGCAGCTGCCGGAGATCGTCGCCCGCACGATCCGGCTCGAGGTCGCCGACGACCACCAGTCCGCAGTCGACCACTTCGAGCTGTTCGACTGGGCCGTCGGAGGCTCGACCGACCAGGTGAACGAGACGTGCGCCAAGCTGCTGGCCCGGGCCGCGGTGCGGGCCGTGCGGCTGGAGTTCGACCGCGCCGCCGCCTCCGCGGCGATCGCGGCCGAGGTGGCCGAGAAGCAGGAGGCCCCGCTCCTCGCGGCGCAGGCCCACCTGGCGCGGGCCGGCTACCTGGAGAAGACCAGCACGCACAACGAGATCCGGCTGGCCTACGCCTCCGCCGCCCGGTGGTACCGGGTCGCGAACGTGGACCGGCTGGCCCGGCGGGCCGAGCGCACGGTCAGCCCGCAGATGCGGGCGAGCTGACCGCCGCACGACACGCCCGAGACACCGAACCAGTCACCAGTGCGGGGCCTGACCCGGCCGCCCCGGCCGGGTCAGCCGTTCATCACGAACCGGAGCCCGGACGTGAGCAGCTGTCCGGACGGGCGCACGACGGTCGGCTCGAACACCGGCACGTGCGGCAGCCGCAACGGGGCCCGCGCCCAGCGCGGCATCAGCTCCACGGCCGCGGCCGACAGCACGGCGTACGCGGGCCGCACGATCAGCGGGACCGGCGGGTTGAGCAGCAGGAACCGGGCGGCGGCACGGCTCTGCGCGGTCGACCTGAGCTCGCCGCGGTACGACTCGAGCCGGGCGCGCAGCGACGCCTCGTCCTGCGGCGCGTCGGGGACACCGAGACGGCGCGCCACCTCGGCCATGTCCGCGACGTAGGCGTCGCGACCGCACTGGGTCAGCTCCTGCGCGCCATAGCGCTGGTAGGCCAACAGGAAGCTGTGCACCTCGGCCACGTGCACCCAGCACAGCAGGTGTGGGTCGGAGGCGTGGAAGCGGCGGCCGTCGGGGCTTATCCCCCGGATGCTCTCGTGCACCGCGCGGACCCGCCGAACGGCCCGGTCGGCGTCGTCGGCGGCACCGTAGGTGGTCACGGCGAGGAAGGTGCTGGTGCGCTGCAGCCTGCCCCACGGGTCGCCGCGGTAGCCGGAGTGCGCGTCGACCGCGGCCATGGCCAGCGGGTGCAGCGACTGCAGCAGCAGCGCGCTCAGCCCGCCGACGAACATCGACGCGTCGGCGTGCACGATCCGGATCGGGCGCTCATCGCGGACCCAGCGCGGGCCGGCCCGGTGGTGGATGCGGTCGCGGTTGGCCGGCCCGTCGTCGCCGGCGACCAAGCCGAACAGTGACTCGCCCATCGAGTGGCGCAGCCCGGCCAGGCCAGGCACAGTCATGCACTCGATGGTGGCAGCGTCGGCGCGTCCTGTCACCCGGACAAATCGCGAAGCTTGGTGACCGTGCGCCAGTTGCGCACCGATCCCACGACGGGTGCGCGCAGCGCGCTCATGCGGGTGGCCAGCTTGGAGCGCCCGAAGCCGTCGGGCAGGTGCAGGTAGATCTCCCGGCCGTCGGGGGTGTACTCGTCGGTGCCGAAGTCGTGCTCGCCCAGCCGCTCGACGAGCTCGTCGGGCACCGGCGCGCCGAGGAACACCACGTGCAGGTGCTTGGGGTCGGCACCGGAGAAGGGGTTGCGCTCGACCACGGCGACGAGCTCGTCGTGGGTGCGCAGGACCACGTCGATGCTCATGTCGAGGCGCTCGGCGATGCCCTTCTCGATGCGGCGGCGCACCTTGTCGGGCGGGTCGTCGCTGCCGAACACCACGTTGCCGCTGCGGATGTAGGTCTCGACGTCGGCGAACCCGAGGTCGGCGTAGACCTGCTTCAGCTCGGGCATGGAGACTTGGTTGGTCGGGCCGAGGTTGATGCCGCGCAGCAGCGACACGTAACGGGTCACGCGAACACCACCTCCGCGGTCTGTGCCTGCGCCGCGACCACGTCGAGCAGCGCCGTGGCCTCCTTCTCGACCGCGGCCCGGTCGCGTCGAGACATCCTCCCGAACGACTCGACCTGCAGCCGCACCTCGCGGCGTGCCCTGCTCAGCCGCCACATGCCGCGGACGAACCCGTCGACCAGGACCATGCCCGGCACCATGCCGTTGCGGGAGGCGATGACGCGGCGGTGCTCGTCGGCGATCACGCGGGTGCGGTCGGCGTGGGAGAGCGTGACGTTGTCGAACTCGGCCAGCAGCCGCACCGGCGCCGGGGTGTCGGGGTCGGGACGCGGGGCGTCGGGAAGGTCGTACAGCTCACGGCCGGTCTCGTCGCGGAACACCCGCAGACGCGGTGCGAGCGACTCGAACACCTCGCCCAGGCGGGTGAGCCCCGACCAGGTCTGCGCGTCGGCGGGCGCGGCGGGGCCGAACGCGGCGAGGTAGCGCAGCACGAGGTCGTCCACCGACCCCGCGTCGGGCACCGGCCGCCCCAGCCACGCGTCGGCGGTGGTGAACGCGGCCGGTCCGGAGCGGCCCCAGACCCCGCGCGGGGGGACGAACACCACCGGCAGCAGCAGCCGCACGGCGAACGCGAGCGCCGCGGGGTCGTGGTCGGGCCAGCGCGGGCCCAGCAGCTCGCGCAGGTCGGCGACCGAGCGCGGCTCCTCCTCCAGCAGCGCCCGCCCGGCACCGAGCAGCGCGTCGAGGTCCACGCCGTCGAGGTGGGTGCGGCCGTGGCTGGCGTTGGCCCACACCTGCCGCTCGAGGAACCGCTGCAGCACCGGGCGCAGGCGCAGGCAGTCGCGGGCGGAGACGAGATGGATGGTGCCGCGCATCAGCGTCGCCCGCACCACCGACCGGTCGAGCATCAGCTGCCCGAGCTCGTCGGGACAGAACCCCTCCAGCCGCGTCCACAGCCCGACGTAGGGAGGGTTGGGCGCCTGCGCCTGCAGCCCCGCCAGGTGCTCGACGGCCTTCGCCGCGGACATGCGGTGACGCCGCAGCAGCAGCTGCCGGTCGAGCAGGGCACGGTTGAGCGCCCGCTGGGACAGCAGGTCAGGTCCGGCCATGACCGACAACCTAGCCACCTGCGCCGACAGCGGTTCTGTTGTCGGCACTCGGTACTCTCGGACGCGATGACCTCCTCGCTGAACCACGCCACCGACGCCGCCGGCCGCTGGATCGCGCTCGACGGCGCGGTCAACGTGCGCGACCTGGGTGGGCTGCCCGTGCGCGGCGGCGGGGTGACCGCGACCCGGCGGCTGGTGCGCGCCGACAACCTGCAGGACCTGACGTCCGACGACGTGCGGGTGCTGCGCGACGAGGTCGGCGTCCGCGACGTGGTCGACCTGCGCACCACCAGCGAGCGGCAGGTCGTGGGTCCGGCGCCGCTGGACCACGACCCCGAGGTGCGGGTGGGCCACTGGTCGCTGCTGCCGGAGGCCGGTGACGCGGCCCGTGAGGTCGACGGCGACCTGCTGATGCCGTGGCAGGCCGGACCCGAGGAGGTGCCGGCGCCGCGTCGGCAGGCCCGCGGCGTCTACGTGTCCTACCTGGCCGACCGTCCCGACTCCGTGGTCGGCGCGCTGCGCACGGTCGCGCACTCCGACGGCGCCGTGATCGTCCACTGCGCCGCGGGGAAGGACCGCACCGGGGTGGTCGTGGCACTCGCGCTCGACCTCGTCGGCGTCCGCCGCGAGGCGATCATCGCCGACTACCTGCTCACCGAGGAGCGCATCGACGCGATCATCGACCGGCTGATGAACACCCGCGCCTACGCCTCCAACCTTCGCGGCCGCGACCGCGACAGCCACCTGCCGCGGGCCGAGGGCATCGAGGACGTGCTGCGCCACGTCGACGCGCACGACGGCACGGAGCAGTGGCTGCGCCGCTACGGCTGGAAGCCCGGCGACACCGAGGCCCTGCGCGAGCGGCTGCTGTCCCGGCAGTAACCGCCGGGGGTGGCCTGCCCCGAACGCCCGCGGAGTAGGACACTCGAAGGGTGGGTGAGGCGGACCGCCGGATCCGGGCGGCGTTCGAGGCCGTACGCCGCGAGGACTTCCTGCCGCAGGACCAGAAGGCCAACGCGCCGCTGGACCGGGCCCTGCCCATCGGGTACCAGCAGACCAACTCCCAGCCGCGCACCGTGCTCAACATGCTGCACCTCCTCGGCGTCGAGCCGGGCCAGCGCGTCCTCGACGTCGGCAGCGGGTCGGGCTGGACCACGGCGCTGCTCGGCCATCTGGTCGGCCCGACCGGCCGCGTGATGGGCGTCGAGCTGGTGCCCGAGCTGGTCGCGTGGAGCCGCGAGAACCTGCAGGCGTACGCGATGCCGTGGGCCGGCGTCGAACAGGCCAGGGAGGGCGAGCTCGGGCTGCCCGAGGAGGCGCCGTTCGACCGGATCCTGGTCTCGGCCGAGGCCGGCGAGCTGCCCAAGACGCTCGTCGACCAGCTCGCGTACGGCGGGCTCATGGTGGTGCCGGTGGCGGGACGGATGCTCAGCGTCGAACGACGGTCGGCCACAGACGTCGTGCTGCACCGACACGGCCACTACTCGTTCGTGCCGCTGCGCTGAACCCGCAGCACCGCGGCACCGCGTACCTTCCCGGCGGCGAGGTCGGCCAGCGCGCGGTCGGCGTCCTCGAACGCGTACGGCGTGGTCTCGACCCGTACCGACAGCCGGTCGGCGAGCCGGAGCAGCTCCTCGCCGTCGCGCCGGGTGTTGGAGGTGACGCTGGTCAGCGTGCGCTCGTAGAAGAGGTGGCGCTGGTAGTCGAGCACCGGGATGTCGCTCACGTAGATCCCCGCCAGCGCCAGCGTGCCCCCGCGGGCGAGCGCCTCGAGCGCCACCGGCACCAGCTCGCCGGCGGGCGCGAACACGATCGCGGAGTCCAGCGACACCGGCGGCCGGTCGTACGCGCCGCCGGCCGAGGCCGCGCCCAGCGACAGCGCCAGCTTCTGCGCCTCGGCACCGCGGGTCAGCACGTGCACCTCCGCGCCCTGCGCGATCGCGACCTGGGCGGTGATGTGCGCGCTGCCGCCGAAGCCGTAGATGCCCAGCCGCCCGCCCGGCGGTAGCTGCGCCCGCCGGAGCGCTCGGTAGCCGATGATCCCCGCGCACAGCAGAGGAGCGGCATGTGTGTCGTCGAACGACTCCGGAATGCGGTAGGCGAACGCGGCCGGCACGCTCGCGTACTCGGCGTACCCGCCGTCGGCGTCCCAGCCGGTGTAGCGGGAGCTCGGGCACAGGTTCTCCTGGCCGGCCCGGCACCAGCGGCACTCGCCGCAGGTGTGCCGCAGCCAGGCGACCCCCACCCGGTCGCCGACGTCGAACCGGGTGACGTCGGCGCCGACGCGCTCCACCGAGCCGACCACCTCGTGGCCCGGGACCACGCCGGGCCGCCGGGGCGGCACATCGCCCTCGGCCAGATGCAGGTCGGTGCGGCACACGCCGCACACCCGCACCCGCACCAGCACCTCGTCGGCGGCCGGCTCCGGCACCGGCCGGTCCACCAGCCGCAGGGGTGCCTGCGTGATCGGCCGCGGCTCGGCGACCGCCCAGGCCAGCATGTACGTGAGCATAGAAGCGTCGTCGACCTGACGCGCGCGGGCCGACCGGTATGGTCCGGGATGTGAAGCCCGCACCCTCCGGCGAGCAGTACGAGATCAGCCACGGCGACCAGCACGCGACCGTCGTCGAGGTCGGCGGAGGTGTCCGCACCTACCGCGTCGGCGACCGCGACGTGCTGCACCCCTACGACGTCGACGCGATCTGCGACGGGGCGCACGGCGCGCCGCTGATCCCCTGGCCGAACCGGATCCGCGACGGCCGCTACGCCTTCGACGGGTCGGACTACCGGGTCGCGCTGACCGAGCCGGACAAGTCCAACGCCATCCACGGGTTCCTGCGCTGGCGGTCGTGGCGCGCGGTGGAGCACACCGCCGACCGGGTGGTGATGGCCATCCGGCTGCACCCGCTGACGGGCTACCCGTTCATGCTCGACGTGCAGGTCGGCTACACGCTGGGACCGCACGGGCTGACGGTGGCCACCACCACGACCAACGTGGGCGACGCGGCCTGCCCGTACGCCAACGGCCAGCACCCGTACCTGTCGCCCGGCGACGGCACGATCGACACGTGCACGCTGCGGTTCCCGGCGGGCTTCTTCATCGACACCGACGAGGAGCGCCAGCTGCCCACCGACGACGTTCCGGTCGCGGGCACGGCGTACGACTTCGCCGAGCCGCGGGAGCTGGGCGACCTCGCGATCGACCACGCGTTCGGCGACCTGCCGCGCGACGACGACGGCCGTGCCTGGCTGGAGCTGACCGGTGCCGACGGGCGCACCGCGCGTGCATGGGTCGACCACACCTACCCGTACCTGCAGGTCTACACCGCCGACACGCTCGCCCCCGGGCGACGGCGCGCCGGGCTGGGATGCGAGCCGATGACCTCGCCCCCGGACGCGTTCGGCACCGGCCGCGACGTGCTGCGGCTCGAGCCGGGCGAGGCCGTGCGCAACACCTGGGGGGCGAGCCTGCTCTGAGCGCGGGTCGCCTCCGACCTCTTCCGTCGGAGGCTACCTACGGGTAACACTGGGGGGACTGCCGACGAAGGGATATCGACGTGGCAACCGAGGTGACCGAACAGCAGGCCCGCGAGGTAGCCGAAGCCGCACGCGAGACCGAGTGGACCCGCCCCAGCTTCGCCAAGGAGCTCTATCTCGGACGCTTCGACCTCTCCCTGATCCACCCGCATCCGCAGCAGGCGCAAGAGGACGTCGAGCGCGGCGAGAAGTTCATGGCCGAGCTGCGCGCATACTGCGAGACACTCGACGGCTCGCGCATCGAGCGTGAGGACCGGGTGCCCGACGAGTACATCGCCGGCTTCAACTCACTCGGCGCGTTCGGCATGAAGATCCCGCGCGAGTACGGCGGGCTGGCGCTGTCGACCGCCTACTACGGCAAGGCGCTGGCGATGGCCAGCTCGGTTCACCCCGCGCTCGGCACGCTGCTGTCGGCGCACCAGTCCATCGGCGTTCCCGAGCCGGTGAAGATGTTCGGCAACGAGCAGCAGAAGGCGGAGTTCCTGCCGCGCTGCGCCCAGGGCGCGATCTCGGCGTTCCTGCTCACCGAGCCCGACGTGGGGTCCGACCCGGCGCGGCTGGCCGCGAAGGCCACACCGACCGAGGACGGCTCTGCGTACCTGCTCGACGGCGTGAAGCTGTGGACCACCAACGGTGTCGTCGCCGAGCTGCTGGTAGTGATGGCCAACGTGCCCAAGAGCGAGGGGCACCGGGGCGGCATCACCGCGTTCATCGTGGACGCGCACAGCGAGGGCATCACGGTCGAGAAGCGCAACAAGTTCATGGGCCTGCGCGGCATCGAGAACGGCGTCACCAGGTTCCACCAGGTGCGCGTGCCGGCCGAGAACCGCCTCGGCAAGGAGGGCCAGGGCCTCAAGATCGCGCTGACCACGCTGAACATCGGCCGGCTGTCGATCCCGGCGATCTGCGCCGGGTCCGGCAAGTGGTGCCTGAAGATCGCGCGCGAGTGGTCCAACGAGCGGGTGCAGTGGGGCAAGCCGGTCGGGCAGCACGCGGCGGTGGCGCAGAAGATCTCGTTCATCGCCGCCACCACGTTCGGGCTCGAGTCGGTGCTCGAGCTTTCGACCCAGCTGGCCGACGCCGGCACCAAGGACATCCGGATCGAGGCGGCGCTGGCCAAGCTGTGGGCCAGCGAGATGGCGTGGAGGATCGCCGACGAGCTGGTGCAGGTGCGGGGCGGCCGCGGGTTCGAGACCGCCGACTCGCTGCGGGCACGCGGCGAGCGCGCCGTACCCGCCGAGCAGGTGCTGCGAGACACCCGGATCAACCGGATCTTCGAGGGATCGACCGAGATCATGCACCTGCTGATCGCGCGTGAGGCCGTCGACACCCACCTGTCCGCCGCCGGCGACCTCGCCTCGGCCGACGCCGACCTGCAGGCCAAGGCCAAGGCCGCGGTGCAGGCGAGCGGGTTCTACGCCAAGTGGCTGCCGCAGCTGGTGACCGGCGAGGGCAACAAGCCGTCGTCGTACGCGGAGTTCGGGCCGCTGGCCCAGCACCTGCGCTACGTCGAGCGGTCATCGCGCAAGCTGGCCCGGCAGACCTTCTACGGGATGAGCCGGTGGCAGGCGAAGCTGGAGCACCGGCAGGTGTTCCTCGCCCGCATCGTCGACATCGGCGCGGAGCTGTTCGCGATGGCGGCGGTGTGCACGCGCGCGGAGATGATCAAGCGCGAGGACGCCGCACGCGGCCACAGCGCGTACCAGCTGGCCGAGGCGTTCTGCGAGCAGTCGCGGCTGCGCACCGAGGAGCTGTTCGACGGTCTGTGGAACAACACCGACGACGTCGACACCAAGGTCGCGCAGCGCGTGCTGGCCGGCGAGTACACCTGGCTCGAGGAGGGTGTCGTCGACCCGTCGGAGGGCACCGGCCCGTGGATCGCCCGGTGGCAGCCGGGTCCGTCCGAGACCGAGAACGTCGCCCGCCGCTACCGGTGACGCGCCAAAGTTCCTGGTGACGTGCCCAACCCTGTTGGGGACGCGCCAATCCGTCTGCACCTCGGGTCGAAGAGCTGACGCCTCACGTCCTGGTTGACGGGGAGACTTGACGCCTCACCCTGAGACCCCGTCGTGAGGCGTCAACCCGTCGCCGGGATTCTTGGCGCGTCGCGCAGGAAAGTTGGCGCGTCACGACGTGCGGGCGCCGGATTTCTGGCGCGTCACCAAGAAGCCGGGGTCAGTGGTGTTCGTGCTCGGCGGCGTCGGCGTCGCGCTCGGAGCGGGTGCCGACGACGTACCTGTTGCCGTGCGAGATCTCGACCGCGACCGCGGTGAGCCAGTCGTCGGGCGGGTGCACCAGCCCGCGGGCGGCGATCGCCTCGCTGAGGGCGCGCATGAGCATCGGGATGTCGTGACCGAGGTTCAGCGCGGCGACCGCGTTGATGGCGCCCTGAAGAGTGGCCTCCTCGGCCATGACCTTGTCGTGCAGGAGGTGGTTCTCCGGGTCGAGCTCCGACATGGCTCCATACCTACTCTCCGTGTTCGGCATGTGGCAAGGGTCACAGCGGCCCGGAATGCCCGCTATGTCGGAGACTGTCGGGATGGCGTCGCTCTCGCCCCGGCGCCCGGGCAGCGCACCGACCCGATCGTGTCGGTGCGTGCGTACGGCGAGGGGCACCTGTCGGTCGTGATGGGCCGCTAGGCGGCACCCTCTAGTTGAACGGGCGGACCACCGTGGCCGCGATGGTCTGGTCGGGGTGGTGCCGGACCAGCCGGGCCACGTGCACGTCGTTGCCCTTGGCCTCGACGAGCCGGCCGTGGCCGAGGTAGATCGCGACGTGGTTGATGTCGCCGGTGCTGTCCTTGCGGTAGAAGATCAGGTCGCCGCGGCGCTTCTGCGCCAGCGGGAGGTGCCGCAGACGGTCGTGGTTGTACAGGTGCACGGAGGTGCGGTAGCCGGCCTGCACGTGCTTGTCGATGGAGATCGGCTGCGGGTCGAGGCCGGCGCGGTACAGCGACTGCAGCACCAGCCCGGAGCAGTCGACGCCGAACCGCGGACGGCCGGCGCCACCCCAGACGTACTCCGCGCCGCGGTAGGTCATCGCGAACCGGATCATCGTGCGGATGCGCTGGCGCCGCGTCGCCCGCAGCGGCAGAGCCGGCTTCGCCTGCCAGCGGTCGAAGCAGAAGCCCTCACGGAAGCCCATCGCGTTCCAGGTCTTCCGGCCCACCACGCCGGTCCGGCGGATGCCGTGGCGGCCCTGGAACCTCTTGACCCGCTGGATCGTCGCGGCGTCCATCGTCTCGAACCGCGACCCCATGCCGAGCTTGCGCTGCACCAGACGTACCTTGATGCCGGCGTCGCCGGGCGTGAGCCGGATGCAGCCGCGGGCGGGGGTGATCGACGTGGTGGGCCGAAGCCACCGGGTGGCCGCCGTCGTCGTGCCGGCCGATCCAACGGCGACGTCTCCGGTCGCGGACGCCGGAACGACGGCCACAGCACCGGTCGTCAACGCGACCGTGGCCACGACCCCGAGCGCGATCTGCTTCATGTTCCCCCCAAGTCGGACGTACTAGTGGCTCCTGCGGCCCGAGAATGCTCGGGACAGGTCGGCGATGACGTCCTCGCTCGGCGAGGCCGAGGCCCGGTTGGTGTCTTCGAGCTCTCGCCGCAGCTCCTCGCGATGGACGGCCACGTGGCGGGGAGCCGCCACACCGACCCGGACCACGTCACCGCGCACCTCGAGCACCGTGACCGTGACGTCGTCACCGATCACGATGCTCTCGCCGACGCGGCGGCTCAATACCAGCATCCGATCGCCCTCCTGTTGGCGTCACGTTACAGGCTGTGACGCCGTCAGGTCAGGCAGTCACCAAAGGTGCCCGCAACGAGAGCGTCGGGTCGTCGAGCACGACCTGGAACGCCCGCCGCGTGCGGTGGTCGACCAGCACCGGCGCGAGCAGGTTGGCGCTGGCGCCATGCCGGATGGTGTTGAGGGCGGCCACGGTCGCGGGCATCATCGCAGGAAGTCGAGCAGCGTGGGCTGCAGAACGCGCCCGGTGGTCGCGAGCGCACCCTGGTACGCCACCTCCTGCAGCTGCAGGTCCTGGTTGTTCGAGCCGGTCGCCTGCAGCGCAGTGGCGTGCCGGCTGCGGCGTCCGGCCACAACCGCGGAGCCGTTCGGCGTGTAGACCTCGGCACCGTCGGACAGCGACAGCGTGGTCTCCCGGGCAGCCTTGTAGCCGGCGGTCAGCAGCTCGCGGTTGGTCGTCGCCATTCCTGTGATCTGTGCGGTCAGGGCGACGAACGCCTCCCAGTGGTCGAGCAGCAGCGTCGGCCACGGCTCTTCGCCGGCCTCGGCCAGCGCCCGCAGGCTTGGGTTGCTGTCCAGGCCGAGGGCCGCGGCCACGGCGTCCGCGGTGGTCGCGCGCAGCACCTCCGTCCGCCGGATTCTGTCCAGGACGGTCTCGACCTCCCGGGCGGCGTGTGCCAGCCACCGGCTGCGTCCGCTGGCGAGCACGAGCTGCTCCTCCTCCAGCTTGAACAGCAGCATCTCCAGCAGCTCGCGTTCGCGCCACAGCACTTGCGAGAGCTCCTCCATCGACACGCGACGCTCCTTCCAGGCCCTCGACGTCGTCGATAGAGACATCGGCATTACCACGAGTGTCCTGAGTGGACCGCGAAAGTTCGTGAGAACTGCTCGGAGAGTGACCGAACCTGCCGATACACCCCTTCCGGGGTTACAGCCGGTGACAGCCGTGCGGTATGACCCACGCCATATGTCCGAATAGCCCCTTGTGACTAGGTCCCGGTGCCCAAAGGGCCCCTTTTGGGCCGATCTAAGGCCTATTTAGTCCGATTTACCCAGAGTCACGCTGCGAACTCCTCAAGAGTACCGAGCGTGACAGCGCAAACCGCCTCCGCCCAGCGAGACGAGGACCTCGTACGCCAGCACCTGCCCCTCGTCGGGCACCTGGTCCGCGAGACGATGTCCCGGGTCCCGGCCCACGTGAACCGCGACGACCTGACGTCGGCCGGCCTGGCCGCGCTGGTGCAGGCAGCCCGCTCCTACGACGCCGAGCGCGGCGTCTCCTTCAGCCGCTATGCCAGCACCCGGGTGCGCGGCGCCATCCTGGACGAGCTGCGCAGCGTCGACTGGGCCAGCCGCTCGGTCCGCCGTCGTGCCCGCCAGGTGGACGAGGTGCGCAACAGCCTGGCCGCCCAGCTGGGCCGGCTCCCCTCCGACGGCGAGGTCGCCAGCGCCCTGGGCGTGGGTGTGGACGAGATCGCCGCCAATGAGGAGGACGTCTCCCGTGCGGTGGTGATGTCGCTGCAGGGCTTCGGTGAGGCACCGATCGACGACATGCTCGCCTCGCACATCCCCGGTCCGGAACAGCTGGTCGAGCACAGAGAGAAGGTCGCGTACGTGCAGGACGCGGTGGCCGAGCTGCCCGAGCGGCTGCGCGTCGTCATCGAGGGCTACTTCTACTCAGAGCAGCCGATGGCAGAGATCGCGGCGGAGCTCGGCGTGACCGAGTCGCGGGTGTCGCAGATGCGCGCCGAGGCACTGGTGCTGCTCAAGGACGCGCTCAACTCCGCACTCGAGCCGGCCATGGTCACCCCGCACGCCCGTCCGAACGGCTGCGCCGCCCGCCGTCGTGACGCCTACTTCGCCGCGGTCGCCGCACACAGGTCGTTCGCCAGTCGGCTCGTCCCGGCCGCCTACGCGCGTCTCGAGATCGCCTGAGCCGAGAGGCCCGAGAAGCTCGGCGGGGCCCGGTGGAGAACCATCGGGTCCCGCCGGCACCACGCAAAGAACCGTCCGGGCTGCTGCAGCGGCCCGGTGGCAGAAGGAGAGCGCCACGGCCTCACCAGCGTCAGCGGTCCCGTCAGGAGCCTGACCACCGCGACGATCGTCGGCCAGCTCATGCGGGTCGAGGCTCAGCCGGGCAGACGGTGGTGAAGAACATCGACAAGTAGCCTGCGGGGATGCCGTACCTGCTGTCCCGGGTCCTCCAGGAGCTGGCTAACGCCCGCACCTGGGCGGTGCCCGCGTCGGTGATAGCCGTGGTCTTCCTGACCAGCTGGCCGCTGATGGCGCTGGCCGAGCCGGCGGGCAACCCGATCGCGGACCCCGGCGTCTACTGGTGGTACTTCGTGGTGACCGCCGCGACCGTGGGCTACGGCGACCTCTACCCGCAGACCTTCGCCGGGCACCTCGTCGGTGTGTACGTCATCGTCGGCGGAATCGTCGCACTGACGACATTGTTCACCCGGCTCGCCTCGGTCATCGAGAGCGCGAAAGGACGTCGCATGAAAGGGATGGTCGAGCTCGACCTGTCCGGCCACGCGGTGGTCATCGGCTACACGGCGGGGCGCACCGAGCGCATCATCGACGAGCTCACCTCCGAGGGCCGGCGACATGTCGTGCTGTGCGCGTCGCACGAGGTGGAGAGCGACCCGATGCCAGGACGGGATCTCGTGCACTTCGTGCGCGGCGACCTGACCGACGAGGACGTGCTCCGCCGTGCCTGCCTGCATCGGGCCGACGCCGTGCTCGTGGACGCCCGCGACGACAACGAGGCGCTGGCGCTGACCGTCGCGGCCATCCACGTGAACCCGCACGCGCACACCGTGGTGACGCTGCGCGACCTGGCCCGCGCGCGGAACTTCTCCTACGTCGACGACGACGTGAGCTGCGTGCAGTGGCACTCACCCCGGCTGGTCACCGAGGAGCTGCAGGACCCCGGCATCTCCGCGGTGTACGCCGACCTGATGACGCACGGCGGCGGCAACACCTACTCCACCCCGGTGCCGCAGACCCTCGACGGACGCACGTTCGGCGAGTTCCAGCAGGCCCTGGGCGCCGGCTACCGCGCCACCATCCTGGCCGCGCGGGCCGACCACCGGCTCATGGTCAGCCCCGACTGGCAGACCCCGATGACGGCCGGCTCGACGCTGTACTACGTGGCCGAGCGCCGGCTCAGCGGGCAGGACCTCGAGCAGGCTTTGGCCCGCTGACGCGACGGCGTCAGCGGTGACCAGTGGTCATCGCGGTCCTCAGGGCTGACGGCCGAGGAAGGCCAGCAGACGGTCCTGCTCCGACGCGTCGTCTGACACCTCGACCGGCGGGCCGCACACGTTCTCGGAGCGGATCGCGTCACCGAACGACTCCGCGGTCGCCCACAGCTTGGGCAGCTCCTCGGGCTCGATGCGCTCGTCCAGCCCGGTCGCACGCGCGAGGTCCCAGCCGTGGATGTTGAGGTCGAAGCACACGAACCGGTCGACGGCCTCGGCGAACGTGCTGCGCCCGGACTGGCCGTCGAACTCCGCGGCCGCGCGTTCAGGGTCGTCGAGGTCGGCCTGCATCTGGTCACGCGCGGCCGTCCAGGCACCCAGCGGGTCGGACTTGACGTCGGGACCGGGCTTCAGCTCGCGCCCGACGAGCCCCATGAACATGCCGTGCACGTCGACCAGATGGCGCACCAGGTCGCGGGCGGTCCACTTCTCGCACGGGGTCTGGCTGGACCACTGGTCCTCGGGCACCTGCTCGATCTTGTCGGTGACCCCACCGGCCAGCCGCCGGTAGCGCTCGGACACTTCGCTCATCGGCCTTCCCTTCTCTGCTCGAAGCCGTGCTCGGCCCGCACCGGGCCCTCCTGCTGTGACCCTTGCCCGCGATCGGGTTCGGCCACTCCCTGCCCGCCTGCTCTCTGCCCGGCGGGTCCGGACCGGGCGACCGACGGCCCGCCCTGCCGGCGGCTGGTCACGAACGCCCCGAACAGCACCAGCGCGGTGCCGAACAGCGCGACCGCGGTGACCGACTCGCCGGCGACGACCACGCCGAGCACGATCGCGACCACCGGGGTGAAGTACACCGCGACCGACCCGCGGGGAGCACCCACCCGGCCGACCAGCAAGGTGAAGAACACGAACGCCACCCCGGTGCTCAGCGCGCCCAGCAGCACCATCGCGACCATCGCCGACCAGGACCAGCTCGAGCCGGCCGCGCCGACGATCCCCTGCGGGGTGACCAGCACGAGCGCGACCAGCTGCGCACGCCAGATCACCGGCAGCGCGCCGTTGCGTTCCTCCAGCGGCACGGCCAGGTTGAACGCGACGCCGTAGCACATCGTGGCCAGCAGCACGAGCGTCACGCCGAGCGCCGAGGCGTTCCCGGCCTGCACCGCCGGCCAGTCGATGGCGACCACACCCGCGAACCCGATGACCAGGCCGACCGCCTGCCGCGCGTTCGGCGGCCGGCGCGACCACACGGTCGCCACCAGCGCCGTGAACAGTGGCGCCGCACCGTTGACCATGCCGGCCAGCGAGGACGCGATGTGCTGCTGCGCGAACGGGAACAGAGTGAACGGCACCGCGATCCACATCGCCCCCAGGACCGCGACCCAGGGGAGGTCGGCACGCGCGACCGGTCGGCGGGCCGAACGCAGGCACCCCAGCGTCAGGGCGCCGAACAGGACGCGCAGCCAGGTGACGGCCGTGGGCTCCAGGTCGCCCAGGCCGATCTCGATCAGCAGGAACGACGACCCCCACATGAGCGCGACGCCGGCCAGCAGGCCCCAGTCGCGCGCGGTGAACGCCGCCGTCCGGCTGCGCGTCGTCGTCGCAGCCGTCAAGCCAGCTCCGCCTCGGCCCTGGCCAGGTCGTCCGCGGCGAGGACCAGCCGCGTCCTGGTCGCGAGGTAGGCCAGGGTGATGTTGACCCCGGCGTCACCGAGCCGGCGGGTCACCTCCCCGAGCACGCCGGGGTTGTCCTCGACGTCGACCACCGCCACCTCCTGCTCGAAGGCGACCTGGATCTTGGCGTCGGCCAGCGCAGAGAACGCGCCCGACATGTTCTGCACGAGCACGTGCACCTCGGCCTGACCGCCCCCGCTGGTCACCGCGCAGAAGCCCTCGATGTTGACCCCGGCATCGCCGAGGACCTGACCGAGCCGCGCCAGCTCACCCGGTGCGTCGTCGAGGTAGACGGTCACATCGGTGGCCATGCCGCCCTCCCTTGTCCCGCGCCTGCAGGCCGTATCGAGCCTTCGAGTCAGACGGTACGCCGACGCCACGGCACGCGCCGCGCGAGTGGGTCACCGCACGCCGTGCGGGCGGAACTGCACGCTGATGCGCGGCCCGACCGGGCGGCTTGTCTTGGGCACGCAGTGCTCCCACGTGCGCTGGCACGAACCGCCCATGACCAGCAGGTCGCCGTGGCCGACGGTGAAGCGCCGCGTGGGGCCGCCGCCGGACGGTCGCAGCAGCAGCCTGCGGGGCGTGCCCAGGGACACGATGGCGACCATGGTGTCCTCGTCGCGGCCGCGGCCGATGCGGTCGCCGTGCCAGGCGACGCTGTCGTGTCCGTCGCGGTAGAGGCACAGCCCCGCGGTGCAGAACGGCTCCCCGAGCTCGTCGGCGTAGTGCTCCGACAGGGCGTCGCGCGCCCGCGTCAGCAGCGGGTCGGGCAGCGCGTCGTCGTCGCCGTAGAAGCACAGCAGACGGGGCACGTCGACGAGGCGGTCGTACATCTGGCGACGCTCGGCGTACCACGGCACCTCGTCGACCAGACGCTCGAACAGCACGTCGGCGCCGGTGACCCATCCGGGCAGCAGGTCGACCCAGGCACCACGGCTCAGCGGGATGCGCCGGGCCGCTGCGCCGAGCGGGGCCAGCCGCGGGGTGGAGCCACCGTCGAGGTCGTCGAGCAGGGACGCTTGAAGGGCCAGGCTCATGCCGCCCAGCCTAGCTCTTTCTCGAACATACGTTCTAGACCTGCGGGGGAAGTCCGCCGACGGCCTCGTGCAGGGTCGCCGCGACCGAGGTGGCGGTGGGGTCGCGTGGCAGGTCCTCGAGCGGCACGGGCAGGCTCAGCGACCAGTTGGCGCGTGCGACCACGCCGGGCATGTTCGGCCGACGGGTCTCGGCCACGGCGTCGTCCAGCGTTGCGGAGAGCAACGTGCAGGGCGCCCGGCCGAGCAGTCCGTACACCGCCTCGGCCGCCGCGGACGGGCCGTCTGCCGCGCGCATGCCGCCCGCCTCGAGCCGCCGCAGCAGCTGCTCACGACCGCGCTCGAGCCGTTCGCGCGGCTCGTCGGTGTAGTGCGCCTGCTCCTCCACGTCGCTGCCCGACAGGAGACCGGCCACCGTCGGCAGGTCGTGAGTGGTCACGGCCGCGAGCGCCTTCACCGGCCACTGCGCGGGGTCGTCCTCCTCGAACCACAGCAGCCGGTACGACAGCATGTCGTGCTCGGCCAGCGCCTCGCGTACCCCGGGCTCGACGGTGCCGAGGTCCTCCCCCACCACGATCGAGCGCGCACGGTGGCTCTCCAGCGCCACGATGTCGAGCAGCTCCTCGCTCGGGTAGCGGACGTAGGCGCCCTCGGCCGGGTGCGAGCCCTCGGGGACCCACCAGAGCCGGAACAGGCCCATCACGTGGTCGATCCGGATGCCTCCGCCGCCGGCCATGGTGGCCCGGATCGACTCGATGAACGGCCGGTACTCGGCCAGCCGCAGCCGCCACGGCGTCAGCGGAGGTGATCCCCAGTCCTGCCCGGCGGCGTTGAACGCGTCCGGCGGCGCGCCGACCCTGACCCCCGTGGCCATGGTCCCCTGCCAGGCCCACGCGTCCGCACCACCGCCGGCGACACCGATCGGCAGGTCCTGGATTACGGTGAGGTCGCCGCGCGCCGAGCGCAGCTGCTCGTCGAGCACCCACTGCAGCCAGGCGTGGAAGGTCACCCGGTCGGCGTGCTGCTCGGCGAACGCCAGCACGCCGTCGCCGTGCGGGTCGTGCAGGTCGGGCGGCCACTCCGGCCAGCTGGGACCGTGCTGCTCGGCCAGCGCGCACCAGATCGCGAACTCCTCCAGCGACCGGCCCGCGGCGGCCCGCCAGCGGACGAAATCCGGCTCGCCGGCGGCACCGGTGGCGAACACCCGCTCCAGCGCCTCGCACTTGAGCTTCCACACCGCGTCCCGGTCGATCATCCGGTGCTCGTCGAGCGCGCGGCCCCGCTCGGCGGACCGCTCCAGGTCCACCCGCTCGGCGCCGGGAACGTCCTCCACGCGCAGGTAGAGCGGGTTGCGGAAGCGCCGCGTCGCGGGGAGGTACGGGCTCGCCTCCTGCGGCAGGGTCGGCGCGACCGCGTGCAGCGGGTTGACCAGCAGGAAGCCGGCGCCCAGGGTCTGCGCCCACTCGCGCACCGCGCCGAGGTCGGCCAGGTCGCCGAACCCCCAGCTGCCGCGCGACCGGGTGGCGTAGAGCTGCACCGCCCAGCCCCACGCACGCCAGCCCGGCGGCAGCCAGCAGCGGCCCGGCGAGACCACGAGCAGCCGGTCGTGGTCCTCGGCCGTGCGGACCCGGTGGTACCCGAGCGGGAAGTCGTCGGGCAGGGTGCCGTCGACCCGGCGGCGCTCGCCGTCCTCGCAGACCACCTCGACCGTGCCGAGCCCCAGGTCGCGGCCGGGGCGGGTGACGACCGGGGCGCGACTCTCGAGGTCCTCGGGTGCCTCGCCGATCTGCTCGCGCAGCCGGCCGACGATGTCTGCGGGGACGGTCTGCGCGCGGTCGTCGGCGTCGACCCACTCCAGCTGGATGCCCCACCGGTCGACCTGTTGTCGTCCCGGCGTCGCGTCGTCCGGTCGGCCGTCGGTGCTCGCGTCGGTGCTCACCCGACCGATGATGCCGGGTCTACCGGACGAACATCACCTCGCCGTCGGCGGGGACCGCCGCCTCGATGACGGCCCGCCACCTAGGGGCCATCGGCGGAAGCGCGTCGAGCGGGAACCAGCCGACCTCCAGCGACTCGTCGTCGCCCACCGCAGCCGCGCCGGAGACGTACGCGCACCGGAACGTCAGGTCGAGGTACTGCGAACGGTCGCCGTTGGCGTGTGTGACCGGCTCGTGGGCCTGCACCGAGACCATCCGCTGCACCCGCGCCACCACCTGCGTCTCCTCCAGCACCTCCCGGACCGCGCAGACCGCGGGCTGCTCGCCGGGGTCGAGGATGCCGGTGACCGGCGCCCACCGGCCGTTGTCGGCGCGCCGCACCAGCAGCACCTGGCCGGCGTCGAGCACGACCGCGGTCACGGCCGGCAGCCAGAGCAGGTCGTGCCCGAGCTTGCGGCGCAGGGCCAGGATGAAGTCCGGTATCGGCATGGTCGCCATCCTCGCGCGCGCCCTCGTCGGCGCGACCCGGGGTGTCCGGGCACGGTCGTCCGGGCACCGGTTCCGTGCCCGTCAGACCCGGTTACATGGCAGGCGGTCAGGCTCGGCTCAGCCGGGGTCGGGGCGGTTTGGCGCGGTGGCCAGCCGATGGCCGGCGATCTGCAGCATCCGGTGGATGGTCGTGCCCGCCACGTTGCCGGGCGCGTACTTGCCCCCGACGATCAGGTGGGTGAGGTCGCCGACGGCCGCGCCGCTGCGCTTGCGGACCGGAGAGCCCGAGTCGCCGGGGCTGGCGGCACCGACCCACGCGAACGCGTGGCCGCGGTGGTGCGCGCCGGTGCCGTGGTAGACGACCACGCCGGCGCGCGGCGTCCCGCCGGTGCCGATCACCAGGCCGTGTCCTGCGTGCTCGACGATGTTGCGGCGGTGGGGTACGCCGGCGCGCGTCGGGCCGCCGAAGTAGGTCATCGACGGGTTGACGTACTTCTCCATCTTCGGGCGCACGTTGATCAGCGCGAAGTCGTTGCCGATGCCCTTGTTGACGCTCTTGACCGTGCGGCCGATGTTCATCAGCACGCCGGGGGCGGCGATCAGCGTGACCTGCTGACCGACCTTGGCGCAGTGCCCGGCGGTGCCGATGAAGTAGTTGCGCCGGCTGCCGAACACGAAGTTGGTGGTGCAGCCCGCCGGGGAGATGATCCAGGCACCCGGCCGGATACCGGTGAACAGCAGTCCGCTCGCCGGGAGGTTGACGCTCTTGGGGACCGGCACGACGTCGCCGCGCTTGCCGGCCGCGACCACCCGGCGGTTCAGTGCCGGGGTGTACCAGTCGGGCTTGGGCGCCTTGAGCTCGACGGCGCGCGGCCTCGTCACCGTGCCAGTGGTGTGGACGCCTCCGGTCGCCGTGGCGGCCGGAGCCATCAGCACGGACGCCGCGAACGTCACCAGCGCGCACCGCGCGATCGACATCGGGAACCTCCCGGTCTTGGACTCGTTGCTCTCACCAAGTCCAACGAGAACGCTTCGGGATGGTCACGACTCCGAGCACGCACCGGCGCGTCGGCGTGTTCTCCGGCGTCACCCCTGCCGGTCGGGCCCCGCGGCGCGCGGCTGCATCCTCAGCACCACCCGTCGCTCCTGCCGCATGCTTTCGCGGTATTCGTCCCAGTTCGGGTGCTCACCGGCGACGGACCGGTAGTAGTCGACCAGCGGCTCCATCGCGTCCGGCAGCGACACCACCTCGACCTCGCCCTCGACCCAGACCCAGCTGCCGAAGAAGCGGTCGGTGAACACGCACACCTGCGCCCAGGGGTCGCGGCGCAGGTTGCGGGTCTTGTACGCGCCCTCGCGGCTGCTGACGACGAGGTGACCCGCGTCGTCGACGCCGACCGCCACCGGGGTCTGCTGGATGCCGCCGCTGGGTTTCCGCGTGGCCATCACCGCGCGGTGGTGTGACCGCACGAAGTCGCGAGCCTGGTCGAGGTCCATTGCCGATCGCCTCCGTTCACAGTTCGGCGGGGGCCGGTTCCGCCCACGTTCCGTCAGTTCTGTCCAGTGTCGGACGGAGTGCTCGGCTCCCGAAACTACCCGCGTGTCCGGTCTGCACCGAACCTTCACAACTCATGCCGACCCCGTACACCGCTGCTTCCGTACGCTCCGAACATGGTCGAAACGGTCACGCCCACGGTGCTGCTCGTCGAGGACGAGCCCATGATCGCCGACGCGGTCGCGGCCCGGCTGCGCACCGAGGGGTTCACCGTGCACGTCGCCGCGGACGGTCCCACCGGGGTTGCCCGCGCGGGCGAGACCGAGCCGGACGTCGTGGTCCTCGACGTCATGCTGCCGGGGTTCGACGGCCTCGAGGTCTGCCGCCGGATCCAGGCCGAGCGTTCGGTGCCGGTGCTGATGCTCACCGCCCGCGACGACGAGACCGACGTGCTGGTCGGTCTCGGCGTAGGCGCCGACGACTACCTCACCAAGCCGTTCAGCATGCGCGAGCTGGTCGCTCGCGTACGCGCGCTGCTGCGCAGATGGGAACGCGCGCGGGAGGCCGCGAGCCGGCCCGGCGACGTCCTGCTGCGACTCGGTGAGCTGGAGGTCGACCGGGGGCAGCGCCGGGTGCGCCTGCGCGGCGAGGAGGTCCACCTGACCCCGACCGAGTTCGACCTACTCGTCTGCCTTTCCGAGCAGCCGCGGATGGTGGTGTCCCGCGAGGAGCTGCTGGCGCAGGTCTGGGACTGGACCCACCCCTCGGGGACCCGCACCGTGGACAGCCATGTGAAGGCGGTGCGCCGCAAGCTCGGCGCCGACCTGATCCGCACCGTGCACGGCGTGGGGTACGCACTGGAGGCGGACACACGATGAAGGACATCCGGCCGCTCGACCCGGTGCACTCGATCCGCACGAAGCTCGGTGTACTCGTCGCTGTGACGATAGGTGTCGCCGCGGTGCTGACCGCCGTCGGCATCGGGCAGGGTCTCTCACCCGTCTACACCGTTCCGGTGGTGGTGCTGGCCGCGCTCGCCGTCACCCGCGTGCTCGCGCGCGGCATGACCTCGCCGCTGCGCGAGATGACCGCGGCCGCCCGGGCGATGGCGCGTGGCGACTACACCCGGCGGGTGCGCGCAACCTCCCGCGACGAGGTGGGCCAGCTCGCGCACGCGTTCAACCGGATGGTCTCCGACCTCGAGGCCGCAGACCGGCAACGACGAGACCTGGTCGCCAACGTGTCGCACGAGCTGCGGACACCGATCTCTGCACTGCAGGCGGTGCTGGAGAACCTGGTCGACGGCGTGACCACGCCCGACGCCGCGACGCTGCGCGCGGCGCTGGAGCAGACCGAGCGGCTGGGCCGCCTGGTGGAGCAGCTGCTGGACCTGTCGCGCGTCGAGGCCGGCTCGGTGCCGCTGCGGCTGGAGACGTTCGACGTCGCGGGCCTGCTGGCCGCGGCCGTACGCGAGTCCGAGATGACCGGCAGGCCAGTTCGCCACGCCGTGACCGTGCAGCCGGAGGACCTGCGCGTCCGTGCCGACGAGGAACGGCTGCGCCAGCTGCTCGCGAACCTGCTCGACAACGCCGGGCGGCACAGCCCGCCGAACGGACGGGTGACCGTGCGTGCCCGCGCCGACGGGACCGAGCGCCTGCTGCGCCTCGACGTCGCCGACGAGGGACCCGGCATCGCACCCCACGACCGTCGCCACGTGTTCGAGCGCTTCATCCGCGGCGGTTCGGCGCACGACGGCGGAACGGGGCTGGGGCTGGCGATCGCGCGCTGGGTGACCGACCTGCACGACGGCAGCATCGAGGTCGCCGACACCGACAGCCGCGGCTGCACGATCTCGGTCGTGCTGCCCCTCGACGGACCACAGACCGCAGGAGGCACCGCATGAGCGAGGCGACCGCCCGACCGCAGACGTCGATCGTGCTGCCGGCACTGCAGCAGGTGTGGCCCGACCCGGGCGGCTCCGCCCCGCCCTCGATGCTGGGCGCCGCCGCGGGAGTCGGCCTGCTCTCGGCCGTTCTCCTTCCCGGGCATCTCCCCGGCCTGGCCGCGTTCGTCGTGGTCGTCGCCCTCTTCGGGGTCGCCGGTCGCGCGGTCCTGGCCGCCCAGCCGTCCCGCGATCTGTTCCGCGTCGGCGCGGCAGGGCTGTGCGTGGCCCTGGCGTCGGTGCTGGTACTGCGCGACGCGGACTGGGTCGTCGTGCTCTGCCTGCTGGCCGCGGGCGGGCTGGGCGTGGCGACACTGTGCGGGGCGCGCACGGTTCCCGGGATGGTCGCGTCGTCGCTGGCGGTGCCGCTGGCCGTCCTGCGGGGCATGCCGTGGCTCAACCGAGGCGTAGGCGCGCTCGGCGTGGCCCGCTCGCGCGTCCTCTGGCGGATCGTGCGCACCGTGCTGGTCACGCTCGTGCTCGCGGTGGTGTTCGGCTGGCTATTCGCCAGCGCCGACGCGGTGTTCGCGACGTGGACCGACCGGCTCATCCCCGAGCCGTCGCTGGACCTCGCCGGATGGCGCGTCGTCACGTTCGTCGTCGTGGCGGCGCTAACCCTGGCGGTCGGCTACGTGTCGGTGGTCCCGCCCAGGCCCGACCGGCTCGCCCGCCCTGCCGGTGCACCGGTCCGCCGCTTCGAGTGGGTGATGCCGGTGCTGGTGGTCGACGCCCTGTTCGCCGTGTTCCTCGCCGCGCAGCTGACCAGCCTGTTCGGCGGCGACGCCTACGTGCAGTCCACGACCGGGCTGACCTACGCCGACTACGTCCACCAGGGCTTCGGGCAGCTGGTCGCGGTCACGATGCTGACGTTGCTGGTGGTCGCGGCGACGGCCCGCCGCGCGCCACGGCGAACAGGCACCGACCGGCTGTTGCTTCGGCTTCTGCTCGGTCTGCTGTGCCTGCTCACCTTCGTGGTCGTGGCGTCTGCGCTGCACCGGCTGTACGTGTACGACCAGGCATACGGCTTCACCGAGCTGCGGCTGCTGGTGGCCTCGTTCGAGATCTGGCTCGGTCTGGTGGTGGCGCTTGTGCTGGTAGCCGGCGTGACACTGCGCGGGCGCTGGCTGCCGCGGGCCGCCCTGGCCGCAGGCGCGACCGTGCTGCTCGTGCTCGCCATGCTGAACCCGGACGCGTACGTCGCCCGGCACAACGTCGACCGGTTCGAGCAGACCGGGCGGCTGGACTGGCTCTACCTGCGGCAGCTGTCCGCCGACGCCGTGCCCGCGCTGGACCGGCTGCCCGAGCCGTACCGCTCGTGCACGCTCACCGGCATCGCGCCGGTCCCCGACGGCGACCCGCTCGCGTGGAACCTCGGCCGCGCGCGGGCGGCCGAGATCCTGCGGACGCGCCCGGTGGAGGTCGCGCCGGCGTGCGATTCGTTGCCATCCGGCTAGCGCGTGCGGACGAGCGTCGCCTCGCGGACGTCGGCGACAGACGTGCACCCGGTGAGGCCCATGGTCAGGTCGAGCTCGGCGACCACGTTGCGGATCACGTCACGGACGCCCTGCCAGCCGTCGATCGCCAGCCCGTACGCCCACGCGCGCCCGAGGAGCACCGCCTCCGCGCCGGCGTGCAGGGCCTTGAACACGTCGCTGCCACCCCGCACCCCGCTGTCGAGCAGCACCGTGGTGCGGTCACCGACCGCCTCGACCACACCGGGCAGTGCCTGCATCGAGCCGACCGCGCCGTCGACCTGGCGGCCGCCGTGGTTGCTGACCACGATGCCGTCGACGCCGTGGTCGACGGCCCGCCGTGCGTCGTCGGGGTGCAGCACGCCCTTGAGCACGATCGGCAGCCGGGTGCGGTCGCGCAGCCAGGCGAGGTCGTCCCAGGTCAGCGTCGGGCGTGAGTAGATCTGCAGGAACGTCTCGACCGCAGCGCGCGGAACGGCCGAGCGGATGTTCTCGCCGAAGCCGCCGGGGTGGGCGCGAGTCATGTCGAGCAGGGTCTTCACCGCCGCCGGGGTGACCCTCGGCCGGGGCTGGTCGGGCTGAGCCGCCGCGCCGCTTACGCGTTCGCGCACGAGCCGCCGGAAGACCGGGTCGCTGGTGTACTGCGCGATGCCCCAGCCGTGCGTGAACGGCAGCGACCCGAGGTCGAGGTCGCGGCTGCGCCACCCCAGCAGCGGGGTGTCGAGGGTGACCACGAGCGCCTCACAGCCGCAGGACTCGGCGCGCGCCACGAAGCTCTCGACCAGCTCGTCGACCGTGCTCCAGTACAGCTGGAACCAGCGCGGCGAGTCGCCCATCGCCGCGGCGCACTCCTCCATCGGGCGGGAGGCCTGGTTGGAGAACACCATCGGGATGCCCTCGGCCGCGGCGGCCCGCGCGGCACCCACGTCGGCGCTACGGTGGGCCATCTCCGAGACACCGACGGGCGCGAGCAGCAGCGGAGCCGGGATGGTGCGGCCGAACAGACGGACGCTGAGGTCACGCTCGGACACGTCGCGCAGCATGCGCGGCACGATCTGCCAGGCGTCGAAGCCGGCCCGGTTGGCCGCCATGGTCCGCTCGGCACCGGCGCCGCCGGCGATGTAGGCGAAGCCCTTGCGCGACATCGCCCGCCGGGCCTTCCTCTCCAGCCTCGACCAGTCGGTGGGGACGGCAGGGCGAAGCCCGCTCACGCCGGCGCGGTAGATCGCCTCCTGCCGGGCCCG
>CBFGZI010000029.1:0-35114 GCA_965653225.1 uncultured Propionibacteriales bacterium | reverse complement strand
TCGCACCACCGGGCATCGCCACACTCGCCGGCTGGTCGAACACCGACGACGGCACCGCCGGTACCGCCGGACCACCGGCGCGTGGGTTCTCGCGGTGCGTGGCAGCACTGGCTTGCAGTGCTCCCGACAAGGCGACGAGGGGAACCAGCAGAATCGCTCGCTGCCAGCGTTTCCTGCGGATGCCGTTGCGCATCGGTGAGTCAACTCCGTGTCGCGACTGCTCGTACGGACCAAGGTCCCCCGGGGTCAGGGCGGCGAGTTGCTCACCGTACGGCAGCGAGGCGCCGAGGTCACCACCTTCGGCGATACCTGTTCAGAGGGTCGTCACACGTGTGCGAACTGTCGTTCACATTCCGCAGTTCAGACAGATCGGCTGCCTCATCACCGCATATCGTGCGACGCCCGTTCCCTTTCTGGAACGGCTGGGACCTGCCCGCAACCCGGCGCCGAATCACGGCGGTCCCGGAGGCAGGTCACTCCGGCGCTGGGGGCTCTGGGGCGCCCTCGCGCTCGTCGCGGTCGGCCCACTCCAGCAGCGGTGCGATGTCGAAGACGGCGTCGTCGATCCCGGCGTGCAGGTCGCCGAGCTCGGCGAAGCGCGCGGGCATGGTGTCCATGGTGAAGTCGGCCGGCTGGGCGTCGTCGACCTCGTCCCACCGGACCGGCGCCGACACCCGGGCGTCGGGCACGCCGCGTACGGAGTAGGCCGCGGCGATGGTGTGGTCGCGTGCGTTCTGGTTGTAGTCGACGAACAGCATGGCGGGGTCGCGGTCCTTGCGCCACCAGGTGGTGGTGACGTCGTCCGGCGCGCGCCGCTCGACCTCACGGGCGAACGCCAGGGCGGCCCGGCGCACCTGCTGGAACCCGTGCTCGGGCGCGATGCGTACGTAGACGTGCATGCCGTGTCCGCCGGTGGTCTTCGGCCAGCCCACCGCGCCGAGCTCGTCGAGGACCTCGTGGGCTACGTGGGCGACCCTGCGCACGCGGTCGAACGGGCACAACGGCATGGGGTCGAGGTCGATGCGCCACTCGTCGGGCTTCTCGGTGTCGGCACGGCGGCTGTTCCACGGGTGGAACTCCACCGTGGACATCTGCACCGCCCAGACCACCTGGGCCGGCTCGGTGACGCACAGCTCGTAGGCGTGCCGTTTGAACCGCGGGAACTCGACGCGCACGGTCTCCAGCCAGGGCGGGGCGCCGGCCGGGACGCGCTTCTGGTGCACCTTGTCCCCGGCCAGACCCTCGGGGAAGCGGTGCATCATGCAGGGCCGCTCGTACAGCGCGCGCACGATGCCGTCGCTCACGGCCAGGTAGTACTCGACAACGTCGAGCTTGGTCGCGCCGGTCTCGGGAAAGTAGACCCGGTCGGGGTTCGTCACCTTGACGACCTTGTCGTCGACCTCGATCTCGACCGCGGGTGACTTGCTCACAGCCCCGTCCCGTACGGGTGGTCGGTGTGGCCGCGCGAGTCAGGTCGACGAGAACGTACTGCGGCCGCGGAGTGCATGCCACGAAGATACGCCGTCGCTCGCGCCGGCCGACTCATCCGGAGAGGTCAAGCGCCTCCATGGCTAAATCGCCTGCTGCGTCCCGGATTGCACCGCGCGCCCTTCACAGCCCGCTTAGTGCGCCATGTCGACGAAGCGGGAGTAGTGGCCCTGGAACGCGACCACCACGGTGGCGGTCGGGCCGTTGCGGTGCTTGGCCACGATCAGGTCGGCCTCGCCGGGCCTGGTGGACTCGCGCTCGTAGGCGTCCTCGCGGTGGATCAGCACGACCATGTCGGCGTCCTGCTCCAGCGATCCGGACTCGCGCAGATCGGACAACAGCGGCCGCCGGTCGGTGCGCTGCTCGGCGCCGCGGTTGAGCTGGGAGATGGCGACCACCGGAACCTCGAGCTCCTTGGCCAGCAGCTTCAGCTGGCGCGAGAACTCCGAGACCTCGAGCTGGCGGCTCTCGACCCGCTTGCCGCTCTGCATCAGCTGCAGGTAGTCGACGATGATCATCCGCAGGTCGTGCCGCTGCTTGAGCCGGCGCGCCTTGGCCCGGATCTCCATCATCGTCATGTTCGGCGAGTCGTCGATGAACAGCGGCGCGCTGGACACCTCGCCCATCTTGCGGGCCAGTCGCGACCAGTCGTCGTCGGTCATGTGGCCGTTGCGCATCGAGTTGAGCGCGATGCGGGCCTCGGCCGACAGCAGCCGCATCGTGATCTCGTTGCGGCTCATCTCCAGCGAGAAGATCACGCTGGCCATGCCGTGCTTGATCGCCGCCGACCGCGCGAAGTCGAGCCCGATCGTCGACTTCCCCATCGCGGGGCGGGCGGCGACGATGATCATCTGGCCCGGGTGCAGGCCGTTGGTGAGCTCGTCGAGGTCGGCGAACCCGGTGGGCACACCCACCATGGCGCCGTCGCGGTTGGAGATCGCCTCGATCTCGTCGAGCGTGCCCTCCATGATGTCGGACAGCGGCGCGTAGTCCTCGGACGTGCGCTTGTCGGTGACGCCGTAGACCTCGGCCTGGGCACGGTCGACCACGTCGTCGACGTCGCCCTCGCCGGAGTAGCCCCACTGGGCGATGCGGGTGCCGGCGTCGACCAGCCGACGCAGGATCGCCTTCTCGCGGACGATCTCGGCGTAGTAGCCGGCGTTGGCCGCGATCGGGACGCCGGAGACCAGCGTGTGGAGGTAGGGCGCGCCGCCGACCCGCCCCAGCTCGCCCTGCCGCTGCAGCTGCGCCGCCACGGTGACCGCGTCGGCGGGCTCCCCGCGGCCGTACAGGTCGATGACCGCGTCGAAGATCGTCTCGTGCGTGGGGCGGTAGAAGTCGGTGCCGCGGATGGACTCGACCACGTCGGCGATCGCGTCCTTGGACATGAGCATGGCGCCCAGCACGCTCTGCTCGGCCACCTGGTCCTGCGGCGGGGTGCGGTCGAGCTGGGAGGGGTAGTCGTCGGTGGTCTGCTGGCCGGGAAACTCGGCGATGCTCACGCCGCCCTCCTTCTCCACCGTTTCCGGACCCGTGCTCCCGGAAAGTCTACGAACATATGTTCGAGACCCTAGGGGCCCCCACCGACAGGGCCCGTACCGGACCGGTGACGACCGTACGACCGCTCGCGGGCGGGGTGAAGCGGCTCGCCCACAGGGGCCTGTGGAAAGCCGGCGTACCGCTGGGGACAACCGTGGAAGACGTGTGCACAGCCTGGGTACACACCTGTGGAAACCTGGTCCATGCTCGCGCGCATGTGCCGCGTGACCTGCGACTTTGCCGTCCACGTGGTGTGGATCGAAGAAAGTTACGCAACGTCGCCGACCACATCGCACACTTCGCCCGGACGGGCCCGCGGTCCGCCGGTCGACACACCAGGCACGTGCCCACCGGACGGCGGCTATAGTCCGACCCTGGCAGGGTTGCGGGCTACGTCCGGGGCCCCAGCGAGGCCCGCAGTGTGGGCCGCAGCCAAGGCCATCGGGGGCCGTAGTCGGGGGACCGTCGTCGAGGGAACGGGGGCGAGGCAGCATGACGTTCCCCACCGCGACCGACAGGGAGATCCTCCGCCTGGCGGTGCCGGCCTTCGCCGCATTGGTGTCCGAGCCGCTGTTCCTCCTCGCCGACGCCGCCATCGTCGGCCACCTCGGCACCCCGCAGCTCGGCGGTCTCGGCGTCGCCGCGGCGATCCTGCAGACCCTGCTGGGCGTGTTCGTCTTCCTCGCCTACGGCACGACGTCGTCGGTCGCCCGCCAGGTCGGCGCCGGCGACCGGCGGGCGGCGCTCACGCAGGGCCTGGACGGCATCTGGCTGGCCCTGGCGCTGGGTGCGGTCACGACCGTGCTCGGGGTCGGCCTGACGGCTCCGCTGGTCGGCGTGTTCGACCCGGCTCCGGAGATCACGCCGTACGCCCTGACGTACCTGCGCATCTCCGCGCTCGGCCTGCCCTCGATGTTCGTCGTGCTGGCCGCCACCGGTGTGCTGCGCGGGCTGCTCGACACGCGTACACCGCTGGTGGTGGCGGTCATCGCGAACGTGACCAACGTCGGTCTCAACCTGCTGCTGGTCTACGGGCTCGGCCTGGGCATCGCGGGGTCGGCCCTGGGCACCGTGCTGGCGCAGACCGGCGCCGCGGTCGCGCTGCTGGCCGTGGTGGTGCGGGGAGCCCGGCGCCATGGCGCGCGGCTGACACCGGACCTGCCGGGCATCCGCACGGCCGGGCGCACCGGGGTGCCGCTGGTCGTTCGCACGCTGACACTGCGCGCGGCGCTGCTGATCGCCACCTACGTCGCGACGGCGCAGGGCGCGACCGCGATCGCCGCGCACCAGCTGGCCTTCACGATCTGGACGTTCCTGACGTTCGCGCTGGACGCGCTGGCGATCGCCGCGCAGGCGATGACCGGGCGCTCGCTGGGCGCCGGCGACCTCGAGGACACCCAGGTGGTGACACGCCGGCTGATCGGCTGGGGCATCGGCAGCGGGGTCGTGTTCGCGCTCGGGCTGCTGGCGCTGAGCGGGCTGCTGCCCCAGCTGTTCACCCCTGACCCGGCCGTGCAGGGCCTGCTCACGTCGGTGCTGGTGCTGGCCGCGGTGCTGCAGCCGGTCTCGGGTGTGGTGTTCGTACTCGACGGCGTGCTGATCGGCGCGGGCGACGGACGCTACCTGGCCTGGGCGGGCGTCATCACGCTGGTGTGCTTCGTGCCGCTGGCCTACGTCGTCTACCTGACCGGCGCCGGCCTGGTGTGGCTGTGGGCGGGGTTCGGCGGGTTCATGGTCGCCCGCCTGGTCACGCTGGTGGTGCGCGAACGGTCGCCGGCGTGGATGGTCACCGGCGCCTACCGTTCCTGACCAGCCCCACTGGGGCGCGCCACGACGAACCTCGATTGGCGCGGGGGTCCCCAGCACCGAACCTATTGGCGTAGGGGACCGCCGCGCCAGAGTCGCGGGCCGGCCGGTGGGCCGGTCGGTGGGTCAGTCGACGGCGTGGATGACGTCGCGCTCACGCGCGAAGTGGCAGGCCGACGGGTGCGTCGACGAGGTGCGCTCCTCCAGCAGCGGCTCCTGCTCGGCGCAGATGTCCTCGGCCATCCAGCAGCGCGTGCGGAACCGGCACCCCGACGGCGGGTTGGCCGGGCTCGGGACGTCGCCCTCCAGCACGATCTGGTCGCGGTGGCCGCGCAGCTGCGGATCCGGCACCGGCACGGCCGACAGCAGCGCCTGGGTGTACGGGTGCGTCGGGTGCTCGTAGATCTCGTTCTCGTTCCCGAGCTCCACGACCTTGCCGAGATACATCACGCCGACACGGTCGGCGATGTGGCGAACCACCGACAGGTCGTGGGCGATGAACACGTACGACAGACCGAACTCGCTCTGCAGCTTCTCGAACAGGTTGACCACCTGTGCCTGCACCGACACGTCGAGCGCCGACACCGGCTCGTCACACACGATCACCTTGGGCCGGAGCGAGAGGGCGCGGGCGATGCCGATGCGCTGCCGCTGGCCGCCGGAGAACTGGTGGGGGTAGCGGTTGATGTGGTCGGGGTTGAGGCCCACCACGTCGAGCAGCTCCTGGACGGACTTGCGGCGGTTCTTCCTCGGCACCACGTCGCCGTGGATCTCGAACGGCTCGCCGACGATGTCGCCGACGGTCATGCGCGGGTCGAGCGAGGAGTACGGGTCCTGCAGCACTATCTGGATGTTGCGCCGCATCCGCCGCATGTCGCCCGCGCTCAGCGTGGTGATCTCCTCGCCGAGGATCTTGATGGAGCCGGACGTCGCGGTCTCCAGGCCCATCAGCAGGCGGCCGAGGGTGGACTTGCCGCAGCCGGACTCGCCGACGATGCCGAGGGTCTCGCCCTCCCTGACGTCGAAGGACACCCCGTCGACCGCGCGGACGTGGCCGAACGTCTTCTTGAACACGATGCCGCGCTGCAGCGGGAAGAGCTTGCGCAGGTCCTGGACCTCGATGACGGCGTCTTTGCCGGCGTTCGCGCGTAGGCCCTCTCCGCCGCTCTCGGTGTGCGTGGAGCTCACGACTCCATGACCTCCTCCCAGTAGTGGCAGGCGCTGCCACGGCCACCCGGCACCTCGTACAGCGGTGGCTCCTCGGACTTGCACCGGTCACGTGCGAAGGTGCAGCGGGGGTGGAACGAGCACCCCGGCGGCGGGTTGGTCAGCGGTGGCGGCAGGCCCTTGATCGCACGCAGGTCCTGCCCCTTCAGGTCGACGCGGGGGATCGACTCCAGCAGTGCCTTGGTGTACGGGTGCGCGGGCCGCTCGTAGACCTGGTAGACGTTGGCCCGCTCGACCGCGTGCCCGGCGTACATCACGCACAGCTGGTCGGCGACGTCGGCCATCACTCCCATGTCGTGGGTGATGAGGATCAGGCCCATCTGCATGCTCTTCTGCAGGTCGGCCAGCAGCCGCATCACCTGCGCCTGGACGGTGACGTCGAGCGCGGTGGTGGGCTCGTCGGCGATGATCACGTCGGGCTCGAGCGCGAGCGCCATCGCGATCATCACGCGCTGGCGCATACCGCCGGAGAACTGGTGCGGGAAGGCGTTGACGCGCTGCTTGGCGCCGGGGATGCCGACCATCTCCAGGAGCTCGACCGCCTTGGCCTTGGCCTGCGCCCGGGTGGCCCCGGTGTGCTTGCGGTAGATCTCGCCGAGCTGCCAGCCGACGGTGAACACCGGGTTCAGCGACGACAGCGCGTCCTGGAAGATGATCGCGATCTTGTTCTGCCGGACGTGCCGGCGGGTCCGGTCGTCCATCGTGAGCAGGTCGACGCCGCGGAACTTGATGGTGCCACCGGCGACCCTGGCGGGCGGGGTGTCGAGGATGCCCATGATCGCCTGCGCGGTCACGGACTTGCCGCAGCCGGACTCGCCCAGGATCCCCAGCGTCTCGCCCTCGCGGAGGGTGAAGGAGACCCCGTTGACGGCCTTGGCGGTGCCGTAGCGGGTGTGGAACTCGACCTTGAGGTCCTCCACCTCCAGCAGCGGCGCCGTGCGGTCGAAGTGGACCCGGGCAAGGGCCGACTTGTCGGAGCTCTTCTTGGACTCGATGACGGTGTCGGTCACGGATGTCTCCTCATCGTCCGCGTGGGTCGAAGGCGTCGCGCAGCAGGTCGCCGAGCATGATGAACGCGAGCACGGTCATGATCAGGAACGCGCACGGGAAGATCAGCAGGTGCGGCGAGCCCTGGAGGGCGTAGGGCTGACCCTCCGCGATCAGCAGGCCCCAGGTGGTGTTCGGACGCTGGAAGCCGACACCGAGGTAGGTCAGCGTGGCCTCGGCCCCGACGAAGATGCCGAGGTAGATGGTGGAGAGCACGACGATCGGCGCGATCGCGTTCGGCAGGATGTGGCGCATGATGATCCGGATGTTCTTCGCGCCCAACGCCCTCGCGGCATCCACGAAGTCGCGGTGCTTGATGCCCAGCACGCTGCCGCGCATGATCCGGGTGAACGTCGGCCAGCTCAGCACCGCCAGCACCGCGGAGATCGTGAACACGTTGCGCTCCGGGATCACCGCCAGGAACACCAGTGCGCCGAGGATGAACGGAATGCCGAAGAAGATGTCGGTGAACCGGCTCAGCACGGTGTCGGTCATCCCGGGGTAGTAGCCGGCGAAGACACCGACCAGCATGCCGAACAGGGTGGTGACGATCGTGGCTAGCAGACCCACGGCGAGGGACTTGCTCGTGCCGTAGACGATCTTGGCCCACATGTCACAGCCCTGGAACGTGAAGCCGAACGGATGCGCACCGCTCGGTCCCTGGCTACCGCGTTGCAGCAGGCACTGCTCGGGGTTGCCACTCGCCCACAGCCCCGGGAAGAGGGCCATCGTCGTGACCACCAGCACGACCAGCACGGAGATCCAGAACAGCGGCTTGGCGCGCAGCTCGCGCCAGCCGTCGGCCCAGAGGCTGCGGCTGACCTCCTTCTCCTGGGGTCCGCCGGGGGGCGGCTGGTGGCCGGGCTCGGGCTGGAGCCCGACCGTGGACACGTCAGTCATAGCGGATCCTCGGGTCCAGGACGGCGTAGAGCACGTCCACGATCAGGTTGGCTACCAGGAAGACCAGCACCAGCAGCGTCGTCACCCCGATGACGGTGAGGGCGTCCTGCGCCTGGACGGCGAGGTAGACCCCCTGCCCGATCCCGGGGATGCTGAAGATGGTCTCCGTGATCAGCGCGCCGCCCATCAGGGTCCCGATGTCGATGCCGATGTAGGTCACGACCGGGATGAGCGAGTTACGCAGCGCGTGCACACCGACGGTCCGCCGCGGCGCCAGGCCCTTGGCCCGGGCCGTGCGCACGTAGTCGGCCCGCAGGTTCTCGATCAGGCTGGTACGGGTCAGGCGGGCGATGGAGGCCAGCGACACCGCGCCGAGCACCATGCCCGGCACGATCAGGCTGAGCCATGGGTTATCAGGTATGTAGACCGGCGAGAACATGTCGGACAACCACTGCGGCGCCCCATGCCCCTCCAGGAACAGCCGCAGCTTGAGCGCGGCGAACACCTGCACCAGCACACCGAAGACGAAGATCGGTGTCGAGATCAGCAGCGTCGTGACGATCCGGACGCCGTTGTCGACGAACTTGTCCTTCTTCAGCGCGGCCAGGACACCGATCGTGATGCCGATGACGGTCTCGAACACGATGGCGATCGCCGTGAGCCGCAGGGTGATCGGGGCCCGATCCATCACCTCGTCGACGACCGGTCGCCGGAAGATGATGCTCTGGCCGAAGTCGCCCTGGAGGTACTGTCCGACCCGGTCGACGAACATCCCGATGCACGGGTTGCCCTTCTGCTGCAGGCACGGGTTGTCGAGGCCGTACCGCTCGCGCATCGCGTTGAGCACCGATTCCGGCGGCCGCTGGTCGCCGAAGAGCGCCCGGATCGGGTCACCCGTGAACTGGATCCCCAGCGTGGTGATGTAGTGCAGCAGGAACATCGTCCCGATGACCACGGGGATGAACTGCAGCAGGCGCCTGGCCACATAACGGCCCATGAACGTTGCCCTTCGCTCTCTCTGCACCAAGGTGGGGACCGGGTGGTGTCCTACCCGGTCCCCACGCTAGGTACTCATCGAGGTGGCGTCGAACCCGACCCCTCGGTCACTGGTTGACGACGACCTCGTTCAGCGGAACCTCGTCAGTGATGTTGTAGCTGACGTTGCTCAGGTTGCTGGCGTAGACGGTCGGCGCCTGGCTGACCCACAGCGGGATGATCGGCATGTCCTTCAGCGCGATGTCCTCGGCCTGCTGGTAGAACTGGTTGGCCTGCTGCGCGGTCTTGGCCTGGTCACCCTGGGCCAACAGTGCATCGAGCTGCTTGCTGCAGTAGCCGGTGTAGTTCGAGTCGCCACCGCAGCCCACGATCGGCCGAATGTAGTTCTCCGCCGCCGGGTAGTCGGGCAGCCAGCCCAGACGGAACGGACCGGTGAAGTCGTTGGCGTCCAGGACCTCGAGGTACTGCGCCCACTCGCGGGCCTGCAGCTTGAACTGCACACCGAGCGTCTGCTTCAGCTCGTTGCCGATCGCCTCGACCCACGGGTCGTTACCGGCGCCGGCGTTGAACCACAGGTTGACGGTCATGCCGGGCTTGCCGCCGGCCTCCTTGAAGAGCTGCTTGGCCTGCTGCGGGTCGTACCTGCAGAAGTCACAGGCGTTCTGCTGCGAGCCCGGGATCACCGGCGGGGCGATGGCCGTCGACGGCTCGTAGATGCCGTTGAGGACCTGCTTGATGATCAGCGGCCGGTTGATGGCCAGCGAGACCGCCTGGCGCATCTTCGCGTCGTTCCACGGCGCGGTCTTGGTCGGGAAGCCCATGTAGGTGAAGTTGCCGGTGCGCGACAGCATCACCTGGTCGGGGTACTGCGCCTTGGCTTCCTGGTAGACCGTCGGATCCAGCTGGGTGATGTCGATCTGCCCGGCCTGGAAGGCGCGGAACGCCGACACCAGGTCAGTGGTGATCTGCATGCGGATGACGTCGGGGTTGGCCGCCTGCTCGCCCTGGTAGCCGGGCCAGCGCTTGAGCGTGATGCTCTGGCTGTGCTTCCACGGGCCGTCCATCATGTACGGGCCGGTGCCGATCGGCTTCTCGTTGCAGGTCTTCAGGTCGTTGAAGCACTCCTGCGACATCGGCGCGAACGCGTTGGAGAAGCTCATCGTCGTCGGGAACAGCCGGAACGGCTGCGCCAGCGTGACCTGGATGGTCAGGTCGTTGACCTTCTTGACCCCGGAAAGCTCAGAACCCTTGCCGTACCCCTGGATCTTGGACAGGAACCCGGTGGTGGCCTGCTCGTTCTTCGGGTCGGCAGAGTAGTTCCAGGCCCGGATGAACGCGTCGGCGTTGACCGGCTCGCCGTTCTGGAACTTCTTGCCCGGCTTGATCTTGATGGTGAAGACCTTGTTGTCACTGGTGTTGATGCTCTGCAGCAGACCGTCGAACTTCAGGGCGCCGCTGTTGAGGTCTACGCTCACGAGCGGGTCGTCGACCAGGTTCAGCACCTGGCCACACTCCGACTCATAACAGTTCGAAGCCGGAGCCAGGAAGCTGGGCTCCGTCAGCTGAGCGGTCAGCGTGCCACCCTGGGCCGCGGCACCGGTGGGTGCACCCCCGGAACCCGAGTTCCCGCTCCCGCCATTCCCTCCGCCGCCGCCACACGCAGCAGCCAGAAGCGCGAACGTCGCCGCTACCGCGGCACACCGCAACGGTGTCTTGGTCCGCATCTGTTCCTCCTTGAAAGCACACGGATAGCGCGAGTCGTCCACGCGCCCGCCGATCATTACCGGTTCGGGGCCCGTGTGACAGGGGCGAGACGTTTTCGGCAGCCAATCGTTACGGATTCGTGTCGCACCCCCGAGGGGTGTGTACGGACCGCACACGAGCGGTCCGAACGTGCGACAGGGCCGCTCCCGCAGACGCGGGAACGGCCCTGCTCGCGGCCCCTTCTGTGGCCTTGCTACTGCCCGGTAGCGGGCTGCCTCGTCAGGACGGAATCACGTTGACGTTGAGCTGGGCGGCCACCTCGTCGTGCAGGCGGATGGCCACCTGGTGCACGCCCAGGGTCTTGATCGGGTTGCCGACCTCGATCCGGCGCTTGTCGACGTCGGGACCGCCGGAGCTCTTCACCGCTGCGGCGATGTCGGCGGGGGTCACGGCGCCGAAGAGCCGGCCGGACTCACCGGCACGCACCTGCAGCTGGACGTTGAGCGCCTCCAGCCGCTGGCGCACGTCCTCGGCGGTGTCGATGTCGCGGATCTCGCGGGTCTGCCGCGCCTTCCTGATCGACTCGATCTGCCGCTCGGCGCCGCGCGTCCAGCGGATCGCCGCACCGCGGGGGATGAGGTAGTTGCGGCCGTAGCCGTCCTTGACCTCGACCACGTCACCGGCCGAGCCGAGGCCCGAGACCTCCTGCTGAAGGATGAGCTTCATCGCCTTCTCAACCCCTCTCAGCGCGCGGTGGACGTGTAGGGCAGCAGCGCGACCTCGCGGGCGTTCTTCACCGCGGTGGCGACGTCGCGCTGGTGCTGCACGCAGTTGCCGGTGACGCGTCGGGCACGGATCTTGCCGCGGTCGGAGATGAACTTCCGCAGCAGGTTCGTGTCCTTGTAGTCGACGTAGCTGATCTTGTCCTTGCAGAAAACGCAGACCTTCTTCTTCGGCTTGCGCACGACTGCCTTGGCCATTGTGGTGCTCTCCTTGTCGAAAGCCCGGAGTGTTCCGGAATGGTCGTGCCGGCACGGAGCCGGCACCTGTCGATGCTTTTGTCAGTGCTTGTTCGCTTGGTGCTCCTTGTTGCGGTGTCAGCCCGCCAGCAAGGGGTCGGACCGGAACGGGTCAGAACGGCGGCTCGTCGGAGCTGCCGCCCGAGGCCGCCCACGGGTCGTTGCCGCCCTGGCCGCCACCGCCGCCCGCCGGCTGCGAGGCCCACGGGTCGTTGTCCTGGCTGCCGCCGTAGCCGCCGCCACCGCCGTAGCCGCCGCCACCACCGCCGCCGCGGGACGTCTTGACCGGCTTGGCGGTGGCATAGCGGAGGCTGGGGCCGATCTCGTCGACCTCGAGCTCGATGACGGTGCGCTTCTCGCCCTCGCGGGTCTCGAAGGACCGCTGCCGCAGCCTGCCCTGGACGACGACCCGGGTGCCCTTCTGCAGCGACTCGGCGACGTTCTCGGCCGCCTGCCGCCAGATGGAGCACCGCAGGAACATGGCCTCGCCGTCCTGCCACTCGTTGGTCTGCTTGTTGAGGAAGCGCGGGGTTGAGGCAACGGTGAAGTTGGCGACCGCGGCCCCCGAGGGAGTGAAGCGGAGTTCGGGGTCGTCGGTGAGGTTGCCAACGACGGTGATGACGGTCTCGCCGGCCATCAGACCTCCCAGGATGGTGGGTCGAACGAGGTGGGCTGTCGGTTGTCTGCTGGTTCGTGCATCCGTGCGAGGCGGACCGGGGTGTCGGCCCCGCGGCGGTCAGTGGACGTCTGGGCGGATGACCTTAGTACGCAGCACCGACTCGTTGAGCCCGAGCTGACGGTCGAGCTCCTTGACCGTGTCCGGCTCTGCGGTCAGGTCGATGACGGCGTAGATGGCCTCGGAGTTCTTCGCGATCTCGTACGCGAGACGCCGGCGACCCCACACGTCGACCTTCTCCACGCTGCCGCCGTCGTTGCGGACGAGGGTGAGGTACTGGTCGAGCGACGGAGCGACGGTGCGCTCCTCGAGGTCGGGGTCGAGGATGACCATGACTTCGTAGTTACGCATCAGCGCATCTCCTCCTTCGGACTCGGCGGTCACGGTCTCTCCGTGACAGGAGGGCTTGAGCGTGTGAAGGCCCGGCTCGTACGCCGGGCCATCGCGGGCCAGCCTAGCAGCGCCCGCGGCACCCCAAGAAATCTTGTCCCCAGGGCGGGAACGGGGTCAGTCCAGCGTCCGCACGGGCGTCGTCACCGGCCCCGGGCGGTGTCAGCAAGGGAGTCGGCAGGGAGGCCTGGCATGAGGTCGGCCCTTGCGCGCCGGGGCGGGCCGCGGGAGGCTCAGGACGGAGGGCTGGCAATGTCAACAACACACCCACATGGCGGCAACCGCGGACGAATCCTCGGGCGGCTGCCGCACCCCCTCAACCGATGGCTCAACACCGACGGCGAGCGGCACCCCATGGAGAACGCCCTCGCGTTCGTCTGCCTCGGTCTGGCGATCGCGTCGCTGGTGTGCGCGACCCAGCCCGGCTGGCACATCCCGGGCGGCTGGATGGGCCTGGTGGGGGCGGTCATCGGGGGCGTGGACCAGTTCATCTCCAAGACCCGCGGCGAGCGGTGGATCATCGTGGTCGGCCTCATCGGCAGCGCGC
The DNA here is from genome assembly GCA_965653225.1 of uncultured Propionibacteriales bacterium. Taxonomy (GTDB): domain Bacteria; phylum Actinomycetota; class Actinomycetes; order Propionibacteriales; family Nocardioidaceae; genus JALZDI01. The sequence continues at coordinate 21,775 of CBFGZI010000029.1, read as the reverse complement.
TCGGCTTCGCGCTCAACCTCGCCAACGGCGGCCTGTTCCCGGCTCCCGGGCTCTGATCGGGCGCTGATCGGGCGCTGATCCGACGTCGGCGGCGGGTCGTAGGCTGACCGCCATGAGCTCGCCCCTCCGCATCGGTGCCCACGTCGACCAGCACGACCCGGTCGCGCAGGTCCGGGCGCGCGACGGCGAGGTGGCGCAGTTCTTCCTCGGAGACCCGCAGGGGTGGAAGGGCCCCAAGGTCGAGTTCGCCGGGGGCGCCGATGCCCTGCGCTCCGCGGCCGCGGAGGCGGGCGTCGACCTGTACGTCCACGCGCCGTACGTCCTCAACGTCGCCACCACCAACAACCGCATCCGAATCCCGAGCCGCAAGCTGCTGCAGCAGCAGGTCGACGCCGCCGCCGAGGTCGGCGCCAAGGGGCTGGTCGTGCACGGCGGCCACGTGCTGAAGAGCGACGACCCCGCGGTCGGCTACGACAACTGGCGCAAGTGCGTCGAACGGCTCGACATCAAGCTGCCGCTGCTGATCGAGAACACCGCCGGCGGCGACAACGCGATGGCCCGCTACCTCGACAGCATCGCCCGCGTCTGGGAGGCCATCGCCGAGGCCGACGGCCACGACCGGGTCGGGTTCTGCCTCGACACCTGCCACGCCCATGCCAGCGGCGAGGATCTGGCCGGCGTGGTCGAACGCGTGCGGGCGATCACCGGTCGCATCGACCTGGTGCACGCCAACGACTCGCGCGACGAGTTCGGCTCCGGCGCCGACCGGCACACCAACCTCGGCCAGGGCCTGATCGACACCGACACCCTGGTCGGCGTCGTCCGCGACGCCGGGGCGCCGGTCGTCGTCGAGACCCCCGCCGAGGGTCAGGCCGACGACATCGCCTGGCTGCGCAAGCACCTCGGCTGACGCCGCCGACGCCGCCACCTCCGCGTCTGCGCCAGGTCGTACAGCTGTGCCGAGGGTCATGACGTTCGGTGACGACATCCACACATAACGTCACAAAAACCCTTGACCACGCTTCCCCGAGACGGCAAGACTCCACCGGTGTCGGTGACCGGGCGACGCCGAGACCCACGGCGTGCGACGTCACCTCGCACGGCGGGAGTCACCTCATGCGTATCGCGCACCCGGTCCGCGCGCTCGGCTGTTCCATCCTGGTCGGCGCCGTCGTCCTGTCCGTCACACTGACGCCCGTGAGCACTGCCTCCGGCAAGCCCGGCGGCGACCCCAGGGCAAGGTGGATCGCCCAGCAGGTCGACCGGATGAGCCTGCGGGAGAAGGTCGGCCAGCTGTTCATGACGCAGGCCTACGGCGAGACGGCGGACACCCAGGCGCCGGCCGACGTCGCGGCCAACCAGGCGGCGTACGGCGTCGACAACGCCGCACAGCTCGTGGACCGCTACCACCTGGGCGGGGTCATCTACTTCGCCTGGTCCAACAACGTGAACAACCCCCAGCAGATCGCCGGCCTGTCCAACGGGGTCCAGCAGGCCGCGGCCGACGACCGGCTCGGGATCCCCGAGCTGGTCGCCACCGACCAGGAGGGCGGCATCGTCGCCCGCGTCGGCCCGCCCGCCACCGAGTGGCCCGGGAACATGGCGCTCGGCGCCGGCCGCAGCACCGACGACGCGCGTACCGCCGCCGGCATCAGCGGCGACGAGCTCGACGCCCTGGGCATCAACTGGGACTTCGCCCCCGTCGCCGACGTCAACGTGAACCCGCAGAACCCCGTCATCGGCGTCCGCTCGTTCAGCGAGGACCCGGGCCTGGCCGCCCGGATGGTCACCGCCCAGGTGCACGGCTACCAGGGCGCGGGCATCGCCGCCGCGAGCAAGCACTTCCCCGGCCACGGTGACACCGCGACCGACAGCCACACCGGCCTGCCGGTCATCGACCACACCCGCGAGGAGTGGGAGCGCATCGACCGGCCGCCGTTCCAGGCCGCGATCGACTCCGGCATCAAGGCGATCATGACCGCGCACATCGTGGTGCCGGCCCTGGACCCGTCCGGCGACCCGGCCACGCTGTCAAAGCCGATCATCACGGGCATCCTGCGCAACGAGATGGGCTACGACGGCGTGGTGATCACCGACGCGCTGACCATGCAGGGTGTACGCGACAAGTACGGCGACGACCGGGTTCCGGTGCTCGCGCTCAAGGCGGGCGTCGACATGCTGCTGATGCCGCCGGACTTCCGGCTCGCCTACGACTCGGTGCTCAAGGCAGTGCGGTCCGGCGAGATCGAGGAGAAGCGCATCGACACCTCGCTGCGCCGCATCCTCGCGCTGAAGTGGGACCTCGGCCTGGTGCAGAACCCGTTCGTCGACCAGTCGGCCGTACCCCACCGGGTCGGCACATCCGAGCACTACGCCGCGGCCCAGGACATCACCGACCGGACCGTCACCCTGCTGAAGAACGACGGCGGCACGCTGCCGCTGACGCCCGGGTCCGGCCGGAGCGCGTTCGTCACCGGCTGGGGCGTGAGCACCACCGCCACGGTGGCCGACGAGATCCGCAGGCGCGGGCTGACCGCCGACGTCGACGAGACCGGCAGCAACCCGACCGCCGCCGACGTCGAGGCCGCGGTCGCGCAGGCGCAGCAGCACGACCTCACCGTCGTCGTCACCAACGGCGCGTCACGCGAGGCCAACGCCGGCCAGGCGGACCTGGTGCGCCGCCTGACCGCGACCGGCAAGCCGGTCATCGCGGTGGCGGCACGCGACCCGTACGACATCGCCGCGTTCCCCGGCGTCCCGGCCTACCTGGCGACCTACGGCTACACCGGGGTCTCGCTGCGGTCGCTGGCGCGGGTGCTGTTCGGCGAGGTGGCGCCGTCGGGCACGCTGCCGGTGACGATCCCGTCGGCAGACGACCCGTCGACGCCGCTGTACCCGTTCGGGGCCGGGCAGACATACTGAGGCGTGGATCGTCGGTCCTTCCTGCGCACGACCGCGACCGCCACCGGAGTCGCCGGGGCGTCGCTGCTGCCGCAGTCGTGCGGCGCCACCGGGACCTCCTCGGTCCGGGCCCCGACTGCCGCGGCCGCACCGGCGGCCGCACCGGTGCGCACCGGGTTCGAGGTGCTCGCCGACGACGGCTACGCGCTGGTGCGCGGACAGCGGGTCGGGATGCTGTCCAACCCGACCGGTGTCGTGCCGGACCTGCGGCACGAGGTCGACGTGATGGCCGCATCGGGGAAGGTCGACCTGGTCGCGGCGTTCGGGCCCGAGCACGGCTTCCGCGGCAGCGCGCGAACCGGGCCCGAGGGCTCCTTCACCGACAAGCGCACCGGTCTGCCCGTCTACGACACCTACGGCAAGAGCCCGACGCAGATCGCGCGCATGTTCCGCGACGCGCGGGTCGACACCGTCATGTTCGACATCCAGGACGTCGGGGCGCGCTTCTTCACCTACATCTGGACGATGTACGACTGCATGGTCGCGGCCTCGCGGGCCGGGGTGAGGTTCGTGGTGCTCGACCGGCCCAACCCGATCACCGGACGCGCGGCGTACGGGCCGGTGGTCCACCCGGCGTACGAGACGTTCGTCGGCCTCAAGCCGATCTCGCAGCAGCACGGCATGACCGTCGGCGAGCTCGCCGGCCTGTTCAACGCCGAGTTCCTCCCCGCGGACCACACCGCCGCCGGCCGCGTCGACCTCGCCGTGTCGCGGATGCAGGGGTGGCGCCGGACGATGTTCCACGACCAGACCGGGCAGCCGTGGGTGATGCCGTCGCCGAGCATGCCCACGCTGGACACCGCGGTCGTCTATCCCGGCACGTGCCTGTTCGAGGCGACCAACATCTCCGAGGGACGGGGAACGACCCGTCCGTTCGAGCTGGTCGGCGCGCCGTACGTCGACTACCGCTGGGCGGCTGCCCTGGGCCGCCAGGACCTGCCCGGAGTGGACTTCCGCGAGGCCTATTTCGTGCCCACCTACTCCAAGTACGTCAACCACACCTGCGGCGGGCTGCAGCTGCACGTGACCGACCGCGAGAGGTTCGACGCGATCCACACCGCGATCGCGATGATCGTCAACGCCCGTCGGCTCTACCCGAGGAAGTTCGCCTGGCGCGAGACGTCGGCGCCGTTCTGGATCGACCTGCTGACCGGCTCCGACCAGGTACGCCGGGCGATCGACAGAGGGGCCGACGCCGACGAGGTCGTGGCCGGGTGGCAGTCAGATCTCCACGACTTCCGGGCCACCCGCAGCCGCTACCTTCTCTACCCCGCCGACGGGTAGGCGGCGGCCGGGGCACGCTGACCCCCACCGGCTGCGCCGTGCGCGGCGTGCGACCGGCGGGACGTTAGCCTGTCGCGCGTGACTGCACCGGCCACCACCTCCACGCTCACCGTCCGCGAGATCTCCCCGGACGAGCACCTCGCCTTCCTGCAGTCGCGCGACAGCGCCAGCTTCCTGCAGACACCGGCGTGGGGCGTGCTCAAGAGCGAGTGGCGCCGGGAGTCGATCGGCTGGCACGACGGCGCAGGCCGGCTGGTCGGCGCGGCGCTGGTGCTCTACCGGCAGCTGCCGCGGCTGAAGCGGTACCTGGCCTACCTGCCCGAGGGCCCGGTCATCGACTGGGCGGCCGACGACCTCGAGGCCTGGCTGGCCGCGATGACGCAGCACCTGCGTGAGCGCGGGGCGTTCGGGATCCGGATGGGCCCGCCGGTGGTCACCCGGCGCTGGAGCGCCGCCACCGTGAAGCAGGCCATCGCCGACGGCACCGCGCGCCGGCTCGGCGACGTGCCGGCCGACAACACCGACGCGACCGGCACCCACGTGCGCGACCTGCTGCGCAGCGGCGGCTGGCGCCCGCTCGCCGCGGAGGACGGCTTCAGCATCGGCCAGCCGCAGTACGTCTTCCAGATCCCGCTCACCGGCCGCGGCGAGGACGACGTCCTGACGTCGATGAACCAGCAGTGGCGGCGCAACATCAAGAAGGCGGCCAAGAGCGGCGTCGAGGTCACGCGCGGAGGACCTGACGATCTACCCGAGTTCCACCGCATCTACGCCGAGACCGCCAAGCGCGACGGGTTCACTCCGCGGCCGCTGTCGTACTTCCAGAAGATGTTCGAGGTGCTGCTGGCCGAGGACCCCGACCGCATCCGCCTCTACCTGGCCCACCACGAGGGCGACCTGGTCGCCGCGACCACATGGGTGCGGGTGGGCGACCACACGTGGTACTCCTACGGCGCCTCGACCACCGAGAAGCGCGACGTACGCGGGTCCAACGCCGTGCAGTGGCGGATGATCCAGGACGCGCTGGCCGCCGGGGCGTCGGTGTACGACCTGCGCGGGATCACCGACACCCTGGACGAGAGCGACTCGCACTTCGGGCTGATCCAGTTCAAGGTCGGCACCGGCGGCGAGGCGGTCGAGTACGTCGGCGAGTGGGATCTGCCGGTGTCGCGGCTGCTGTACAAGGCGTTCGACCTCTACATGCGCCGGCGCTGACGGGCCGCCGGGGATGTCGCTCAGCCTGTACGTCGACGGCGACCGCTGGCGCGCGCACCTGCGTGTGGTCACCGACGCCCATCCCGGCATCGTGCCGGTGGCCAAGGGCAACGGATACGGCTTCGGCGTGCCCCGGCTGGCCCGGCGGGCGGAGTGGCTCGACTGCGACCAGATGGCGGTGGGCACCTACGACGAGGCGCCGGAGGCGCTGAAGCGCTTCCCCGGCGACGTGCTCGTGCTCGCGCCGTGGCGGCCGTTCTCGCGGGCACCGCACGACAGCCGCCTGGTCCACACGGTCGGCCGGGCCGAGGACCTGAAGGCGCTGGCCGCGACCGGCGGCAGCGGCCGGGCAGACCGGCCGCGGGTCCTGCTCGAGGGCCTGACCTCCATGCGCCGCCACGGGATGACGCCGGACGACCTGCGCGGCCTGGACCTGTCCGGCGTGACGGTCGAGGGCCTCGCACTGCACCTGCCGATGCCCACCGGCCGGTCGGCCGCGCGCGCCGCCCCCGCGCACGTGGCCGAGACCGAGCGCTGGCTCGCGGTCGCACGCGACCTCGGGGTGGGCCGGCAGGTCTACGTCTCGCACCTGAGCGACGCCGAGATCGCCGACGTCGGCGGCCGGCACCCCGGAGTGCGGCTGCGGCCCCGCATCGGCACCGCGCTGTGGCTCGGTGACCGCGGGGCGCTGTACCCGCGCGCGACCGTGCTCGACGTACACGCCGTCGGTGCCGGCGACCGTGTCGGCTACCGCCAGCGGCGACTCCCCCGCAGCGGGCACGTGCTGGTGGTGTCCGGCGGCACCGCGCACGGCGTCGGGCTCGAGGCGCCCACCGCGGGGACGTCGCTGCGGTCCCGGGCCGTGACCGCAGCCCGCGGCAGTCTCGACGCCGCCGGGCTGGCGCTGTCGCCGTTCCGGGTCGGTGGCAAGCAGCGCTGGTTCGTCGAGCCGCCGCACATGCAGGTGAGCATGCTGTTCGTGCCCGACGGGACCGCGGTGCCCGCGGTCGGCGACGAGATCGGACTGGACGTGCGGTTCACCACGACGCACTTCGACCGCGTCGTCGTCTCCTGACCCGACAGCCCGCCCCCAAAACTCGTGACGCGCCGAAGTTTCTTGGTCTTTACCTCGTGACGCGTCAAACTATCTGCACCCCGGACGCGACAAATTGACGCCCCACCGCATCGCGTGAATGCCTCACCCCCACCGTTCACGCGTGACGCGTCAGTTCGTCTTCACTCGGGCGGCGACGCGCTGACGCCCCACCACAGTCTGAGGCCGCGTCACCGCGGGGACAGGACCGGCTCCCCGGTCAGGTCGGGGGTCTGGTCGAGGACCCCTCCGGCGGGGTCGTCGGTCAGGCCGTCGGCACGTACGGGGTCGTGCCAGGGCCGCAGGATGTCGCGCACCACCAGGCCGACCAGCCACAGCTGCGCGGCGACGCGGACGAGGATCGCCAGCACGTAGGGCGTCGGCACCGCGTCGCTGGCCGCGGGCGCGAGGTCGCCGGACAGCTGCAGCCAGATCGCGCCGAAGTAGATGATCTCGCCGGCCTGCCAGATCAGCAGGTCGCGCCAGCGCGGCCGGGCCAGCGCGGCCAGCGGCAGCAGCCACAGCACGTACTGCGGCGAGTAGACCTTGTTCACCAGCAGGAACGCCGCGACCACCAGGAACGCGAGCTGGGCCACCCGCGGGCGGCGCGGCGCCGCCAGCCCCAGCATCGCGATCGCGCCGCAGGCACCGGCGAACAGCACCCACGAGCCCACGTTGACCGTCGTCGCCGACACCTCGTGCCCGGCGAGCGTCCAGGCGTACCAGAGCGAGCCCAGGTCCGGACCCCGCTCGGCGTTGAAGCTCCAGAACCGCGCCCAGCCGGGGAAGTTCGCCAGCGCGACCGGCAGGTTCGTTGCCAGCCATGCGACCGCGGCCCCGGCCAGCGCCAGCCAGAACTCGCGCATGCGTCGTGCGCGCAGGCACAGCACGAACAGCGGGCCGAGCACGAACAGCGGGAACAGCTTGGCCGCGGTCCCGAGCCCCAGCAGGACTCCGGCGAGCAGCGGCCGTGATCGCGACCAGGCCAGCAGGGCGGTGGCGAGCAGCGCCACCACCAGCAGGTCCCAGTTGATCAGCGCGGCCAGCGGCAGCGCGGGCGCGAGCGCGAACAGGGCCGCGTCCCACGGTCGTCGCCGGTGGACGCCGGCCAGCGCCCACACCGCCACCAGTGCGCACGCGAACAGCATGACGGCGTTGACCATCGTGTACGGGACGATGTTGCTGCGCACCTTCGGGTTGGACGCCACCTGGGCCACCGACTCGCCCGCGGTGTCGGGCCGCCCGAACAGCGTGTGCGTCACCACCGCAGCGCCGTATGCGAACGCGCCGGTGAGCACCGGGTACTCCAGGTACTCGTACCGCCCGCCGTTGTTGGCGTAGGGCGGTATCTGCTCGGCGAACCCGCGCCCGGAGTAGAGGTACGGGATGTCGCTGTAGCACATCTGGGTATAGCGGACCGTGCCGTTCTGCCACGCGTCCGCAGCACAGGGTGCCTTCTGCACCATGCCGAGCGCGAAGGTCAGCGTGACCATCACCAGCAGCACGCGCAGCGGTGTCCACCAGGAACGGCCGGCGTGCGCGCCTCGGGGACCGCCGACGACCGGGCTCAGGGTCTGGACCAGAGGGTCCTCATGCGTCGGCGCGACCACCTCGGGGGCCGGCCGGCCGGTACACCGCTGCGGCACTGGCTAGCCGCTGGGTGAGCTCGAGCTGGACGGGCTGGAGGCGGCGCCGTTGCCGTTCCCGTTGCCGTGGCCGCCGCCACCGCCGTTTCCGTTGCACAGGGGCGGCAGGCACGGCTCGTTGGACGGCGAGGGCTGCGAGCTCGGCTGAGGAGATGGCTCGCTCGTCGGGCTCGGCTGCTCGGTGGGCGTCGGCTGCTCCGTCGGGCTCGGCTTCTCGGTGGGCGTCGGCTGCTCCGTCGGCGTCTCGGTCGGCGTCGGCGTCGGCGTGTACGTCGGTGTCGGCGACGGTGACACCGTCGACTGGAGCAGCTCCTGGAGGTTGACCGGGTCCGGGAACCCTTCGATCGGCTTGCCCTTCAGGGCCTCGGTCATCATCGCGGTCCAGGTCTGCGCGGGGTACTCGCCGCCGTAGAACGGGTTGAGGTAGCCGCGCAGGTCGTCGTTGCCGTCGCCGCGCACGTACATCACCGCTGTCGCCAGCTGGGGCGTGTAGCCGACGAACCACGACGACGACACCTCACCGGCGTCGTTGGTCGCGGTGCCCGTCTTGCCCGCGGCCGGACGGGGGAACGGCAGCAGGCTCGAGTAGCCGGTGCCGTTCGGGTCGTCCACGACCTGGCGCAGGCCCGCGGTCACGTTCGAGGCGACCGCCGGTGAGAAGGCGCGTTTGGTCTGCTGCTTGTGCCTGAGCCGCACCGTGCCGTTGGAGTCGGTGACCTTCTGCAGGACGTACCAGTCGGCCTGCTCGCCGTTGTCGGCGAAGGTCGCGTAGCCCTCGGCCATCTCGACAGCCGGGATGTTGTAGGCGCCCAGCGCGACACCGCCGACCGGCTGCAGCGGGTCGTCGGGGTCCTGGTTGACGCCCGCGTCCTTGGCCGCCCGGATCACCTTCTCCGGGCCGTGGTGCATCTGCAGGGTCATGTCGACGTAGGCGGTGTTGATCGACCGCGTGGTCGCCTCCTGCAGTGACACCGGGCCGTAGTCCTCGTTGCCCTGGTTCTCGACCTCTCCGCCGACGGGCAGGTCGTACGGCGAGTCGCCGTCGAAGTAGGAGTCGTCCAACGTGAACCCGGCCCGCAGACCCGCGGCGAGCGCGAACGCCTTGAACGAGGAGCCGGGCTGGCCGCCCAGCGTCGCCCAGTTCAGCTGGCTCTGGATGTAGTTGCGCCCGCCGTACATGGCCCGCAGCGCGCCGGTGCCCGGTTCGACGGAGGCGATGCCGATGTGCAGGTCCTTGAGACCGTCCGGAGCCACGTCGCGCACAGCGGCCTGCGCGGCCTGCTGCGCCTGCCAGTCGAAGGTGGTGACGACCTTGAGGCCGCCGCCGTAGATCTCGTCGTTGGTGAAGCCCTGCTCTGCGAGCTTGTCCTTCACCAGGTCGAGCATGAAGCCCTTCTGCCCGGCCAGGCTGTTGCCGGTGTCGGCGTACTCGGCCAGCTTCGGCAGGTGCCGCCCCAGCTTCTCGGCCTTGGCCGCGGGCAGCGTGCCCATGTCGGCCATACCGCCGAGCACGTACTGGTAGCGCGACAGCAGCTCGGGCCGGTTGTCCTTGTCGAGAGCCGGGTCGAGCCCGCCGGGGCTGTTGAGGATCGCGGCCAGCACCGCACCCTGACGGACGGTGAGCTGCTTGGCCGGCTCGTTGAAGAAGGCGTGCGCCGCCGCCTGGATGCCGTAGGCGCCGCGGCCGAAGTAGATCGTGTTGAGGTAGCCCTGAAGGATCTGGTCCTTCGTCAGCTGCTGGTCGACCTTGATCGCCAGGATGATCTCTTTGAACTTGCGGCTGTAGGTCTGCTCCTGGGTCAGGTACAGGTTCTTGACGTACTGCTGGGTGATGGTCGATGCGCCCTGCGTCGAGCCGCCGCGCAGGTTGGAGTACGCCGCCCGCATGATCCCGGTGGGGTCGATGCCCTTATCGGTCCAGAAGTCGCGGTTCTCCGCGGCGACCACCGCGTCCTGCACGTGCTGCGGAACCTTCGACAACGGGATCGAGTCACGGTTCTGGATGTCGAAGGTGCCGATCTTGTGCTTGCCGTCGGAGTAGAAGACCTTGGTGGTCTGAGCCTGGAACGCCTCGTTCGGGCTGGGCAGGTCGATGAGGGTGTAGGCCAGCGCGAACGTGCCCGCGCCGAGGATGAACCCGAACAGACCGAGCAGCAGGAGCCAGCGCAGCACCCTCCGCGGTATCGACGACCGTCCCTTTCGCGCTGTGGACGACCGTCCCCTTCTCGGTGTGGACGACCGTCCCGTGCGCGCGTCGAGCTCGGCGCGCTCGGCGCGCACGTCGCGTTTACGGGCTCCGGGCATCGTGTCGTCTCTCTCCTGCACCATCTACCGGGTCGGCACCGCACGCGCAGACGACCACCGGGGACGGCGGCTGGCCGGGTGCGAGGCCCACTTGTCCAGCAAGTGAGGGTAAGGGGTCGAGCACGCGCGGGGGAATCCGAGCACCCACCGAGCGCGACGGTCGTGAGCCTCCTCACGCCGAGGGAGTCACCTGCAGGCCACTGCGGCGACGGTGGGTAACGCGACCGTGGCACGGCGTCAGCACCGCACCGTCGCCGGCGCGGGAGCTGTCCGGTACGGCTTCGGCAGCGCGGCCGTGCATTGACGTCGGCGCCGTGCGCCGGACATGTCCCGGACACCTGGTTGTCGACCCGATGTATCATTTCGATACGTGCGGTCGATGCATCGTTGCGTCGCAAACCGTACCTCCGAGCAGCCCCTACCGGACGAGAGGACCTCCCGTGGCCAAGCGCGGTGGTGCCGTCGAGCTCGCGGTGCTCGGGCTGCTGCACGAGTCGCCGATGCACGGCTACGAGCTGCGCAAGCGGGTGTCGGCACTGCTGGGCTGGGGGCGGGTGCTGTCGTACGGCTCGCTCTACCCCGCTCTGAAGCAGATGCGCCGTGCGGGCTGGCTCACCGAGGACGTCCCTCCCGGCGAGGAGGACGCTGCTGCGGACGCCGGCGATGGCGGCGCCGGCGGACGGTCGGCGGGCACCCGGCCCGGTCGCACCGCGAGCAGCCGCTCGGGCGTGCGGTCCGCGGCGACCGCCAAGACCGCCACCGGACGGCGAGCGAAGATCGTCTACAAGCTCACCGCCGAGGGCAAGGAGCGGTTCGAGAACCTGATGACCCAGGGCGGCCCTTCGTCCTGGGAGGACGACAGCTTCGGGGTGCACTTCGCGTTCTTCGCCAAGACCGACGTCGAGACGCGCATGCGCATCCTCGAGGGCCGACGCACCCGGATGGAGGAGCGGCTCGAGCGCCTGCGCGGGTCGTTCGCGCGCAGCCGCGAGCGCGTCGACGCCTACACCCTCGAGCTCCAGCGCCACGGGCTCGAGTCGGTCGAGCGCGAGGTGTCCTGGCTGAAAGACCTGATCGACGACGAGCGGTCGCGGCATGCCCCGACCGTCCGTCGTACCCGTGAAAACCGTGAGGAATGAGGAGACCCGATGGGTTCGGTTCGTGTAGCCATCGTCGGCGTGGGCAACTGCGCGGCGTCACTGGTCCAGGGAGTCCACTACTACCGTGACGCCGACCCGGCCGGCTCCGTCCCCGGTCTCATGCATGTGACCTTCGGGGACTACCACGTCAGTGACGTGCAGTTCGTCGCCGCGTTCGACGTCGACGCCAAGAAGGTCGGCTTCGACCTGTCCGAGGCGATCATCGCCAGCGAGAACAACACCATCAAGTTCTGCGACGTGCCTCCGCTGGGCGTCCCCGTGCAGCGCGGCCACACGCTCGACGGTCTCGGCCGCTACTACCGCGAGACGATCGAGGAGGACGACACCGAGCCGGTCGACGTCGTTCAGGTGCTCAAGGACGCCGAGGTCGACGTGCTGGTGTCCTACCTGCCGGTGGGCTCGGAGCAGGCCGACAAGTTCTACGCCCAGTGCGCCATCGACGCCGGCGTCGCGTTCGTCAACGCGCTGCCGGTGTTCATCGCCTCCGACCCGGAGTGGGCGGCCAAGTTCGAGAAGGCGGGGGTGCCGATCATCGGCGACGACATCAAGTCGCAGGTGGGCGCCACCATCACCCACCGGGTGCTGGCCCGGCTGTTCCAGGACCGCGGCGTGGTCCTGGACCGCACCTACCAGCTCAACGTCGGCGGCAACATGGACTTCAAGAACATGCTCGAGCGTGAGCGGCTGGAGTCCAAGAAGGTGTCGAAGACCCGGGCGGTCACCAGCAACCTGTCCCACGACCTCGGCGCGCGCAACGTGCACATCGGCCCGTCCGACTACGTGCAGTGGCTCGACGACCGCAAGTGGGCCTACGTCCGGCTGGAGGGTCGCGCCTTCGGTGACGTGCCGCTGAACCTGGAGTACAAGCTCGAGGTCTGGGACTCCCCCAACTCGGCGGGCATCATCATCGACGCGATCCGGGCGGCGAAGATCGCGAAGGACCGCGGCCTCGGGGGCCCGATCCTGTCGGCGTCGTCGTACCTGATGAAGTCGCCGCCCGTGCAGCGCCCCGACGACGAGGGTCGCGCGCTCGTGGAGGCCTTCATCCGCGGCGACGACGACAAGTAGCAGCCGCGAGCGGGGCCCTGCCGAGCCGCCGCCGAGCGGTACGCATAGGGGCCGCCTCCCGTCGTTTTCCCGGCCTGGGAACATCGGGGGGCGGCTCTTTCACGTGAGGACACATGCGGGCGATCCGGGACCTGAGGCTGCTGCTGCGGGGCCGAGGCTTCCGGCGGCTCTTCTCCGTGCGCGTGGCCAGCCAGTTCAGCGACGGGGTCTTCCAGGTAGCGCTGGCGGCATATGTGCTGTTCTCACCCGAGCGGCAGACCTCGCCGCAGGCCATCGCGGCGTCGTTCGCGGTGGTGCTGCTGCCGTTCAGCGTGCTGGGGCCGTTCACCGGCGTGCTGATCGACCGCTGGTCGCGGCGGCAGATCCTGGTCTGGTCCAACCTGATCCGCACGGCGCTGCTGCTGGTGCTGGCGGGGATGGTCGCGGCCGGGCTGGCGGGGCCGTGGTTCTTCCTGGTCGTGCTCGCTGCGCTGTCGGTCAACCGGTTCCTGCTGGCGGCGCTGTCGGCGGCGCTGCCGCACGTGGTGGACGAGGACCGGCTGGTGATGGCCAACTCGGTCACGCCGACGGCGGGCACGTTCGCGTTCCTGCTCGGCTTCCTCGGCGGCGGCGCGCTGCGCGAGCTGGTGGAGAACCGCACCGGGTTCGGGGACGTGGCGGTGCTGGTGGTCGCGTCCGTGCTGTACGCGGGTGCGAGCGGGCTGGCGCTGCTGATCGGCCGCAGGGCCCTCGGCCCGGACTTCGACCCGCTCCGGCCGACCGTGAGCGAGCACGTGCGGCACATCATGGTCGGCCTGGTCGACGGGCTCCGGCACCTGCGCGAGCGCCGCGAGGCCGCGGACGGCCTGCTCGCGATCGGGTCGCACCGCTTCTTCTACGGCGTCTCGACCGTGGCGACCATCCTGCTGTACCGGGCGTACTTCAACCCGCCGACCCAGCCCGACGCCGGGTTCGCCGGGCTGGCGATCGCGGTCACGGTGTCCGGTGCGGGGTTCGTGTCCGCGGCGCTGGTGACCCCGCTGGCCACCAGCCGGTGGTCGCTGCAGGCGTGGGTCACGGGTCTGCTGGTGACCGCGGCCATCGTGCAGGTCGTGCCCGGCGCGTTCTACACCGAGCCGACCCTGCTGGTGGCGGCGTTCGCACTCGGTCTGGTCTCGCAGGGCATCAAGATCAGCGTGGACACGCTGGTGCAGGAGTGGGTGGACGACGCCTTCCGCGGCCGGGTGTTCTCGCTGTACGACGTGATCTTCAACGTCGCGTTCGTCGCCGCGGCCACCGTGGGCGCGTTCATCCTGCCGTTGAACGGCAAGTCCTACGCCGCGCTCGGGTTCATCGCGCTCGGGTACGCCGCCACCGCCGCGACCTACTGGCACATCCACACCCGCCAGCGCCCCTCGGCGGTCCGGCGGCCGCGCTCGGACGGCCTGCCCGAGACGGACTGACGCCGCGGCTGCAGACAACCTGACGCGTCACCACTGGTCGCTGCCCCTGACCACCTCTCAGGGCGTGAGGCGTCAACCCGTCCACGCGTGACGCGCCATAGTTCCGGGCGCTCAGGTGTCGCGGGACTCCCACCAGGCGACCAGCTCCTCGCGGGCGCGGGCCTCGCCGAGCGGGCCGTGCTCGATCCGCAGGTCCAGCAGGTAGCGGTAGGCCTCCCCCACCTCGGGCCCCGGCTTGATGCCGAGGGCCTGCATGATCTGGTTGCCGTCGAGGTCGGGCCGCATCGCGTTCAGCTCCTCCTCGGCGGCCAGCCGCTCGATGCGCGCCTCGAGGTCGTCATAGGTCTGCCGAAGCCGCTCGGCCTTGCGCCGGTTGCGCGTGGTGCAGTCGGCGCGGGTGAGCACGTGCAGCCGCTCGAGCTGGTCGCCCGCGTCGCGCACGTACCGGCGCACGGCCGAGTCGGTCCACTCGCCGGTGCCGTAGCCGTGGAAGCGCAGGTGCAGCCCGACCAGCTTGCTGACCGCCTCGGTGTCGTCGTTGGAGAACCGCAGCGCCTTCATCCGCTTGCGGACCATCTTCGCGCCGACGACGTCGTGGTGGTGGAAGGTCACCGAGCCGTCGGTGTGGTAGCGGCGCGTCCGCGGCTTGCCGATGTCGTGCATCAGCGCGGCCATCCGGACGATGACGTCCGGCGGGTCGAACGGCAGCCGCGGCTCGAGCTCGATCGCCTGCTCCAGCACGGTGAGCGTGTGCTCGTAGACGTCCTTGTGGCGGTGGTGCTCGTCACGTTCGAGCCGCAGCGCCGGCAGCTCGGGCAGGATCTGGTCGGCGAGGTGGGTGTGCACCAGCAGCGAGAGTCCCAGCCGCGGGTGGTCCCCGCAGATCAGCTTGACCAGCTCGTCGCGGATCCGCTCGACCGAGACGATGCCGAGCCGCGCGGCCATGTCCTGCATCGCGTCGACCACCCCACGGTCGACCTCGAAGCCGAGCTGGGAGGTGAAGCGTGCCGCGCGCAGCATCCGGAGCGGGTCGTCGGCGAAAGACCGCTCGGGCCTGCTCGGCGTACGCAGCACCTTCGTGGTCAGGTCGTCCAGCCCCCCGTGCGGGTCGACGAACTCCCATGCCGGCAGCGCAAGGGCCATCGCGTTGACGGTGAAGTCGCGGCGCACCAGGTCGCCCTCGAGCGAGTCGCCGTAGACCACCTGCGGCTTGCGCGACGACGGGTCGTAGGAGTCGGCCCGGTATGTGGTGATCTCGAGCCGGAAGGGCCCCTTCTGGCACCCGATGGTGCCGAAGTCGCGGCCCATGTCCCAGACCGCGGCGGCCCAGCCACGGACCAGGCCCTCGATGGTCTCGGGCCGGGCCGTCGTGGTGAAGTCGAGGTCGCGGATCGGCTCGCGTCCGAGCAGCGCGTCGCGCACGGGACCGCCCACCAGGGCGATCTCCTGACCCTCGTCGGCGAACCGCTTGCCCAGCTCGTCGATCACCGGCGCAAGCTGCAGCAGCGACGCGACTGCTCTGCGCTGCGCGTCGCCGTGGCGATCATCGGGCTGGGGGTGTTCGGGCACGGCTACCCACTCTATGAGGGCGTTGTCGACACGGCGAACGCCCCGCCCGACGATGGTGAACACCTCGTTAGCATGCAGGCGTGATCCGCCCGAGCCCGGCAGCCCCGGACCTGCTGTGAGCCGGGCAGCACGACTACTCGGCACTGTGGTCGCCGTCGTGTGCTGCCTGGTCGTGGCAGCGATGGCGCCTGCTCAGGCGGACCCGGGACGCTCGGCCGGACATGCCGGTCGGGCCAGCGTGGCGCGGCCGCAGGCGAAGCCGCCGGTGGCGCCTGCACGGCAGCCGCTGAGCATCGAGAACCTGTCGCCCTCGTATCTGCAGCCGGGCACACCCGTCCAGGTGAGCGGCACGGTGTTCAACAACACCGACCAGCCCTGGGGGGACGCCCAGGTCGGGATGATGGTGTCCGGCACACCGTTCACCTCCAGCTCCCAGGTCGCCGCCGCCAGCCGGGCGGACCCCTACAAGGACTTCGCCGGCGAGCAGATCCTGGCCCCGGGCACGTTCGACGACATCGGCGACATCGCGCCCGGGCAGTCGCGCTCGTTCTCGGTGACGGTCCCGTTCCGGCAGCTGCACCTCTCCGGCGACGCAGGCGTGTACTGGGTGGGCACCGAGCTGCGGGTCACCGACGGCGACGGGCTGCGCGACTCGGTCGCCCGCACGCTGACGTTCATGCCGCTGGTCAGCCCGGCCGCCGCCGTCCCCAAGGTCGACCTGGCGATGCTGTGGCCGATGTTCGCGCCGGTCCCGTGGAACGGCAAGGAGTATGTCCGCGACTCACTGGCCCAGCAGTTCGCGCCAACCGGGCGGCTGCGGATGCTGGCCGAGCTGGGGACCAGCGCCGGCAAGAACCCCGTCACCTGGGTGGTCGACCCGGCGGTCCTCGACCACGCCGACCGGATGTCGCACGGCTTCACCGTGGGCTCGCGCCAGGTCCCCGCCGACTCCGACTCGGCGCGCGACGCCGCGAGCTGGATGCGGCTCGTCCGCCGCGCCCTCAGCCGCAGCGTCGCGCTCGCCGTTCCGTACGGCAACCCCGACATGGCCTCCCTCGCGCACTCCGACATCCGCCCAGGCCTTCGCGGGGCGGCGCGCGCCGGCGCGCGCGTCCTCGACGCCCAGGGCGTCGCCCGCCTCGGCCTGATGTGGCCGCCCGCCGGGCACGCCGACCAGGACGTGCTCGACAAGGCCGCGGAGGCCAGCGCCGACGTCACCATGCTCTCGCGCGACACGTTCACGCACCCGCCCGAGAAGGCGGTCGTGGACATGCCGGTGGGGAGCGCCGGCCCACCCGGCCCGACGGCGCCGGGCTCTTCGGCGACCACCCCGTCCCTGGTCGTCACCGCCGACCGGAGCCGGACCGGCCTGCGCGCGCAGCCGGGCCAGTCGACGTTGCAGTGGCGTCAGCTGATCCTCGCCAACACCGCCCTGCGTGCCCTGTTCGGGGGCGCGCAGAGCCACAGCGCGATCGCCATGCCCTCTCCGCGCTGGTGGCCCGACGCGGCATGGCGCGACGCCGACCTGTTCCAGGGACTGCAGGTGCCCTGGATCCGCCAGGTGAGCGCGAGCGCCCTGCTCAACGCGCCGCACCCCACCTACCACGGGGGACTCGAGTACTCCCCGAGCGCGGCGAACCGCGAGCTCGGCCCGGGGATCATGGGCAAGGTGCGCAGGCTGCGCCGCACCAGCCGAACCCTCGACGACCTGCTCGCCAACCCGGCAGCCAACCAGGTGCGGAGCGACCAGGCGTTCGGGCTGTCGTCCTCGGCCGCCTGGCGTGACGACCGGCAGACGGGGCGGGAGATCGCCACCGACTTCGTCACGGCCAACCGCGACATGATCCACAGCATCGACCTCGAGGCACCCAACTTCGTCACGTTGTCGAGCGCTTCGGGCCGCTTCCCGATCTCCATCACCAACGGGCTCAACGCCCCGGTGACCGTCGACCTCGCGGTGACCGCGCGCGACCCGCGGATGACCGTCGCGCCGATCCGCCCGATCACCCTGCAGCGCGACCAGCGGGTGACGGTCACCGTCCTCACGAACTCTCGCGGCGTCGGCATCACCACCCTGACCGCGCGCATGCTCACGCAGGCGGGCAAGCCGTTCGGGCCCAGGGCGTCGTTCCAGGTGCGCACCACCCAGATCGGCACGCTGGTCTGGGTGATCATGGGCGTCGGCGCGGCGGTGCTGTTCATCGCCGCGGGACGGCGCATCCTCAGCCGTGTACGCCGCCACCGCCGCCGGGCACGGGGAGCGCGATGAACGAGCGACCGTTCGGGCAGCCGCCCACCGGGCAGCCCGAGGCCACCGAGCCGGGGCCTGCCGGCTCCGACCTGACCGAACCCACGCCCGCCCAGCCCATGCCCGGCCGTACCGGTGCCGGGACCGGTGCCGGGCCCGATGCCGGGCCCGATGCCAGTCCCGATGCCGGGCGGGCCGCGGAGGAGACGACCCCGGACGCCGCCGCGGACACCGGCTCCGGTCTGCTCCGCTCCAGCGCGGTCATGGCCGCGGGGACCATGGTGTCCCGGCTGGTCGGGTTCGTGCGCACCGCGATGGTGGCGGCCGCGGTCGGCGTCACCGGGCTGCACGCAGACATCTTCAACTACGCCAACACCGTCCCGAACATGGTCTACATCCTGGTGGCCGGGGGCGTGTTCAACACGGTGCTGGTCCCGCAGATCGTGCGCGCGATGCGGTCCGACGCCGACGGTGGGGCGGCGTACATCAACCGCATCCTCACCCTCAGCGGGATCTTCCTCGCCGGGGTGACCGCCGTGCTGGTGGCCGCGGCCCCGGCGGTGATGCGGCTGCTGACCGGCGACCAGATGTTCGCCCCGGGTCTGGAGGCGCAGGCCGAGTCGCTGATCGACTTCGCCCGCTACTGCCTGCCGCAGGTGTTCTTCTACGGCGTGTTCGTGCTGGTCGGCCAGGTGCTGAACGCCCGCCGCAGCTTCGGGCCGATGATGTGGGCGCCGATCGCCAACAACCTGGTCGCGATCGTGGTGCTCGGCCTGTACCTCGTCATCTTCGGCGGCACCAGCGGTGACGCCGCGTACTCCACCGGTCAGGAGCTGCTGCTGGGTCTCGGCTCCACGCTCGGCATCGCCGTGCAGACCGCCGTGCTCATCCCGTATCTGCACAAGGCGGGTGTGCGCTACCGGGCGCGGTTCGACTTCCGCGGGGCCGGGCTCGGGCACACGCTGCGGCTGGGCCTGTGGACCGTGATGTTCGTGGTCGTGAACCAGGTCGCCTACGTCGTCGTCGGCCGGATCGCCACCAACGCCTCCGCCACCGGCGCCCTGACCGGCCAGGCCAGCAGCGGCTACACCGCCTACAGCTACTCCTACCTGCTGCTGATGGTCCCGCACGCGATCGTCACGGTGTCGCTTGCCACCGCGGCGCTGCCGCAGATGTCCAGCCTGTCCGCCGAGGGTCGGCTGGCGCAGGTGGGCCGCGAGCTGAGCCAGACCCTGCGGCACTCGCTGGCGGTGATCCTGCCGTTCTGCGCGGTGCTCACCGTCCTCGGCCCGTTCCTCGCGGTGATCATGTTCAGCTGGGGCGCCGGGGCCGGGCAGAGCGCGGCACTCGGCGACACCCTGGTGTACTTCGCGCCCGCCCTGCTGTTCTTCACCGTGCACTACCTGATGCTGCGCGGGTTCTACTCCCTGGAGGACACCCGCACACCGTTCTTCCTGCAGTGCGTCATCGCGGTCACGAACGTGAGCGCGGCGCTGCTCTTCACCGACCCCTCCCTCAACCCCGAGGTGGCGCCCCAGCTCGCGCTCGCCTACGGCACCGCCTACCTGGTGGGCGCGACCTGCTCGCTGCTGCTGCTACGCCGCCGGCTCGGCGACCTGCAGCTGCGCGTGCTGGTGCGGTTCGTGCTGCGGCTGGCGCTGGCCAGCGTGCCGGCCGCGGCCGCGGCCTGGGTAGGCGTCCAGGTGCTCACCCGGGTTGGCGTCGACCCGGAGAACAAGATCGGCTCGCTGGTGATCCTGGTCTCCGCCGGGGTGATGGCGGTCTCAACGTTGGTCCTGTTCGCGCGGCTTTTCCGGGTCGACGAGGTGTCCAGCATCATGCGGACCGCATTTGGACGGCTGCGTCGCGGTGGGTAAGGACAGAACAACGCCCGGGAACGCCTAGCATGGTGCACGGATCAACCATCGGCGAGGTGGCACCGGGCGCTATCACGGGACAGGAGGAACGGCACCAGTCATGACCGTCGAACCCGGGCGGCAGCTTGCGGGCCGCTACCGCGTCGAGGACCTGCTCGCCGAGCGGGCCGGCGCTCGCCTGTGGCGCGCGGTCGACGAGGTGCTGCGGCGCTCCGTCGCGGTCGACGTCCTCTCTTCCGACTCCCCCCGCGCCTCGGCCATGGTGCAGGCCGCCCGGCGCGCCGCGGTGGTCACCGACGGCCGGTTCCTGCGCGTGCTCGACGCCGCAGAGGAGAACGGCGACGTCTACGTCGTGCGGGAGTGGGCACCGGGAGAGTCGCTCGACCTGGTCCTCGCCGACGGCCCACTCACCCACCGCCGGGCCGCGTGGATCGTGCATGAGGTCGCCGAGGCGGTCAGCGTCGCGCACAGCGCGGGTATCTACCACCTGCGGCTCACCCCCCAGAACGTGCTGGTCACCGACACCGGCGGTGTGAAGATCATCGGCCTGGCCACCGACGCCGCGCTGCACGGGGTCAGGCACGCCGACGCCGAGGCCGAGGACGTCCGTGCGCTCGGGCGCCTCCTGTACGCCTCGCTGGTGGCCCGCTGGCCGAGCGGGCCCGAGTCCACGCTGCCCGCCGCCCCGGTCGAGCACGGGCGGATCATGCGCCCCGCGCAGGTCCGTGCCGGCGTGCCGCGCGAGGTCGACGAGGTGTGCGACCGCATCCTCGGTGAGCCGCCGCAGTACAAGGCAGAGCCGCTGCGGCACGCCAGCGCCGTTGCCGCCGAGCTCAGCGACACCGTGCGGCTGGCCACCGACGCGCCGGTACACGACCCCGAGGCCACCCAGGCCGCGGCATTCCCCGCCGTCGACCAGGGATCTGAGCAGACCAGCCGGCTGCACGTCCCCGACCAGGTCGTGGTCCCGCCGCGCAGCCTGCACCCCGCACCCGGCGGCCGCTCCGCGACCACCTCGGCCGGCACCGGCCGGCACGACACCTGGTGGGCCGACGACGCGACCGCCGCGCAGCCCCCGGGACGAGCCGGCGGCGCCGGAGGCGGCACCGAGTCGACGGCCCGGATCCCGACCACGACCGCGCCCATCCCCGGTGCCTCCCGTGCAGGCGCCAACGGCGACGCGACCACGCAGGTGCCCCCGGCCGTCGGCGCACCGCCGGACTACGTGGGCGAGGGCGGACGCCGTCGTCGCGGGCCCCTGCTGTGGGTCGGCCTGGTCGCGGTGGTCGCGGCGCTGGCCCTGGCGGCGTTCTTCCTCGGGCTGCAGAGCGGCGAGGACACCCCGAGCGCGAACCCGCAGCCGAGCGCGTCCCCGTCCGCCAACCCGGTGAAGCCGGTGCGGGTCGCCTCCGCCACCGCGTTCGACCCGTTCGGCGAGTCGGGCGAGAACGACAACGAGGCGCCGCTCGCGATCGACGGCAATGCGTCGACCTCGTGGAGCACGTTGTCGTACGACGGCGACCCGGAGTTCGGCGGGCTCAAGCCCGGCCTCGGTCTCGTGCTCGACCTCGGCCACCGCACCGACGTGTCGCGCGTGGTCGTCAACCTCGGCGGCTCGGGCACCGACCTGCAGCTGCGCGCCGCCCCGCCGCAGGCGAGCACGGCTCCGTCGCAGCCCGGGCAGTTCAAGACCGTGGCCCGGGCGTCCGAGGCCTCCGGCAGCACGGTGCTCAAGCTGCAGAAGCCGGTGAAGACCCGCTACCTGCTGGTCTGGCTGACCAAGCTGCCGCCGGAGTCCGGTGGGACCTACCGCGGCTTCGTCAACGAGATCACGGTCGAAGGCTGACCGGCGGCGCCCATGGCTGCGGCCGGCGACGACGAACGCGACAGACGCGACGAGCCCAGTGA
>CBFGZI010000028.1:0-35330 GCA_965653225.1 uncultured Propionibacteriales bacterium | reverse complement strand
CAGGAGACGACCTCACCACCTACGCCAGCGGCGGGCACACACAGGACGGCTTCCCCGGCCAACGCAGCGGTCCCCACCAAGGCAACTGGCCACTCCCCCAGGCTCACAACCCGTGGGAGGCGACCACGAGACCCGGTCACATGGCTTGTGGCGCCCCGGTGCGAGGCCCGTCAGAACCGAGAGGCGCTCACGCAGAGAGCCGGTCGACGGCAGCGGCGACCCGCTCGTCGGTCGCGGTGAGCGCGACGCGCACGTGCCGGGCGCCGGCGGAGCCGTAGAACTCCCCGGGCGCGGCGAGGATGCCGCGGTCGGCGAGCCAGGCGATGGTGTCCCAGCACGACTCGTCGCGGCTGGCCCACAGGTACAGCGCGGCCTGCGAGTGGTCGATGCGGAAGCCGGCGCCCTCCAGCGCGGTGCGCAGCGCGGTTCGGCGGGCGGAGTAGCGCTGGCGCTGCTCGTCGACGTGCTGGTCGTCGTCGAGGGCGGCGCGCATCGCCTGCTGCACCGGCCAGGGCACCATCAGCCCGGCGTGCCGGCGTACCTCGAGCAGCTCGGCCACCACGGACCGGTCGCCGGCCACGAACCCGGCGCGGTAGCCGGCCAGGTTGGAGCGCTTGGACAGCGACTGCACGGTGAGCAGCCCCTCGGCCGACCCCTCGCACACGTCGGGGTGCAGCACGGAGACCGGCTCGGCCTCCCAGGCGCACTCCAGGTAGCACTCGTCGGACACCACCAGCACGCCGCGGTCACGTGCCCAGCGGACCACCTTGCGCAGGTGCTCGGCGGCCAGCACGCGTCCGGTCGGGTTGGCCGGTGAGTTCAGCCACAGCAGCGCGACCCGGCGCGGCCCCAGGGTGAGCGTCCCGTCTGCGGCGACCACGTCGCAACCGGCGAGGCGCGCGCCCACCTCGTAGGTCGGGTACGCGAGCTCGGGCACCACGACGGTGTCGCCGCGACCGAGCCCGAGCTGCGCGGGAAGCGACGCGACCAGCTCCTTGGACCCCACCGTGGGCAGCACGCACGCGTCGTCGAGCTCGATGATGCCGAACCGCCGGCGCAGCCAGCCCAGCGCCGCGGCACGCAGCTCCGCGGTTCCGGTCACGCGCGGGTAGCCCGGCGCGTCGGCCGCCTCGCGCAGCGCCCGCTGCACCACCTCGGGTGTCGGGTCGACCGGCGTGCCGATCGAGAGGTCGACGATGCCGTCGGGATGGGCGCCCGCGCGCTCGCCGTACGGCACCAGCCGGTCCCACGGGAACTGCGGGAGCCGGGACGACACTCGCGCCGCCCCCTCGGTCGCAAGGGGCGGCGCGGCGCTGTCGGTCATTGCGAGATTTCTTGGGTCAGTCTTCTTGGTTCTGTGGCGGCAGTGCCGCGATCAGGGCGTGGTCCTTGTCGATGACGCCCATCTTGGACGCCCCTCCCGGCGAACCGAGGTCGTCGAAGAACTCCACGTTCGCCGTGTAGTAGTCCTTCCACTGGTCCGGTGTGTCGTCCTCGTAGAAGATCGCCTCCACCGGGCAGACCGGCTCGCAGGCTCCGCAGTCGACGCACTCGTCAGGGTGGATGTACAGCATCCGTGAGCCCTCGTAGATGCAGTCGACAGGGCACTCGTCGACACAGCCCCGGTCCTTGACGTCCACGCAGGGTTGCGCGATGACGTACGTCACCTGAGTCCTCCTCTGTCGGGGTGCGATATGCCGCACCAACGGCATCAGCCTAGTATCCCGGTCGCGGCGGGACAGCCGTCACTCAGGTCCACCAGTTGGGAGACCCTTGGCCCTCTCCGCAGCCGATATCGGGAGCCGCGTGGTCGTGCGCCGGCTGCTGCCCGGTGAGCGTGGCCCCAGCGGTGGCCCTGCTATGACCGACGTCATAGGTGTGCTAGAGGAGTACGACGCAGACCACCTGGTCGTACGCCGCAAGGACGACACCGTCGTGCGCATCGCGCAAAACCTGGTGGTGGCTGCCAAGATGGTCCCGCCCTCGCCCACGAGGGCTCGGCCACCTGAACCGACGAACTGCCACGACGACACCAGAGACGAGGAGCTCTGACATGGCCAGCAGAACGTTCCTGCACGTGGGGACGCCGAAGTCGGGCACCACCTACCTGCAGTACGTGCTCTGGAAGTCGGCGCGCCGGCCGATGAAGGAGCACGGGATGCTCCTGCCGGGTGCGCGCAACACGCACTTCATGGCGGCCAAGGGCGTGACCGGCCGGGCCGACCAGCAGATGAAGGTCGACATGGACCCGACGGAGGCGTGGCCGCGGCTGGCCGAGCTGATCAACGCCTGGAGGGGGGACGCGCTGGTCTGCCACGAGCTGCTCGCGCCGGCCACCCGAAGCCAGGTCGAGCGGGCGACAGGCGCGCTGCAGGACACCGAGCTGCACCTGGTGCTGACCGCCCGCAGCCTGGCCAAGCAGGTGCCCGCGGCCTGGCAGCAGCAGGTCAAGGGCGGGGTGGGCCTGCGGTACGGCCGGTACATCGAGCGGCTGCGCGACGGCGACCCTGTCCGCCAGCGCAGGCGCGGGGTGCAGGGCAGGGCGGAGTGGTTCTGGCACACGCAGGACCTGGCCGACATCGCGGAACGGTGGGGCGCCCACATCCCGCCCGAGCACGTGCACATTGTCACGCTGCCGACCGGCTCCTCCGACCCGACGCTGCTCTGGTGGCGCTACGCCTCCGTGTTCGGGTTCGAGGAGGTGCACATCGACAGCACCGCCCCGTTGCGCAACGTCTCCCTCGGCAGGGTCGAGACCGAGCTGCTACGCCAGCTGAACAACTCCCGCGACCGGAGGCTGCGCGGACCCGGGCTGCGTCGGTGGACGCGTGGCCTGCTCGGCGCCAACATCTTCACCCGGCGCGAAGGGAGCCCGATCGGGCTGCCGGAGGAGTCCCAGGACTGGGTGGCCGACGTCACCGACAAGATGCTCCACCGGCTGGAGGACGCCGGTTACCACGTCGTGGGCGACCTCGACGACCTGCGCGCGAAGGCGCCGGTGACACCGTGGCACAACCGAGCTGTGGCCACGCCGGAGGAGATCTCCGAGCTCACGTCGTGGACCATCGGGCAGCTCACCGAGCACCTGGAGCAGCTGCGGCAGGACGCCGACGACCCGAGCAGCGTGGTCATGCCGGACGGGGTCGGGCCCGACGACGGCATACCGGGGATCATCGAGGTCATCGAACACATCCGGGCCGCGACGACCGGGCAGCGTCCGCGTCCTCGGCAGACGCCGCAGAAGCAGCGCCGGCGGGTGTTGCTGAACCGGCCACCGCGCGCCGGCTAGCCGCCTCGGCCCGTGTTTGTCTGCCTGGCGCGGTTCGGCGCCGGCCGGCAGCGCACCGTGGTGGCCGGGGCGTACCTGACGTGGTCCTTCTCGGTCCGCACGCGCTTCTGGTCACGGTAGAAGTAGCGGAACACGTCGACCTTGAAGCCGCGGACACCGGCCTGCGGGACGCAGCTGCCGGAGGAGTCGACCCGGACTCCGGGGTCGGTGAAGTCGTACTGCTCGGACAGTCCGGCCTTGATCGTCCAGTACTTCGTGCTCCATATCTGGACGTGCATCTGGCCGAAGGTGGAGCGCGTGCTGGGCTTGGTCCAGGCCCGGATGAGGATGCCGTACGGCGTGTCGTTCCTGAACCGCAGGTCAAGCGAACCCCACGCCACCGCCGCCTCGCGGCCCATGGGATAGCGGTTGAAGTAGACGCTGTGCGTGTGGTGCTCGACATCCGCGAGACCGGCGAAGAACGCGGCGTTGTAGACCGTCGTCGCCACCTGGGACAAACCAGCGCCGAAGTCCTGGACCCGCGTGCCGTCGTCGATGACGGCACCCTTCTTGAAGCCCTTCTTGGCGGTGCGCTTGCCCACGGTCCGGTTGAGGCTGAACACGTCGCCGGGCTTGAGCAGTGTGCCGTTGATCAGCTCGGCGGCCCGGCCGATGTTGGTGTTGCCGTAGCTGGAGTTCGGGAAGTACGTCGTGAAGCGTGACGCGACCTCCTTGACGCCGAGCTTTCGGGCGTCGTCGACCCCGAACGCCGGTGGCAGCGGCTGCTCCTGCACCGCGACCGAGCGCGCCGAGCCGTGCTTGCGCAGCACGCCGAGCAGCTTGCGCGCGAGGGCCTGCGGCGGGACGTGCGTGCCGGGCTCACCCTTGACGATCGCAGGCCGTCCCTTGTCCAGCACCACGGTGGCCGGTTTCGGGTCTCGGGTGAGCGGGGCGAGCGGCGCAGCGGACACGTCGGCGAGCGTGTCGTAGTCGAACACCGGCACCAGCCTGCCGTGCCTGGCCTGCATCGACAGGGCAGCACCGATCCGCCGCGGGGACAGACGTGCGGTACCCCCGGCGACGTGCACGGCCACCGACGCCGACATCGCCGGCTCCGCGAACCGCTCGACCGCGGCGTCGACGTCTCTCGCGTTCACGTCGGTGCGGACCTGGTCCACGGGAAGGTCGAAGACCCGGTTCTCGTCGAGGAACGCCTGCTGCAGCGCGGACCTGGTGGCCTGCTGGTCGAGACCGAGACCGGGTGTCGGGTAGACCGGCACGGGACGGCCGTTCGTGAAGTGCACCGCCCCCTCGACCGGAGCGCGTTCCACCTGGTCGGCCAGGTTGGCGACGGCGGCGTCGAGAGCCGGACGGTCGACGTCGACGACGGGGTCGATGTCCTCTCCGCCGGTCAGCACCTCGATCATCCGCAGCGGGTTGAGGCTGCGGCCCCCGCCGGCCTCTTCGACGGTGCCGGCGACGTCCAGCCGCAGTCCGGCCTCGGCGGGGTCGACCCGGTACATCTGGTCGCCGTGCTGGGCGAGGACGGGTCGTCCGGCGCGGGGTGCGAGCTCGCTGCGCAGCCGGGCCGCGGCCTGACCGGGCCGCAGGCCCCCGATGTCCACGCCTTCGACAGAGACCTGACGCGGCACCCGGTCGCTGGTGAGGGCGTAGCCGGCGGTGTACAGACCGGCAAGGAGCAGGAAGATCGCGACAAAGAACCCGACGGCGAAGCGCCTGGCGTTCCTGCCCTCGATCGGGTCCGCGGGCCCGCCGCGACTGCGCGAAAGACGCACCGAACAGCCACTCCTCG
Source organism: uncultured Propionibacteriales bacterium (assembly GCA_965653225.1). Classification (GTDB taxonomy): domain Bacteria; phylum Actinomycetota; class Actinomycetes; order Propionibacteriales; family Nocardioidaceae; genus JALZDI01. Next base: position 30,249 of record CBFGZI010000028.1, on the reverse strand, counting down.
TACAGCGGCACGTGCCCGACGGGCGGAACGTGCCGAGGTCACCGACGCGGTAATTGTAGTGAGGGGCGTTGCAGGGCGGAGAAGTCGCTGCGGAACCAGACCAGGGCCGGTTCGTCGGCGGAGCCGACCTCCAGCCACACCACCTCGCCGACCACGATCGTGTGGTCGCCGCCGTCGTACATCTCCCAGGTGCGGCACTCCAGGCGGCACAACGCCTCGTCGAGCAGCGCGGCGCCGGTGTGCTCGCCGCGGCGGTGCGGGTGCCGGTCGAGCTGCCCGGCCAGCGGCCGGCCGCGCCGGGCCAGCCAGCGGGCGAGCGGCTCCTGCGAGCCGGTGAGGACCGAGGCTCCCCACGCCCGCGAGAGCGCCACGGCCTGGTGGAAGCGGGTGGTCTTGTCGACGCACACCAGCACCAGCGGCGGGTCGAGCGACACCGAGGTGAACGCGCTGGCGGTCATCGCGTGGTCGACACCGCCCTGGACGGTGGTGACCACCGTGACGCCGCTGGCGAACTGGGCCATCGCCTCGCGGAACGCGTCGGGGTTGGTCGGGCTCACACGCGTCTCGTCCCCGTGCGGGTGCGTCGCGTCGCGCCCACCGCGAACATCACCACCCCGAAGATCACCAGGTTGGCGCCGAGGAAGCCCCAGCCCAGCACGTCGTTCATCAGCACGAAGTCTCCACCGGGACCGCCGCCGAGGGAGCGCCAGAGCACGAGCAGCCAGCCGACGAGGAACCCGAGCAGCAGCGGCGGCCGGTCGCGCAGCACGATGCCGACGGCGGTCGGCGCGGCCAGCGCCAGCAGCGCGCCCCAGGGCAGCGGGAAGGCGCCGACCCACACCGCGTCACGGTGCACGACCAGCGCCTCCATCCCGACCAGCCCGCCGAGCAGCACGGCGGGTATCGCCCACAACCACCGCATAGACGAGTCAGGACACCCCGGCGAACAGGTCGGTCTCCCACCCGGTTTCCTGCGAACGAGGCCCGGGCGTGCCTTTGGCGATGCGGTAGAACTCCGTGCCCCACACCTCGTTGCCGAGGTTGTTGGACAGCGCGAAGAACGGGCCGTCGACGGCGATCTGGGTGGCGTGCGCGCGCATCGCCGCCAGCTTCTGCTCGACGTGCGCGTTGCCGTCGACGGCGGCGGTGATGATGTCGTCCTCGACCACGAACGGCGGCAGCGGGCCGTCGGGGTCCATGCCCTCGAACGTGGTCTTGTCGCCGGCGTCGCGCAGCCGTCGCAGGCCATCCCGGAGCCGGCTCGCCGACATCGCGGTCCAGTAGATCTTGGAGACGTCCCAGGCGTCGCCGAGGTCGCGGCGGTACGACGGCGTCGCGGCGAGCGCCGCGCCGTACATCGCGACCCGGTGTGCCTGGACGTGGTCGGGGTGCCCGTAGCCGCCGAAGTCGTCGTAGGTGACCAGCACCTGCGGGCGGACCTCGCGGATGATCTGAACGAGGTGGTCGGAGGCCTCGCGCAGGTCGGCCCGCCAGAACGTGCCGAGCTTGACCTCCGGCGGCGCGGTCGCCGCGCCGGACTCGTCGTAGACCATGCCGGAGTCGCGGTAGCGGCCCGGACCCCCGAGGTAGCGGTGGTCGTCGACCCCGAGCTCCTTCATCGCCGCGGCCAGCTCGCTGATCCGGTGCTCACCGAGGGTGTCGTCACGGTCGGCCGCCATGTGCACCAGGTCGGGGACGAGCACCTCGCCCTCCTCACCGAGCGTGCAGGTGACCAGCGTGACGTGTGCCCCCTCCTTGACGTACTTGGCCATGGTGGCGCCGTTGCCGATGGACTCGTCGTCAGGGTGCGCGTGTACGAGAAGCAGCCGCCGGTCTGCGGGGTCGATCGCCATGCCCCCAATCTACGGTGCACCGCCGACCGCCTCGAATCGTGTTCGGCAACGCCTCGGCCGACGCTCGGCCAACGTGGCGGGGTGAGCACGCGGCCCACTCGGCAACACAAGCCATGTAACCGGGGGTTGTGGTTCCCTTCCTCGGCGTACGACCCGGGGGAAGGGACCATGCGCCGAGGGAAGGCCCCCGCGGAGGGACCGTTCCCCGCGCGCAGGGCGACTCCACCGGCGGCAACACAAGTCATGTAACTCGGTCGCGTGGGCACTTCTCTCGGGTCGTGCGCCACGGGAAGCGCCCACATGCCCCGGGAAGCGAGGCGCCCGTTAGCGCAGGGCGGCCTCGATGCGAGGCAGCTCGCGGGCCAGGTCGGCCAGCCCGCGGTCGATCTTGTCGAGCACGCCGGTGCGCACCAGCCGCTGCATGCCGGGGTCGCCGGCCTCGGCGCCGGCGGCGATGCGCTGCCGCGAGCCCTCGATGCGCGGCCGCACGTGGGCGAGGATGTCGCTCGCCTTCACGTCGCCGTAGGCCTCGGCCAGCACGACCAGCCGCCTCGCGGCGTCGTCGGCCACCGGCAGCAGCGGCACGTTGTTCCACGCGCAGAACGCCAGGTCGTCCAGCGGGACGCCCGGGCCGGCGACGTCCCAGTCGAAGACACCGGTGAGCCGCGGGCCGGTGAACGCCAGGTTGTACCAGCCGACGTCGTGGTGGCACACGATCTCGTGGTCGGCCAGCGCACTCGTGCCGAACCGCCACGGCACCTCGCCCTCGGGCCGGAAGCCTGAGGAGGCGGCGTGGAACACCCGCAGCCAGCGCGCCACGTCGGCGAGCTGGTCGTCCGACATCGGCTGCTCCGGCACGTAGACGACCTCGCCGGGCAGGTAGGTCAGCATCTCGCGGCCGCGCTCGTCGTACCCGAGCACCTGCGGCACGCCCGGCACGCCCTCCTCCTGCAGGTGCTCCAGCAGCGCGTGCACCGACGGCGTCCACGGCCCGGTCGGACGGCGCACGGTCGCTCCGATGCGCACGGCTCCGCCCACGTTGCCGCCGGGAAGCCGCTCGCCGTCGAGCATCCGCTCCCGGACCAGCCCCAGGAACGGCCGGTCGGCGTCCAGCCAGCGCACGTCTTCGAGCTCCTCGGGAGCCAGCCAGCGCACCGCGTCGTGCTCGGTGGGCAGCGGCTCGCCGTCGACCAGCCGCGCCTCGAGCACGTGCAGCACGAACCCGGGGTCGAGCGGCTGCTCGCCCGGGACCCGGCCGACCACCTCGACGCCGCAGCCGAGCTCCTCGCGGATCTCGCGCACGCAGGCCTCTTCGACGGTCTCCCCCGGGTCGACCTTGCCGCCCGGGAACTCCCACCCGCCGGCCATGGACGACGGCCGCACCCGGCGGGCAGCCAGCAGCCGTCCCCCGGACAGGATCGCGGCACCGACGACCACGACGGGCTCAGGAGGCGACGACACGAGCGGCAGCCTCGCACACACCGGCCCGGGGCGGGGCGCCGCCCGATCTGCGGCGTGCCTCTTTCGCAATCGCCCTATTCGGACGAGACTCGGCGTTCGACGAGCATCGGTACACGCATGCTGGGAGGTCAGATGCAATCGGGTACGCACACGGGCGTCACCGGGGTCCGGGAGGCGGTTCTCCACCTGGGCCAGGCGGTCGAGGCGCTGCGAGCGGAGTACGGCGACACGCTCGGTGTACGGCGGCTCACCTCCGACGTGCAGCGGCTCGCTACCGACCTCGACGAGCTCGGCGACCCTCAGCCTGGGCACCACCACCCGACCCCCAGACTCGAGGAACTGGAGGAGATTCCCGACCGGGAGTACGACGCCAGCATGTGGTCAGGAGCCGAACAAGAGGGCTTCGGTGCACCGGACCGTCATGCGCCCTGATACAACAGGTAACTGATGTCTACAGGAGTTCTCGGTTCCGGCCGTGCCAAGGTGCAAGACCGCACCATGCGCCAAGACCGCTGGTGGTTGTCACCAGCGGTCACGTTTGTTGTCTTCAGCGCGTTCGTCGTCTATGCGACCTGGCGGGCGTTCTCCGGCAGCAACTTCTATGCCTCGCCGTACCTCTCGCCGTTCTACTCTCCGTGTCTGAGCAGCCAGTGCCCTGACGCGGCGAGTGACTTCGGCCAGCCGTTCGGCGGGTTCCCGCTGTCGCCGGCGCTGATCGTGCTGATCTTCCCGCTCGGCTTCCGGCTCAGCTGTTACTACTACCGCAAGGCCTACTACCGCGCGTTCTGGATGTCGCCGCCCGCCTGCGCGGTCGCCGAGCCGCACAAGAAGTACACCGGGGAGACGCGCTTCCCGCTGATCTTCAACAACGTGCACCGCTGGTTCCTGTACGCCTCGATGATCGTGGCGCTGATCCTGACCTATGACGCGCTGCTGTCGTTCCGCAACGCCGCCCACGAGTGGGGGCACGCGGGTCTCGGCAGCCTGATCATGGTGGCCAACGTCGTGCTGATCTGGGCCTACACGCTCGGCTGCCACTCCTGCCGGCACATCATCGGCGGGCGGCTGCGCAACTTCTCCAAGCACCCCGTGCGGTACCGGCTGTGGGGCCTCGTGTCCAAGCTCAACGGCTCGCACGGCTTATGGGCGTGGGCGTCCCTGTTCTCGGTGGCCCTCACCGACTTCTACGTCTACCTGCTCGCGACGGGCACGATCACCGACGTGAGATTCTTCTGATATGGCGCACGAGTTCGAGACCCATTCCTACGACGTCATCGTGGTCGGCGCCGGTGGCGCCGGCCTGCGGGCGGCGATCGCCGCGCACGACGCAGGCGCCAAGACCGCCATCGTGTGCAAGTCGCTGCTCGGCAAGGCGCACACGGTCATGGCCGAGGGCGGCATCGCCGCCGCCATGGGCAACCTGTGGCCCGACGACAACTGGCAGGTGCACTTCCGCGACACCATGCGCGGCGGGAAGATGCTCAACAACTGGCGCATGGCCCAGCTGCACGCCCAGGAGGCGCCGGAGCGCGTCCTGGAGCTCGAGACGTGGGGTGCGCTCTTCGACCGCACCAAGGACGGCCTGATCTCCCAGCGCGACTTCGGCGGCCACCGGTTCGCCCGCCTCGCGCACGTCGGCGACCGCACCGGCCTGGAGATGATCCGCACGCTGCAACAGCGCGCGGTCGCGCTCGGCATCGACGTGTACATGGAGTGCACGATCACCGACATCTTCCGCTCCGAGGGGCGGATCTGCGGTGCGTTCGCGTACTGGCGGGAGAGCGGGCGGTTCATCGTCTTCGAGACGCCGGCGATCGTGCTGGCCACCGGCGGCATCGGCAAGAGCTACCAGGTGACGTCGAACTCGTGGGAGTACACCGGCGACGGGCACGCGCTGGCGCTGCGCGCCGGGGCGTCGCTGATCAACATGGAGTTCGTCCAGTTCCACCCCACCGGGATGGTCTGGCCGCCGTCGGTCAAGGGCATTCTCGTCACCGAGTCGGTCCGCGGCGACGGCGGCGTGCTGCGCAACTCCGAAGGCCGCCGGTTCATGTTCGACTACATCCCCGAGTTCTTCATCAAGGAGACGGCCGACAGCGAGGAGGAGGCCGACCGCTGGTACGACGACAAGGCCAACAACCGGCGACCTCCCGAGCTGCTGCCGCGTGACGAGGTCGCCCGCGCGATCAACTCCGAGATCAAGGCCGGCCGGGGATCCCCGCACGGCGGGGTGTTCCTCGACATCGCCTCGCGGCGCAGCGCCGAGTTCATCCAGCGGCGGCTGCCGTCGATGTACCACCAGTTCAAGGAGCTCGCCGACGTCGACATCACCGCGGAGCCGATGGAGGTCGGTCCGACCTGCCACTACGTGATGGGCGGAGTCGAGGTCGACGCCGACACCGGCGCGTCCGTCGTGCCCGGCCTGTACGCCGCCGGCGAGGTCGCCGGGGGCATGCACGGCTCCAACCGGCTCGGCGGCAACTCGCTGTCCGACCTGCTGGTGTTCGGCCGCCGGGCGGGCCTCAACGCGGCCTACTACGCCGGCCGTGCGACCGGCAGCCGGCCGCACCCGGACGAGCAGGAGATCTCGACGGCCTCGGAGTCCGCGCTGGCGCCGTTCGCCGAGGAGGGCGGGGAGAACCCGTACACCATCCAGAAGGACCTGCAGGCGGCGATGCAGAAGCTCGTCGGCATCATCCGCACCCGCGAGGAGCTCGAGGAGTCGCTGAAGAAGCTCGGCGAGCTGCGCGAGCGCGCGGCGCACGTGGAGGTCCAGGGCCATCGCCAGTACAACCCGGGCTGGCACCTGGCTCTCGACCTGACGAACATGCTGATGGTCTCGGAGTGCATCGCCAAGGCCGCCCTGGAGCGCGAGGAGTCGCGCGGCGGCCACACCCGAGACGACTTCCCCACCGCGTCCGACGAGTGGGGCTCGAAGAACCTCGTGCTCACGGCTGGTGCCGGACACGAGATCTCGGTGAAGCAGCAGCCTCTTCCGGTGATGCCGGGGGAGCTGCGGCGACTGTTCGAGGAGAAGTGAATGGGATACGACCTCTCGCTGCGCGTTTGGCGAGGTGACAAGGGCGGTGGCGCCCTCGGCGACTACGTCGTGGAGGTCGAGGAGGGCGAGGTCGTCCTCGACGCCATCCACCGGCTGCAGGCCACCCAGGCCGGCGACCTCGCCGTGCGGTGGAACTGCAAGGCGGGCAAGTGCGGCTCGTGCTCGGCCGAGGTCAACGGGCGCCCGCGGCTGATGTGCATGACGCGGCTGTCCGACTTCGAGGAGACCGAGACCATCACGGTGACCCCGATGCGCGGCTTCCCCGTGGTGCGCGACCTGGTCACCGACGTGTCGTTCAACTACGAGAAGGCCCGCGAGCTGCCGGCCTTCGCGCCCGGCCCCCCGGACGCCGACGGCAAGCGCCGGATGGCGCAGACCGACGTCGAGCGCGGCCAGGAGTTCCGGAAGTGCATCGAGTGCTTCCTGTGCCAGAACACCTGCCACGTCATCCGTGACCACGACGACAACAAGCCGGCGTTCGCGGGGCCGCGGATGTTCCTGCGCTACGCCGAGCTCGACATGCACCCTCTCGACACCCACGACCGCCGGCAGCTCGCCCAGCAGGCGGCCGGGCTCGGGATGTGCAACATCACCAAGTGCTGCACCGAGGTGTGCCCCGAGGGCATCAAGATCACCGACAACGCGATCATCCCGATGAAGGAGCGCGTGGTCGACCGCAAGTACGACCCGCTGGTGTGGCTGGGCTCGAAGATCCTCCGCCGCGACCGGCGCGAGGAGGTCTGAGCGGCCACGGCGGCCCGAGGCCGAGGCGAACAACTCTCACGCCGGGTCACGGAGCCTTGGTGGGGGGCAGCGCGCTCCGACGACCCGGCGCGAGAGAACCTTTACTTCCGCTTCGTCCGCCAGACCGCGACGGGCCACGCATGCAGGCGGCCGGAGTCGCTCGCGCTTTCTCCGCGTTTGTCCTGTTCGGACGCGAACCTCACCCGGCCGGCCCGGCCGACCGGGACACCGCAGCCGGCCGGCGCCGCGTGCATATCGGATTCCGCGGTCTGCAGCGTTATTGACGTAGTCGTGTCAGACTTCGAGGAGGCCGTGCCGGCCGGTTCAGTGAAACCACCACCGCAGCCGCCCCCGCCGTCGCGCGCTGCCAACGAGGGCAGCAGCAGCCCGGGCGCGGTGTTCGCGCTTCGGTGAACCAGGCCGTTCACGATCCCTCCGGCTAGTCGAGGTGGCAGATGGGCGTACGTAAGAAGCGGTCACCCGAATCTGGCTCAGAGGAGGTACGAGCGGGCGAGAGCAAGGGATTGCGGGACGATGCAATCCATCAGTCGGGCTCCGACGTATCACCAAGTGTGCAGCTAACCCCGCGAGCCGACCGGGCGGCCGACGCGGCTCTGGTAGCGGGACTCGCTGTTGGGGACCCTCCGGCCGCAACCGCTTTTGTCCGTCGCTTCCAAGGCAACGTCTACGGGCTGGCTTTGTCGATCACTCGGGATCCGGCACTGGCCGAGGACGTCTCCCAAGAGGCGTTCCTCCGCGCGTGGAAGGCTGCCTCCACCTACGACCCGGGACGTGCATCGGTGACCACCTGGCTGCTGACCATCACCCGCAACACCGCGATCGACGCGGTGCGGGCGCGGCGCAGCACGCCCGCGTCGCCGGACCTGCTCGAGGACGTGGTCCAGGAGACGTTCGCCGGTTCCGACCCGGCGGAGGCGGCGATGCACCGGCTGGACTCGGACCGGGCGCTGCAGCACCTGGCCGCCCTGCACCCCACGCAGGCGCGGGCCGTGGTGCTGGCGGTGGTGGGGGGCTGCACCGCGGGCGAGGTGAGCGAGCACGAAAACATCCCTCTGGGCACGGCGAAGACGCGTATTCGCACGGGGTTGATGCGACTGCGCGCGGCGATGCAGGAGGAAAGCCGTGAGTGACCACACCGTCTACGAGCAGGACCTGGTCGAGCTGGCCCTCGGCGAGGTGTCCGAGCCGCGTCGCAGCCAGCTGCTGTCCCACCTGACCGGCTGCCTGCGCTGCCGGGCCACCTACCACGAGGTGGTCAGCGCCGTGGACGCCGTCGTTCCCACCGCGCCCGAGGCACAGCCGCCCGCCGGCTTCGACCTGCGGGTGCTCTCGGCCATGGGCATCGGCTCCAGCGCCGGTGCGGGTCCGAGAGCGTGGTCCTCGCGCTTCTCGCCCGGCCGGGCGCTGCTGGTCGCCGCAACCGTGGTCCTGATCGCCGCGGTCGGCATGGCCGCCGGCAACGCGCTGTTCAGCGGCCCCGACGCGCAGCGACAACGGATCACGGCGGCTCCCGCGCTTGCCCCGGACAGCGCCGTACTGACGACCAGCGACGGCACCTCCGTCGGCACCGCCGCGGTGGCCTGGATGCACGAGAGCCGCCTGCTGGTGGTGCAGCTCAACCAGGCACCGGTGGGCGTGCGCTACCGCTGCCGCGTGCAGATGGCCGAGGGCAAGACGGAGGTCCTCGGCCAATGGCAGGCGTCATCGGTGCACGGCGGCACCTGGGTGATGCCCGCTCCCCAGGGCGACCTCAACGGCATCAAGCTGGTCACCGACTCCGGGCAGGTCTGGGCCTCCACCTGGCTGCCGTGAGTCGACGGGCAGCTGAGTGATGGTGCGGGCTCGCGGTCCCCGAGGGCTCGCAACTAGGCCCTTCCCCCGGCGCGTGGTTGCTTCCCTCGGCTCATGCGCCGAGGGAAGTATCCACAAGACCCGGTCACATGGCTTGTGGTGCGGGCCCGAGCCGTTCAGGGCAAGTCCTAGCCGAGCACCTCGTCCACGAAGCACCAGCGCCACGACTCGCCGGCCTCGAAGCTGCGCATGACCGGGTGCTCGCGTTCGGTGAAGTGCCGGCTCGCGTGCCGCTGCGGCGAGGAGTCGCAGCAGCCCACGTGGCCGCACTCCAGGCACAGCCGCAGGTGCACCCACGTCGTGCCGTCGGCGAGGCACTCCTCGCATCCCTCCGGCGTACGCGGGGCCGGCACGCGGTCGACGGAGGCGAGGTGCTCGCAGGCATTCAACGGCGCCAGCGTGGACCGCAGCTCCTCGCCGCGCTGCTCGAGATCCTCCTGGTTGACCCGGTCCAGGACCGTCTCCTCGATGTCGAGGCTGGCCAGCACACGCTCGATCACCTCGTGTGGCACACCGCCCCGCTTGCGCACGGCCAGCACCTCCGCGCGCTCGGCCCGCAGCATCTCGATCCGCAGCCGGGCGTAGGCCTGGCTCGGGGTCTCGTCGTCACCACCGAGCCGCTCCCACACCGCGTTGGCGCGCTCCAACGTGCGGGAGCGCAGCTGCTCGACCACGTCCGCCGGGTCGTCGTCGGCCACCAGCTCGTCCAAGCGCCGGTTGCCGGCCGAGGCCGCACGCTGGTAGGTCGAGGCCTCGGCCAGCGCGTCCTCACGCGGGTCGGGACCGGACAGGCCCAGACGGCGTACGAGCCACGGGAGGGTCGACCCCTGCAGCAGCAGGGTGCCGCCGACCACGACGAGGGCGATCAGCACCAGCACCTCGCGGTGCGGGACTCCGGAGGGCAGCACGAACACCGCGGCCAGGGTGACGACACCGCGCATGCCGGCCCAGGAGAGCACCATCGGGATCCGCCACACCGGCAGCGGGTCGCCGACGACACGGGTCGGCAGCAGCCGGATCATGTAGGTCGCCGCGAACACCCAGACGAACCGGAGCACGACCACCGCGAGCAGGACCGCGACCGAGGCGACGGCGATCCGGCTGAGCGGCAGCGTGCTCTGCTGCAGCTGGGAGACGATCTGCTGCACCTGCAGGCCGATCAGCAGGAACACGACGTTCTCCAGCACGAACTGGATCGTCGACCAGTTGGTGCGCTCGAAGATGCGCGACGACGCCGACTGCTGACGCGGGGACAGGTGGCCCAGGAGCAGCCCGGTGACGACCAGGGCGAGGACACCCGAGGAGTGGATGGACTCCGCCAGCAGGTAGGACGCGAAAGGCGTCACCAGCGACACCGAGGTGTCGGTGAGCGGGTCGTGGATGTGCCGGCGCAGGCGGCCGACCACCGCGGCGACGACCACGCCAACGACCGTTCCGCCGACGACCGAGAGGAAGAACCCGCCGACCACCGAGAACACGGTGACCGCGCCGCCGATCGCCACGATCGCGCTGCGCAGGCAGACGAGTGCGGTCGCGTCGTTGACGAGGCTCTCGCCCTCGAGGATGGTGATGATCCGCCGGGGCATGCCGACCCGGCGGGCGATCGCGGTCGCCGCGACCGCGTCCGGCGGGGCCACGACCGCACCGAGTGCTAATGCCACCGCGAGCCGAACGGGCAGCAGCCACCAGACGACCAGGCCGACGCCCAGTGTGGTGAACACCACCAGGCCCACCGAAAGCAACCCGATCGGCCGGATGTTGCGTCGGAAGTCGATCAGCGAGGTACGGATCGCCGCCGCGTACAGCAGGGGCGGCAGCACGCCGAACAGCACCAGGTCGGCGGTCATCTCCACCGTCGGGACGAACGGCACGAACGATGCGACCGCTCCGACGAGCACCAGGAGCAGCGGCGTGGGCAGGTCGTACCGCCGCGCCAGGGCCCCCACCGCCGTGACCACCCCGACGAGCACGACCAGCGTCAGCGCAACGTCCACGAGAGCAGTCTTTCAGCCGTCGTAGGGTGTGCCCATGGCTGGCTTACTTGACGAGAAGCAGATCCAGGAAGGCCTGACCCAGCGGCCTCAGTGGGAGTACCGCGACGGCGTCATCGTGCGCGAGGTGACCGCCTCCGACTTCATGAGCGGGATCAGGCTCGTCGACCGGGTCGCGGAGGTTGCCGAGCAGGTGAACCACCACCCCGACATCGACATCCGCTGGACGACCATCACGTTCGCGCTGGTCACCCACGCCATGGGCGGCGTCACCGAGCACGACCTGAACATGGCCGGGAAGATCGACGAGGTCGTCGACAAGGCCCAGTGACGGGGCAGGTGACAGGCGTAACGACGCGCCTTTCGCGCCGGGACTGCGCGAGCCACCCGCTCAGGCGTCGTCGAGGCTGATCACGACGCCGTCGGACTCCGGCCGGGCCTGGCAGGTGAGCACGTAGCCCGCGTCGACCTCGGCCTTGGTCAGGTCCGCGCCCTCCTGCGAGACCTTCCCGCAGGCGAGCTTGGCCCGGCAGGTGCCGCAGACACCCTCGCGGCAGGAGTACGGCAGGTCGACGCCTGAGCGCAGCGCCGCGTCGAGCACGGTCTCGTCGCCGCGCACGGCGAGCTCGCTGCGCGCGCCGCGGTCGACCACGGCCACGTTGCGGACCACGTCGGACTGCGGTGACGCGGTCTCCGGGACGGCCACGCCGGGGGCGGCCGCGGGGCCGCCGAACAGCTCGACGTGCACGCGCTCGCGCTCCAGGCCGCGGTCGACGAGCGCGTCGCGGACCTCGAGCGTCATCTCCCGCGGACCGCACAGGTACGCGTCGTCGACGCTGCCGAGGTCGAGCATGTGCTCGAGCTCGGCGAGCTTGGTGGCGTTGATGCGTCCACGCAGCGGAGCCTCGGTGCGGTCGCACCTGCTGAGCACGTGCACGACCCGAAGGCGCTCGCCGTACCTGTCCTGCAGTCGTGCCAGCTTGTCGCGGAAGATCGTGGAGTCGGCGTCGCGGTTGCCGTACACCAGGGTGAAGCGGCTGCGCGGCTCGACCGCCAGCACGCTCTTGAGAATCGACAGCACCGGTGTGATCCCGCTGCCGGCCGCGACCCCGAGCAGGTGCCGCTCGTGCAGCGCGTTGATCTCGGTCCGGAACCGCCCGGCGGGCGCGGTGACCTCGACCACGTCGCCGACCGCGAGGCTGCGGTTGACCCAGGGCGAGGCGAGACCGCCGTCGACCCGCTTGACCGCGATGCGCAGCTCGCCGTCGGTGACACCGCTGCACAGGGAGTACGACCGGCGCACCTCGTCGCCGTTCAGGTGCGTGCGCAGGGTGAGGTGCTGGCCGGGGTCGAAGCGGAACGCCGGGGCGAGCTCCTTGGGCACCGAGAACGCGACCGACACCGCGTCAGCGGTCTCCCGCACGATCTCCTTGACCGTGAGCGGGTGGAAGTGCGAGCGCCCGGTCGCGGGCGCTGCTGCGGCCATCGCCACGGCGGGTACGGCCGCACCCGTCCTGCGTGGTGTGGCGCGACGGTGCTGGCGCAGCACCCCGATGCGGAACACGGTGAGCACCACCAGGCCGTAGCAGACCAGCACGGCTCCGCCGCGGATCCACTTGTTGGCGCCGTCGGAGCCGGCCATGAACGTGTGCACCGTGGCCACCATGAACAGCACGAACGCCGAGCGGTGCACCCAGCGCCACACGGCCTCGGGGATGCGTGGCTTGACCAGCGAGGTGAGCTCGATCGCCAGCAGCAGGTAGAACGCGACGAGCCCCCACGCGACGGCTGCCGGCCGGTAGCCCGACTGCCCCGGGACCAGCAGCTCGACCAGTCCGAAGCTTGCCCACTGGTCGAAGTACAGCCCGACCAGGTGCAGGCCGGTGAAGACCAGCGCGAGGCCGCCAAGCATCCGGTGCAGGTCGAGCAGCCAGGACGGGCGCGGGCGCTGCCCGAGCACGCGGGTGGACAGCAGCAGGCCCCACAGGACCGCGATGCACAGCAGCCACCAGGCCGTCAGACCGCCCGCACGGGCCAGGTACCACCAGAGCTCTTTGTCCATCGTTCGTACACCTCCATCGAACCGACGCGCACGACGTCGCGGGTGCTGGTGACCAGCAGCCCGGACAGGCCGTGTGCCTGCAGCAGCTGCGCGCCGGCGTCGATGCCGGCGACCAGGGCGGCCTTTGCGAAGACCTCCGCCCAGTGGGTCTCCCCCGCCACGACCGTGACTGCGACGAGCGTGCTCTTCGACGGCTCGCCGGTTCGCGGGTCGATCAGATGGTGAAGCTCTCGTGTTCCCCTCCGCCAGCGCCGGCGCCGCCGGCTCGAGGTGGCGACGGCACCCTCCTCGACGGTCACCGCGGACATGTCCGTCTGCTCGTCGAACGGGTCGGCGATGCCGATGGTCCACCCGGCGCCGTCGATGGAGCTGCCGCTGACGCGCACGTCGCCGCCGAGGTTGACGCAGACCCCCGGCGCACCGGCCTGCCGGAGCTCGTGCGCGACCAGGTCGGCGGCGTAGCCTTTCGCGATTCCGCCGAGGTCGAGCCGCACACCGTGCGGCAGCCGTACGCCGTCGTCGTCGACCTGGACTCCGGTGCAGCCCGGTGTACGTGACGCCGGACACAGCACGACGACGCTGCTGTCGGCCACGGGCGCGACCCGCTCGAAGCTGCGGTCGTACCCGGCCGCCTCCAGGGACGGCAGGACGGTCGGGTCGAACAGCCCGCCGGTGAGCTGCCAGGCCTGGACGCTGCGCCGCACCAGCTGCACGGTCTCGGGCGAGACGTGGACGCGCTGTCCGGCGGCCGCGTTGACACGGCACAGCTCGCTGTTGGAGATGAACCGCGACCACCGCGCCTCGAGCGAGGAGAGACGGGCACGTGCCCGCCGGACCAGGGCGGGGTCGGGGCCGGTCACGATCAGGTGACCGGTGCTCCCCATGACGGGGAAGCGCGCCTCAGCTGGCACGGGACCGGGTGTGCGTTGACGCGGCCGAGATGGCCGAGTGCGCGCTCGGCGCGGCGGCCGGACGTGGTCCGTGCACTGCCGCCGGTGCCTGCACCTGCGAGCTGGTCTCCTCGGCGCTGGCGTTCGCGGCCAGCCCGGCCATGGTCAGTAGCGTGGCGACGACGCTGGTCACGGCGACGGCCACGCGTGAGACCGCGGCCGGGTGGTGCCGACGCCTGCGCCTGTTCTTGGATCCGGCGACGGCCGAAGGGGTGGTGGCGTTCTCGCACGTACGTCCCATGGTGATCTGCTCCCAGTGCGGCCCCGAGCCGCGTCACCTGCTCCCGACAAGTGACGCCTATTTGCCCACTAGATGTGACCGAGCAAACACAAAGGTGGCGGTTCTTTACTTAGGGAACCCTTCACCCACCCGTCCCAAACGACCGCCAAGGGGCGGGACCCGTCTCGGGACCAAGGTCGCATAGGCGACACAGACGGCGGCGCCGATCATCTGCAGTGAGGCGCAACCAGTCTTCGGCCAGGCACTCCCCCACGGTGCCGCACTTGTTGCCTTGGGCCGGACGACGAGCCGGACCGGCCCGCGTATCCCCCACACACGCGGCCTGGCCCGCCCACAGTGCAGACCCCCGGCCCCCCACGGCCGGGGGTCGCCTTCTGTCCGGCGGCGTCGCGTCCTACCGTGACGCCATGGAGGACCAGCCGAACGATGAGACCACCACGATCGTCGACCGCACCAGTGACGAGGTCCTGCGCGTCCTTGCCCGGCTCGCGCAGGAGTCCGGCGTGGAGATGGGCATCACCGTCGCCCTCGGGGGCGGGGTGGTGAGCGGCGTACTGATCGCCCGGGAGAAGTGGCTGGACAAGTACGTGCTCGCCTACAGCACGTCCAGCAAGGACGGCCAGGAGATCGCGCGACGGCTGCGCGAGGCCTTCTCGCAGGAGGATCTCGTCGAGACCGAGGCGACACCCTTCAGCTACCACTATCTGCACCTGCAGGACGCGCAGGTGGTACACGGATCGACGGGCCTGCCCGCCGACCGGGGAGGGTTCTGGCGGGTGCGTCTGGACGCCGTCACCGGGTGGAGTCCCGGCACGCTGCGTGCGCCTGCCCACGAGTCCTGACGCGTAGCTGTTCGAAGACGGCCGGCCCACCAGATCCGGGGCTTCCAGGTGAACCGGCCCTTCCCTGGTCCTCCTGTTGCTAGCGTCAGTCCACGGAACAGGTGGAGGGGTCGACCATGTATGTGTACCGAGTCGTCGAAGTCCGCGAGAAGATGATCGGGGGGAAGCAGTCGGGCGAAAAGCTCGAGAAGCTGCTCAACGAGTACGCCGCTCAGGGGTGGCGGCTCAAGGCCATCACCTCCGCCGATATCAAGGGGCGGGTCGGACCCGGCAGTGTCGAGGGCCTGCTGGTGACCTTCGAGGG
Organism: uncultured Propionibacteriales bacterium; assembly: GCA_965653225.1. GTDB lineage: Bacteria > Actinomycetota > Actinomycetes > Propionibacteriales > Nocardioidaceae > JALZDI01. The sequence goes on along the minus strand of CBFGZI010000028.1, from coordinate 14,868 downwards.
CGAGCGTCCCTGACGCCCGGGGACTGCGAGCCCACGCCGTCGCAGTCCCTCCAGGAGGTCAGGTCAGAGGATCCCGCGGTCCTCGAACGCCGTGGTGACGGCTCGGGCAGCCGCGTTGCCGTACAGCTGCTGGGCCGCACTGACCGTGCGGTGCGCCAGGTCGGTCATGGTCGTGCCGGGGAAGTCGAACGACCCCTGCAGGATGATCGTGTCGGCCTTGACGTGGCCGAGCGCCACCCGGATGTTCCACAACGCGTGCGACCAGATCTGGCCGTCGTGGTGCACCTCGCCGTTGAGGTCCTCCGGGTAGTGCAGGTCGGTGTCGAGGCGGCGCAGGCAGTGCGGCGCGGAGCGCGTGTAGGAGGTGGAGTCCCAGTCGGCCACGCACGGCAGCGGCTCCTGCTCCGGCACGCCGAGCCGCTGGGCCACCACGTCGGAGACGGTCACCGCCCAGTAGTCACCGAAGCCCTCGCTGATCGCGCCGGCCTCCTCGGACGCGAAGCTGAAGTTCTGCGAGAAGTGGATGGCGTGGCCGTACTCGTGCAGGATCACCTCGGCGTCCTCGGCGTCGTCCACACCGCCCTTGCCGAAGCGCAGCTCGTTCTTGGGATGGTCGGTCGCGAACGAGTTGTCCGCGCCGAGCTGGTTGATCCTCACCATCTGCGGTCGGTCGTCGATCGGACGCAGGCTGCTGCCGAAGCCGAGGCTCTGGATGTACTTCTGCGCCTCGGTGACCCAGTAGTAGGCCATGACCTGCTCGAACTCGTCCTGGTGACGCGTGTAGCGGAAGGTGTTCGTGGCGGAGAACGCTGGGTCGCCGGTCTCGCTGACCACGCGCGCGTAGTCACCGCTGAGGCGTCCGCTGCCGTCGAGGTTGGTCAGGGTGACGTCGTGGTACGCAGCCGCCGGCACCGCGGCGTCGGCATCCTTCTGGTCCGTCAGCGACTCATCACCCAGCGACTGGACGGGGTTGGAGACGAAGACCGAACCGGTGCCCAGGGCGCCGCCGGACGTGCCGGCCGCTGCGGCGGTGGTTCCCATCGCGGCCACGAAGCCAGCCAGGGTCATGGTCAGGAACAGCTTGCGCACGGTGCGAACCCCTTTTCGGTTGTGGACGGCCAGCCGATAGTAGCCGCGATCACGGAGTTCGTCGCCGCCGCGAGGACGTGCGGTCGCGGTGCCGGCGAGCCGCCGGGACGTCGGGTCGCGACAGCCCTCTCCAGCCGCGTCCGGACCACCCCGACGCAGGCCCGAAGCAGGCCCGAAGCAGGCCCGAAGCAGGCCCGAAGCAGGCCCGAAGCAGGCCCGTCCGGTTCTAGACTGCAGGTGTGGCGGATCTTGAGGATACCGCGACGCGGCTACTGGCCAGGCTGCGCCAGCAGCGCATCTACGCCGCCACCCTCCGTGCCCACTCCGCGCACGCCCGGGCGGAGGCAGAGCAGATCAGGGCCGAGGCGGAGCAGATGCGGCTGGCCGCGGCTCGACTGCGTGAGGAGCTGTCCCAGCGACGCCGCGAGGACCTGGAGACCCGGCTCCGGCACGCGGAGGAGCGGGGCGAGATCGCGGCCGAACGTGGTGCTGCCGCGGACGAGCGCGACCGGGTGGCCGACCAACGAGAGGCCGCCGCCGACGAGCGCGACCGGACGGCCGACGAACGCGACCGGGTGGCCGACCGCCGAGAGGCCGCCGCCGACGAACGTGACCGCGTCGCCGACGAGCGCGACCGGGTGGCCGACCAACGAGACACCGTCGCCGACGAACGTGAGCAGCTCGCGGACGAGCTGGAGGGTCCGCACCGACTGAGCGCGTCCGCCGACGACCACCCCACGGCGTAGGCAAAGCCGCTCTGACCGGACCCGCTCGACGAACGCGAATCCAACGTTTTCGGGCAGCCATGCCGCTGCCGTCTGCGTCGGGGGCATCCCGCTCCGGCCGCCGTCTTAGGCGCAGGCGACCTCCGTCTGACTTGCGCGAACGCGGCGACACGCCGGTATCAACGCTTGCCATAGTCTAGTGCTCTACTAGACTATGGCAGAGTGATCGTGCCGCGAAGGGGCCAGGAGGCCACACAGGCACTCCACGCGAGCAGCGGCGACCAGGGGGGAACCATGGGCATGTCCTCATCGGCCGACGAGGCAGCCGCAGTCAGCCGGCATCGGGACGTCGACCAGCAGTGTCGACCGCATGTTCGGCCGGGAACTCGCGACGACCTGGGGTCGCTCATCGACATGCACGAGCGGTGCTCGGCAGAGACGCTTCGCCGTCGCTACCACGGTTCGATGCCGCGGCTGACATCACGCACAACGAGCGCTCTGCTCGAGCCCGCCGGCGGCTGGAGCGTCGTCGCGGCCTCGGGCCGGGACCTGTTGGTCGGCATCGCCACCTACGCCCCGGACCACAAGGGCATGTACGACGTCGGCCTGCTGGTCGAGGACCGCTGGCAACGAAAAGGCGTGGCAACCCAGCTGCTGCGCAGGTTGGCGGCCGAGGCACACGACCACGGCATCCCCGCGCTGACGTGCGCGACCCAGCCCGACAACACCCCCGTGCCGCGCACCATCCGCGCAGCCGGGTTCAGGCCGCGCATCCGCATGATCGACGGGCTGGCGGTCGCGACGTTCTCCATCACCGGGGCGTTCGAGACGTCCCGTGACCGCGTACGCACACCGGACCCCGGCATGGCCACGCGGCGTCTGGTTCCGCTCAGGCATGCCCGCCGAGGGCTCCACGGCATCCCCCTCGCGAGCATGCTCGACCAGTCGGTAGGGAGCGAAGCATGAACCCGGTGGTGCCCACTCAGCCAGCCTCTCGGCGACCGCCGGCCCCCGAGAGGCTGATGGCCAGGTACGTGCCGCCGACCATGCTCACCGCGGTGGCGCGGTTCTGCCTCGCGCTGATGTGCCTCGCGATCGTCGACGGATTCTGGCTCGCCGCACATATGCTGGCCGTGCTCGCGATCCTCCTGGCCTGCGCGGCGGCCGCGTGCCGTCGTGTCGCCCGCAACCGATCCGCGGAGCGCGCGACGTACGGCACCGCCCCGCGTGCCGTGGCAGCCGATCTTGGGGTCGGCACCACCGATAGCGAAGGCACACGCCCAACATGTTGGCAATGATGCGCGAGGCAACCGGAACGCCGGATCTCTCCGCGGACCAGACCGGTCCCCGACTCTCGTTATTTCAGAGGCCTAACAGGCTGCCGTTGAGCACTTCGGCGGCGACATCCGCGACCGAGCAGTCCTCGGCGTAGGCGTGCGCCCGGATCAGGTCGATCGCATCGTCGACCGGCAGCCCGGTCCGCTCGCGAAGAACTCCCGCGGCCTGGTGCAGCTCGGGCTGGACGTCCGCGTCCTCGAACGGGTCGAACGTCGGCACCTCCGGCTGAAAGACTTGCAACAGCTCCGGCGCGGACAACAGGCATTGGCGAAGTGCAGCCACGATGTCCGCGAGGTTGGAGGACCCGCCGGCACCCTCATCCGCATCAGTGAGGGTCAGTGCGCCGAGCAGGTCCGAGCCCAAGCGCACCGGCTCCGCAGCCACCGCATGCACATCCAGCGACGCCACTGCCGACGCGTACCGCGGCCACCGATCCTTCAGGCCATCGCCGGCGACCAGGATGCAGCGGCCCAGCCCGGCGTCCCACGACGGTCCCTCACCCAGGATCATCTCCAGCTCATGGGCGCGCCGGGCGGTCTCGTCCGAGGCCGCGACCAGCTGCTCCGCGCCGTGATGGTCGCGCACCGACAGCACCGCATCACGCCAGCCGACCGTGCGCGCAACCGCGTTCATGAACACCGGTCGCGCCAGACTGTCCGGATCGTGGCGAGCAACCCATCCCGCCATCAGCCACGCGTAGTCACGCTGCAGCCCCGCGGCCGCACGCAGACGCCGTTCACTCGTGCGGTGCGCATGCGCCAGCCGGGCATGCACCTCAGCTGCACTCGAGCCCGACGAAGCCAACCGCTCCTGTCGCGCCGCCGCCTGGGCAGCATGGGCAGCAGCGGCCTCGGCATTCTCCGCACGCTCGGTGGCGACCTCGACCGCCCACCAGGCCGACTCGAAGGGTTTGCGGGGATCGAACCCGCTCATATGAACAGCCTAGGCAACCCCGGGCTGGGACAACATCGTCCGTGACGCAGGCAAACGCGGCGATTCAGACGTTGAAGCGGAACTCGACCACGTCGCCGTCGGCCATGACGTAGTCCTTGCCCTCCATCCGGACCTTGCCCGCGGCCTTGGCGGCGTTCATCGAGCCGGCCTCCACGAGGTCGTCGTAGGAGACGATCTCGGCCTTGATGAAGCCGCGCTGGAAGTCGGTGTGGATGACACCAGCGGCCTCCGGGGCGGTGGCGCCGCGCCGGATGGTCCAGGCGCGGGCCTCCTTGGGCCCGGCGGTGAGGTAGGTCTGCAGGCCGAGGGTCTCGAAGCCGACGCGGGCGAGCACGTCGAGGCCCGGCTCCTCGATGCCCATCTCGGTGAGCATCTCGCGCCGCTCGCTCTCGTCGTCGAGCTCGACCAGCTCGGCCTCGAACTTGGCGTCGAGGAAGATCGCCTCGGCCGGTGCGACGAGCTTGCGCATCCGGTCCTTGACCTCCTCGTCGGCGAGCTCGTCGGAGTCGCAGTTGAACACGTACAGGAACGGCTTTGCGGTCAGCAGCATCAGCTCGCGCAGCGCCGTACGGTCGATCGAGGTCGCCGAGATCGGCGTACCCGCAGCGAGCGCCTCCTGCGCCTCCTTCACCGCGGCGACGGTGGCAGCCAGGTCCTTCTTCTGCTTGGCCTCCTTCTCCAGCCGGGGAAGCGCCTTCTCCACCGTCTGCAGGTCGGCCAGGATGAGCTCGGTCGAGATCGTATCCAGGTCGTCGTTCGGCGAGATGTCGCCGGCGACGTGCGAGACGTCGGGGTCGCGGAAGACCCGGGTGACCTGGCAGATGGCATCGGACTCGCGGATGTGGGCCAGGAACTTGTTGCCCAGCCCCTCGCCCTCCGAGGCGCCGCGGACGATGCCCGCGATGTCGACGAACTGCACGGTGGCGGGGATCTCCTTCGCCGAGCCGAACATCTCCGCCAGCACGCGGATCCGCGGGTCGGGCACGCCCACCACGCCGACGTTGGGCTCGATGGTCGCGAACGGGTAGTTCGCGGCGAGCACGTCGTTCTGGGTCAGGGCGTTGAACAGCGTCGACTTGCCCGCATTGGGCAGTCCGACGATTCCGATGGTGAGTGCCACAGGCGTCAACAGTACGGAAGCGCCCAACCGGGCTCCCGTGCGGCTGCCCCATCGTCGAGTGGCGCGTTGCGGTTGGGTTGTCCGGGGTCAAACCAACCGCTTCGCGCCACTCGACGCTGACCCGCCACCGGAACGCGCCACTCGACGCGGTGGTGGTGCGGCAGTCAGAGGTCGGAGCCGGGTTCGAGCCGGCGGTACTCCTGGCTGAACGACTCGAGCAGCCCGCCGAGCATGTTCTGGGTCACCGCGAGCCCGTGGTCGTTGAGCAGCCCGTCGTGCACCGCGAGTGCCGTGCCGGTGGCGTGCGCCCTGGCGAAGTCGACCGCCTCGGCGAGCCGCATCCAGGGCGCGTGCACGGGCACGAGCAGCGTGGGCACCGGGTGCGGCGGCGCGGTCCAGGAGTCACCGGGGTGGTACACCTCGTCCTCGACGCAGAACCCGGTGTTCATGATCCGCGGGATGTCGTCGTGGATCACCGCGTGCTGCTCGCCGTGCACGGTCACCCGCATGCCCGCGGCGACCACCTCGTCGCCCTCCCGGACGACCTGCAGCCGCTCGGCCACGTCGGGAGCCTGCTCGCGCAGCGCCTGTGCCACCCCCTCACCGGCGTACACCGGCACCTCCGCCCGGCGCAGCCGGTCGACGTCGAGGTGGTCGAAGTGCTCGTGGGTCACCAGCACCGCGGCGACCCCGTCGACCGCCTCAGGCTCGGTGAACACTCCCGGGTCGATGACGAGGGCGGCGCCGTCGCGCTCGATGCGTACGGCGGCGTGCCCGAACTTCGTGATCCGCATGCCCACCACCTTGGCACGGCGCGCTTGGCGCCGAATGTCGGTGGTCCCCCTCATCCTGTCCGGCATGGACAGCTCCACGTTGGTGGCCCTGATGCTCACCCTGCTGGTCGGCCTCGCCGTCGGCTGCGCGCTCGGCCTGCTCTGGGCGCGCGGGCGTGCCGCGGCCGACCTCGCGCGCGTCGCCGCCGAACGCGACGCCGCGCAGGACCGGCTGGTCGACGGCGCGCGTGAGCGGGCCGAGCTGACCGAGCGCATCGACGCGGTCAGCGGACAGGCGGTGGTCAAGGAGAGCCTCGACCGCCTGCACGCGCACCTGCGCGACATGGAGCAGAACCGCGCGGCCTGGCAGAGCCAGCTCAGGCAGCAGGTCGACGACGTACGCGCCACCGGCGACGCGCTGCGCCGCGAGACCACCGCGCTGTCCACCGCCCTGCGCAAGCCCCAGGTGCGCGGGCGGTGGGGCGAGCTGCACCTGCGCCGGGCCGTCGAGCTGGCCGGGCTGGTGCGGCACTGCGACTTCTCCGAGCAGGTGAGCGCGCAGGCCGACGAGCAGCGGATGCGTCCCGACCTGGTCGTGCACCTGGCCGGCGGCAAGCGCGTCGTGGTCGACGCGAAGGTGCCGCTCGACGCGTTCCTCGACGCGACCTCCACCGATGACCCGGTCGTGCGCGACCGTGAGCTCGCCCGGCACGCGCGGCAGCTGCGCCAGCACGTCGAGACGCTGGCCGGCAAGGCCTACTGGCGCGGTCTCGACTCCACGCCGGAGTTCGTGGTGATGTTCGTACCCGGTGAGTCGTTCCTCTCCCAGGCCCTCGACGTCGAGCCGCACCTGCTCGAGCATGCCGCCGCGAAGCGCGTCATCCTGGCGACGCCGACCACGCTGATCGCGCTGCTGCGCACGGTCGCCTACGCGTGGACGCAGGAGGCGCTGGCCAGCAACGCGCGCGAGGTGCACGCGCTCGGTCGCGAGCTGTACGACCGGCTGGCGACGGTAAGCCAGCATCTCGACCGTCTCGGGCGGTCGCTGACCACGTCGGTGCGCGCCTACAACGCGGCGATCGGGTCGGTGGAGACACGGGTGCTGGTCTCCGCCCGCAAGATGCGCGACCTGAAGGTCACCGACGAGGCACTGGCGGCTCCCACGACGGTGGAGGAGGCGGTGCGCCCGACCACCGCGGCCGAGCTGCTGATCACCGACGACGTTCCTGCGCTCGACCGGGCTCGACAGGACAACGACCAGGACTGGCGCGACGGATACGCGGTCGGCGAATAACGCCCGCGACACGGCACGGCGAGGGTCCAACACCTCACCCTGCGCAGGCCCTAGCGTGGCGGTGTGCATCCTCAGCCCGTGTCGGAGCGTGCGCCGGAGCAGGACGCCGAGTTTTCGCGCCCGGACGCGCGTACCCTCGTGGCCCACGAGCAGGCTGCCCTCGAGGATCGACTCGCACCCGAGGAGCCGTTCGCAGAACCCGAACCCCGGACAGATCCCGCCCCGGCGGCCCCGGCAACCCTGACGCCGCGCCCTCGCCGCGCACACGCCACCGCTCGCCCCGGTGCGACGGCCTCGGCGGCACTCCCCCAGATCGGCGCACAGCAGGTCGTCGTCGGCGCGGTCGTGATGACCGCCGCGGTCGTCGCGTTCGACGTGGCCCTCACTGCCCGGCTGAGCATGTTCTTCGACCTGTGCTTCGTGCTGGTCGGCCTGTGGGCGGCACTGGTCGTGCGCCGGCAGGGGCTGTACGCCGTGGGCGTCCTGCCCCCGCTGCTGCTCGGTGCCGTCGTGGCGTTCCTGGCGGTGACGATGCCCTCGACGCTGACCGCCAGCCACCTCGCGTTCGTCAGCACCTGGCTCACCGGACTGGCCCAGCACGGCGTCGCCCTCGGAGCCACCCACGTCGTGGTCCTGGCGATCGTGGGGCTGCGGGCCGGCGGGGCGCGCGCCGGGAGGGGCCGCTGACCGCAGGCCACGCAACCGGCATGCTGGGCCCATGACCGTGGCCCCCTCGACCACCGACCGGTTCGCCGCCGACCTGCGGGCACGCATCTCCGGGGAGGTGCGCTCCGACCCCGGGCACCGCGCCCTGTACGCCGGTGACGCGTCGAACCACCGCGTCGTGCCGGCGGCCGTGGTGCTCCCCCGGACGCTCGACGACGTCGCCGCCACCATCGCGGCCTGCGCCGCCGAGGGCATCCCGCTCACCTCACGCGGCGCCGGCACCGGGATCGCGGGGGGTGCGCTCGGCAGCGGCGTCGTGGTGGACCTCTCGCGTCACCTCGACCAGATCCTCGACATCGACGTCGAGGGCCGCACCGCAGTCGTTCAGCCGGGTGTCGTGCTCGACGACCTGCAGAAGCGGGCCGCACCGCACCGGCTGAGGTTCGGCCCCGACCCCTCGAGCCACAACCGCTGCACGATCGGCGGGATGGTCGGCACCAACGCCTGCGGCTCGCACTCGGTGGCGTGGGGCACGACCGCGCGCTCCGTACGGTCGCTCAGGGTCGCGCTCGCCGACGGCCGCGTCGTACGGCTGGGTCCTGACGGCACCGAGCCTGTGCTGCGCGACGGACTCGCCGGACTCGCCGAGCGGCACCAGGCGGAGATCGGCGCCGAGCTCGGCCGGTTCCGCCGCCAGGTGTCCGGCTACGGGCTGCAGCACCTGCTCCCCGGTGACGCGTTCAACCCGGCGAAGGCGTTCGTCGGCACCGAGGGCACCTGCGGGCTGGTCACCGAGGCCGAGGTCGACCTCGTGCCGCTGCCGGCCCACCGGCTGCTCGTCGTCGCCGGCTTCGCCGACCTCGTCGCCGCCGCGGCGGCGGCCCCGGTGCTGGCCCGCGAGGGCACGCTGACCGTCGAGGCCATGGGCCAGGACGTGGTCACCACCTTCGACGCCCGCCGCGGACCGCAGTCGCGGCCCGAGCTTCCCGGCGGACGGGCCTGGCTGCTGGTCGAGGTCGGCACCGACGACCCCGGTACGGCGGCCGAACGCGCCCGCGCGGTGTCCGCCCAGGCCGCGGACGCCGGTGCCGTCGACACCTCCGTCGTCACCGACCCGCGTCACCAGGCAGCGATGTGGGCGATCCGCGAGAAGGGCGCCGGTCTCGCCTCGCGCACCGTCGACGGCCGGGAGGCCTGGGCGGGATGGGAGGACGCCGCGGTGCCGCCGGAGCACCTGTCCGACTACCTGGCCGCGTTCCAGGACCTGCTCACCGCCCACGACCGGCGCGGCGTGATCTACGGCCACTTCGGCGAGGGCTGCGTACACGTACGCATCGACCACGACATGCTCAGCCCCGCCGGGCGCGCGGCGTACCGGCGCTTCCAGCAGGAGGCGGCCGGCCTCGTGGTCGCGCACGGCGGGTCGCTGTCGGGCGAGCACGGCGACGGCCGCACCCGCTCCGAGCTGCTGGCCGGCATGTACAGCCCGCGGATGATGCAGGCGTTCGCGGAGTTCAAGGGCCTGTTCGACCCCGACGACGTGTTCAACCCCGGCGTCATTGTCGACCCGGTGCCGTTCGACGCCGACCTGCGCGGCGCGATCAGCCGGCCGCACACGCGCGACACCCCGGGCACCCGGCACCTCGCGTTCGCGTACGGCGACGACGACGGCGACTTCGCCAAGGCGACACGTCGCTGTGTCGGTGTCGGCGCGTGCCGCAAGGACTCCGGCGGCGGGATGTGCCCGTCGTACCGGGCCACGCGCGACGAGCAGCACAGCACCCGCGGCCGCGCCCGCCTGCTGTTCGAGATGCTCGACGGCGAGCTCAGCCCGCAGGGCTGGCAGTCCGACGCGGTCAACGACGCGCTCGACCTCTGCCTGGCCTGCAAGGCGTGCAGCAACGAGTGCCCGGTTGCGGTCGACATGGCCACCTACAAGGCGGAGTTCCTGCACCAGCGCTATCGGCGGCGGCTGCGTCCGCTGCCGCACTACAGCATGGGCTGGCTGCCGGTATGGCTGCGCTCCGCGCGGCGCGTGCCGCGGCTGGCGAACGCCATGCTGCGGCGCAAGCTGGCCCGGTGGGCCGGCGGCATCGACGTACGCCGGAGCCTTCCGCCGGTGGCGTCCGACGCGAACGACGTGCTGCGGAGCCTCGTCGACTCCGCCGGCCAAGCGACCGGTGACGCCGGTGACCCGGTGCTGCTGTGGGTCGACACGTTCACCGCGTCGTTCGCACCCGGGATCGCCGTCGACGCGGCACACGTGCTGGCCAAGGCCGGCTACGCCGTGACGGTCGCCGGTCCCGAGCACTGCTGCGGGCTGACCTGGATCTCCACCGGCCAGCTCGGCGTCGCCCGCCGCGTCCTGACGCGTACGGTGCAGGCGCTCTCCGACACCGAGGGCCCCATCGTGATGCTCGAGCCCAGCTGTGCCGCGGCCATCCGCGGAGACGCGCCCGAGCTGCTCGAGACCCCGGAGGCGCGCGACGTCGCCGCCCGGGTGCAGACGCTCGGCGAGGCGCTGCGCGACCGGCCGCTGGAGCTGACGCCCACCGAGCGGCCGATCGTGGCGCAGTTCCACTGCCACCAGCGCGCCGCGCTCGGCACCGACGCCGACCGCGAGGTGCTGCAACGCCTGGGCGCCGAGGTCACCAGCGTCGACGAGGGCTGCTGCGGACTGGCCGGCAACTTCGGCATGGAAAAGGGTCACTATGACGTGTCAGTGGCGTGCGCCGAGCAGTCGTTCATGCCGGTGCTCGCCAAGGCCGCCGCGGACACCCCCGTGCTCGCGGACGGGTTCTCCTGCCGCCTGCAGATCTCCCAGTTCGGCGACCGGGAGCCGGTGCATCTCGCCCAGCTGCTGCGACAGCAGTTGTCGTAGATCCCAAGCACACAAGGGTTTTCGCGCGTCAAAGCTGGCGCGCGGATCGTGACGCCCGCGTCGCGCTCTGCGTCGTCCTGCTCTTGGTCAACAAGCCCGAGATCCAGCACCTGCGTGGTGTGGACGAGTACGTCAATGGTCAGCGCGACGAGATGGGACCGATGACCCGCGCGGAGCGGAACAGCCTGGTCGCGTTCGTCGTCACGGTTGCGCTGGGGGTCTTCCCTGCGATGGTCGCAGTGGTCGCCGGTGGCGACTCGACCACCTACGAGAGCGTGTCCAACCAGCTCGACGAGGGCGTCGCACGATCGTGCCCTGTTCGGCTCCGGCGTGGTCTTCGAACCATGCTCGAGGAGACCGGCCTCAGGCTCGGGAGCGGTGCCGATCACCAAGATGATCCGGTCGGGGATCAGCTTCGACGTCATCGGTGCGATCCTGATCCTGTTGTTCCTGCCGTTGATGGATCAGCGTGATCGGCCTCGGCTAGCGGCGGGCCCACCAGACGGGAGAGACATGAGCACCAACCGGCAGCGCATCGCGGTCGTCCCCGGCGACGGCATCGGACACGACGTGATCGCGGTCGCGCGCGACGTCCTCGACGCCGCCGCGACCCGCTACGACCTCGACCTGGAGTACGAGTCGTTCGACTGGTCGTGCCAGCGGTACGCCGAGACCGGCGCGATGATGCCCGACGACGCCATCGACACGCTCCGGGGCTTCGACGCCATCCTGCTCGGTGCGGTCGGGTGGCCCGGCGTGCGTGACCACGTGTCGCTGTGGGGTCTGCTGATCCCGATCCGGCGGGCTTTCCGGCAGTACGCCAACGTGCGACCGGCCCGGGGGCTCACCGGTGTCGACAGCCCGGTCCGCGACGCCGACCGGATGGACCTGGTCGTCGTACGGGAGAACGTCGAGGGCGAGTACAGCGAGATCGGCGGCCGCATCAACCAGGGCTTCCCCGACGAGATGGCGATGCAGCAGTCGGTGTTTACGCGCGTCGGGGTGACGAGAATCGTGCGCCACGCGTTCGAGCTGGCCCAGCAGCGGCGCAGGAAGCTCACCTCGGCGACCAAGTCCAACGGCATCGTGCACACGATGCCGTTCTGGGACGAGGTCGTGAACGAGGTGGCGAGCGAGTACCCAGACGTCGAGTGGGAGCAGATGCACATCGACGCGCTGGTCGCGAGGGTGGTGCTCGACCCGGCGCACTTCGACGTCATCGTCGGCAGCAACCTGTTCGGCGACATCCTGTCCGACCTGACCGCGGCGGTGTCCGGATCGCTCGGTGTGGCGCCCTCGGCCAACCTCGACCCGACCGGTGAGCACCCGTCGATGTTCGAGCCGGTGCACGGGTCGGCTCCCGACATCGCCGGTCAGGGCATCGCCAACCCGGTGGCCGCGGTGTGGTCGGCGGCGATGATGCTCGACCACCTCGGCCACGCGGATGCCTCGGCGCACGTGCTGCGAGCGATGGAGGCCTCGCTCACCGACCCCGCGACGCGTACGCGCGACCTCGGCGGCAGCGCCACGACGGACCAAGCCGGCGAGGCGATCCTGCGGCTGTTCGACAAGGTCTGAACCGCCCGCCCCGTTTCGTCTGCGGTGACTCGGGGTTCTGCAGACGCGAACCGCAGACGAGTCAGGAAGAGGAGGAGGCGGAGGCGGCGGCCCGCTGGGCACGGCGCAGCTCCGGCGGGAGCGCGAAGATCAGGCTCTCCTCGGCGGTGTGCACGGCCTCGGCCTCGGGGAAGCCCTGCTCCTGCAGGTACTCCAGCACGCCCTCGACCAGGATCTCCGGCACCGACGCGCCGGAGGTGACACCGACCGTGGACACGCCCTCCAGCCAGGCGGGGTCGATCTCACCGGCCTCGTCGACGCGGTAGGCCGTCCGGGCGCCGGCCTCGAGCGCGACCTCGACCAGGCGTACGGAGTTGGAGGAGTTGCCGGAGCCGACCACGATCACCAGGTCGGCGTTCTTGGCGATCTCCTTGACCGCCTCCTGGCGGTTCTGGGTCGCGTAGCAGATGTCGTCCGAGGGCGGGTCGAGCAGGTTGGGGTAGCGCTCGCGGATGCGGTCGACGGTCTGCATGGTCTCGTCGACCGACAGCGTGGTCTGGGAGAGCCAGGCCACCTTGTCCGGGTCGCGTACCTCGATGTTGTCGACGTCACCGGGCCCCTGCACCAGCTGGATGTTGCTCGGCGCCTCGCCGGCGGTGCCCTCGACCTCCTCGTGGCCCTCGTGGCCGATCAGCAGGATGTCGTAGTCGTCGCCGGCGAACCGCTTCGCCTCGTGGTGCACCTTGGTCACCAGCGGACAGGTCGCGTCGATGGTCTGCAGGCTGCGCGCGGACGCCTCCTGGTGCACCGTCGGCGACACGCCGTGGGCGGAGAACACGACGTTGGCGCCCTCGGGCACCTCCTCGATCTCCTCCACGAAGATCGCACCCCGCCGCTCCAGCGTGCGTACGACGTGCTTGTTGTGCACGATCTGCTTGCGCACGTAGACCGGGGGACCGTACAGGTCGAGTGCCTGCTCGACCGTGATCACAGCACGGTCGACACCGGCGCAGTAGCCGCGCGGCGCGGCGAGCAGCACGCGGCGCCCGTCGGTGGACGCTGCGGCGGGTGCCTCGGACGCGGTGGACTCACTCGGTGCAGACATATCCCCCATGGTAGGTGGCGGTCCCTAGGCTGAGCCCATGGCGCTGGACACATCCGCCGAGAAGCCGGCACCGGTCCGCACGATCGCCAACGCGCTGTCGGGCTGGATCGGGCGGCTGGGCTGGGTGTGGGTCGAGGGCCAGATCGCCCAGCTGACGCGGCGACCGAACACGCAGACGGTCTTCCTGACCCTGCGTGACCCGGTGGCGGAGGTCTCGGTCACGGTGACCTGCCCGCGGCGCGTCTACGACAGCGTCGAGCCGCCGATCACCGAGGGTGCCCGGGTCGTCGTGCACGCCAAGCCCAGCTACTTCGTGCCGCGGGGCACGCTCAGCCTGGCCGCCGACGACATCCGCCCGGTGGGGCTCGGCGAGCTGCTCGCGCGGATCGAGCAGCGCCGGCGGCTGCTGGCCGCCGAGGGGCTGTTCGACCGAGCGCTGAAGCGGCCGCTGCCGTTCCTGCCGCGCGGGGTGGGGCTGGTGTGCGGGCGCGCCTCGGCGGCCGAGCGCGACGTGCTGGAGAACGCGCGGCGGCGCTGGCCGAGTGTGCGGTTCCGCGTGGAGAACACCGCGGTCCAGGGCTACGACGCGGCGCGCCAGGTGATCGAGGCGCTGGGTCAGCTCGACCGTGACGACGAGGTCGACGTGATCGTGCTCGCGCGCGGCGGCGGCTCGGTAGAAGACCTGCTGCCGTTCTCCGACGAGGGGCTGATCCGGGCGGTGGCCAAGTGCGGCACGCCGGTCGTCAGCGCGATCGGCCACGAGTCCGACTCGCCGCTGCTCGACCTGGTGGCCGACGTACGCGCCTCCACGCCGACCGACGCCGGCAAGCTGGTGGTTCCCGACGTCGCCGAGGAGTACGCCCGGGTGCGGCAGATGCGCGACCGCGGGCGGCAGGTGGTCGGCGCCTGGCTCGACCGCGAGCAGCACATGCTCGCGCAGCTGCGGCAGCGTCCCGCGCTGGCGGCGCCGTTCGCCTCGATCGACGAGCGCGAGGTGGCGCTGCGCGACGTGCTCGCCAGGGCCCGGCGCTGCCTGCGCCACCACCTCGAACGCGCCGACGACGACACCGCCCACCGGCTCGCACGGGTGCGCGCGCTGTCGCCGCTGGCCACGCTGGAGCGCGGCTACGCCGTGCTGCAGACCTCCGACGGCGACGTCGTACAGGCCGCCGACCAGGTCGCGACCGGCGACGCCGTCGCCGCGACGGTCGCGCACGGCCGTCTCGACCTCCGCGTCGAGTACACCCACCCCGACACCCCCTCGTGACGCGCCAAACCATCGACGGGTGACGCGCCAAAATTCCGGGGCCGTGGCGGTGACGCGCCAAAATTCCGGGGCCGTGGTGGTGACGCGCCAAAATTCCTG
>CBFGZI010000027.1:0-36075 GCA_965653225.1 uncultured Propionibacteriales bacterium | reverse complement strand
GCGCTGGGCGGCGCACCTGACAGACGAAACCGGTCCACTGGAGTGGCCCGAGCCCCGGACAGCCCGCACCTGACAGAAACCGTCCATCACCCGTCTCCTAAGTGCCCGTCTGAAACGTCCGGGCAACGAAGAGTCAGCCGACAAGCCATAGGTACCGGCCGGGTGACGCACCTCGCCACCCACCTCACACCCAGCACCCACAACACGGCTTCCACGACCGACGCCGGCTGTCCCCATCCCGGACGTGTGGTCCCTTCTCTCGGTTCATACGCCGAGGAAAGGAACCAGAACCCCCGGTTCCATGGCTTGTGGTCGGCCCCGGGCGGAGAGCGTCACCAGGCGTACGCCTCGGGCGCCGGCTTGCCCGGGCCGGGGAAGATCTCGTCGAGCCGCGCCAGCGTCTCCGCGTCCAGCCGCAGCTCCGGCACCGCCAGTGCGTCGGTGAGCTGCTCGACCGTCCGCGGACCGACGATCGGCGCGGTCACGCCGTCCTGGTGCAGCAGCCACGCCAGCGCGACCTCGCCGGGGCCGTGGCCGATCTCGGCGCACAGCTTCTCGTACGCCGAGACCTGCTCGCGGTGCGCCTCGACGTACTCCTGCGCGCGCCCGGACGCGGACCGGCCGCGGTCCTGCTTGGCGAGGACGCCGCCGAGAAGACCGCCGTGCAGCGGGCTCCACGGGATCAGGCCGATGCCGTACTCACGCGCCGCCGGCAGCACCTCGAGCTCGACGCTGCGCTGCGCCAGGTTGTACAGCGACTGCTCCGAGACCAGGCCCAGGAAGCCGCGCGCCCGCGCGGTCTCCATGGCCCGCGCGAGGTGCCAGCCGGCGAAGTTGCTGCTGCCGACGTAGGTCACCTTGCCCTGCGCGACCAGCAGCTCCATCGCCTGCCAGATCTCGTCCCACGGCACGCTCCGGTCGACGTGGTGCATCTGGTACAGGTCGATGTGGTCGGTCTGCAGCCTCCGAAGCGAGTCCTCGCACGCGGCGACGATGTGCCGCGCGGACAGGCCGCCGTCGCCCGGCCAGTCCGACATCGGGCCGTAGACCTTTGTCGCCAGCACGGTCTTGCGCCGGCGCTCCTCCGATCCGGCGAGCCAGCGGCCGACGATGCTCTCGGTCCAGCCCTTGTTCTCGCCCCAGCCGTACACGTTCGCGGTGTCGACGAAGTTGATGCCCGCGTCCAGAGCGGCGTCGAGGATGCGGTGCGAGTCGGCCTCCTCGGTGACCGGCCCGAAGTTCATGGTTCCCAGGCACAGTCGCGAGACCTGCAGCCCGGTGCGTCCCAGCCGTGTGTACTCCATGCGGCCAGTTTCGCAGCAGCCGATGGGCGGGCGGCATCGCGTGGGTGCCGCTGGTGCCCCATGACAGGCTGGACGCATGAACCGCCCCCTGGCCGACGCGCTCGCCGAGGTGCGCGCCACCGTGCTCGACCAGGCGCGACTGGTGCGCGCGGTGGCCTCCGGCCGGCGGCGAGGGGAGGAGCGTCCGCCGTGGCGCCGGGTGGACCTGCGCTACGTCGAGCTCAGGGCCGGGCTGCGGCTGCAGGTGACGTCGTACGACGAGCAGCAGGCGCACACGCGCAACGTGGAGCCGGGGGTGGACGCGGAGAAGGCGCTCGACGAGCTGCTCGCGCTGCCGTTCGGCAACTGGCACGTCGACACCGCCGACGCGCATCTGCAGCTGCGTGTCACCAAGAAGGGCGACGCGCTGCTGCACACGCGCGGGCGCGATGGTGAGGCGGCGCCCACCGGGGGCCAGCCGCACGACCGGACCAAGCAGCGGCTGCTCGACCCTGCAGACCCGGTGCTGCACGCGATCGGCATCAGCGACCACCGCGGCCAGGTCAAGCCGAGCCGCAACGCGAAGTACCGCCAGGTCGAGGAGTTCCTGCGCATCCTCGAGGCCACCGTCGACTCCGCGCTGGCGGCCGGGCAGCTGCCGGCGCCGGATGCCGGCAGGCCGTTGCGTGTGGTCGATCTGGGGTGCGGCAACGCCTACCTCACCTTCGCCGCGTTCGCCTACCTCACCCGCGTGCGGGGACTGCCGGTGAGCATGGTGGGCATCGACGTACGCCCGCAGTCTCGCCGGCACAACGCGGAGCTCGCCGCCGAGCTCGGGTTCGACCAGGACCTGACGTTCGTCGAAGGCAGCATCGCCGAGGCCGACCCCGGTGAGCAGCCCGACGTCGTGCTGGCGCTGCACGCGTGCGACACCGCGACCGACGAGGCGCTGGCCCGAGCCGTGCGCTGGCAGGCGCCGGTCGTGCTGGCCGCGCCGTGCTGTCACCACGACCTGCAGCGGCAGCTGCGCCAGGCCGAGCCGCCGGGCCCGTACCGGCTGGTGCTGCAGCACGGCATCCTGCGCGAGCGGCTGGCCGACGTGCTCACCGACACCCTCCGTGCCGCGCTGCTGCGCCGGCACGGCTACCGCGTCGACGTGGTGGAGTTCGTGGGGAGCAAGCACACTCCGCGCAACGTACTGCTGCGTGCCGTGCACACCGGTGCGGCCGCCGGCGCCGAGGTGGAGCGGGAGTACGCCGAGCTGCTCGACCAGTGGGGAGTGCGGCCGGCGCTGGACCGGATGCTGTCGACATGACGTCGGCGCTTCGGTCGCCGCGACTTGGCGGTGCGCTGGTCGCTGCTCTTCTGGGTGTGCTGTTGTGCCTGCCGGTCGCTGCTGTGGCCGCGCCGGCCGGTTCCGGAGGGCGACACGTGTCGCTGGCGTTCCGGATCGCCGACGACCGCGTCACCGAGTCCAGCGGCCTGGCGGTCAGCCGTACGCACCCTGGTCTCGCGTACACCGTCAACGACTCCGGCGACGAGGCCCGCGTGCTCGTGCTGTCGATGCGGGACGGCTCGGTGGTGGGGGAGACCCACCTTGTGGGCGCTACCGCGGACGACTTCGAGGCGCTGTCCCCGGCACCGGGCGGGCGACTGCTGGTCGGGGACATCGGCGACAACGACGCCGAGCGCGACAGCGTCGAGGTCTACGTCCTCCCCGAACCGTCCCCGGGCGAACACGAGGTGCGGCCGCGCACGGTGAGCCTGACCTACCCCGGCGGGCCGCGTGACGCCGAGACACTGGTCGCGGTGGGCCAAACCGTCTTCGTGGTGAGCAAGGAGCTCGTCGGCGGGGTCTACGCCGCGCCCGTGCTCGGCTCGACCCGCGACTCGTTCACCATGCGCCGGGTCGCCGCGGCGCCCAGCATCGTCACCGACGGCGCGCTGCTGCCCGACGGCGACGTCGTGCTGCGCGGCTACTACCGCGGCTACCTGGTGAAGCTTCCCCGCTGGCGGGTGCGCACGTCGTTCCGGCTGCCGCCGGTGGAGCAGGGTGAGACGGTCGCGTCCTTCGTACACGGGCGGGCTGTCCTCACGGGCAGTGAAGGGTCGGACTCGCCGGTCTACCGGGTGACGGTGCCGACGCCGGCCCAGGCGGCCAGGGCGCGCGACCAGGCCTCGCCGGGCGCGAGCGGGTCACCCCACGGCGCGGGTCGCGGCGACCGCGGGCACAGCCCGCTGCCGGCCGACTTCCCGCGAGTGAGTCCGTCCGGCTACGTCGCCCTCGCGGCCGTCGTGGTCGTCATCGCTCTGCTCGCGTGGCGTCGCCGACGTCGCACCCCTCGGTGACGCGCCAAGTTTCGTGCGTGCGTTTGCAGGATTTTTGACGCGTCACGCCAACAAGGCTGCGGTGGATTGACGCGTCACGAGTCAACAGTGCGGTGGATTGACGCGTCGCCAACAAGCCCTGGTCGTGACGCGTCAAGTTTTCTGCGGCGGCGTCCGCAACCCCTGCCGTGAGGCGTCAGTTCTTCCGCGGCGTCGTCCGCAATCCCTGGTCGTGACGCGTCAAGTTTCTGCGGCGTCGTCCGCAACCCCTGCTGTGAGGCGTCAGTTCTTCTGCGGTGAGGCGCCAAAGTTCTCTCTGATCACCGGGAATTTTGGCGCGTCACCAGACAGGGCACCCGGAACTATGGCGCGTCACCAACTGTCAGGAGTGCTCGACGACGTAGTCGATGCACCGGGTCAGCGCCTCGACGTCGTCGGGGTCGACGGCGGGGAACATGCCCACCCGCAGCTGGTTGCGGCCGAGCTTGCGGTACGGCTCGACGTCGACGACACCGTTGGCGCGCAGGGTCTTCGCGACCGCGGCCGCGTCGACGGCGTCGTCGAAGTCGATCGTGCCGACCACCAGCGAGCGGGCGTCGGGGTCCTGCACGTACGGCGTCGTGTAGGACGTCTTCTCCGCCCACTGGTACAGGCGCGACGACGAGTCCGTCGTACGCCCCACCGTCCACTTCAGCCCGCCGTTGCCGTTGAACCAGTCCAGCTGCTCGGCCAGCAGCAGCAACGTCACGACCGCCGGCGTGTTGTAGGTCTGGTTCTTGCGCGAGTTGTCGATCGCGGTCGGCAGGTCCAGGAACGCCGGCACCCACCGCTCGGCACCGGCCAGCTCCTCGGCGCGGGACAGGGCGCGCGGCGACATCAGCGCGACCCAGAGGCCGCCGTCGGAGGCGAAGCTCTTCTGCGGCGCGAAGTAGTAGACGTCGGACTCGGCGACGTCGACCGGGAGGCCGCCGGCGCCGGACGTCGCGTCCACCAGCACCAGCGCGTCGTCGTCGGCGCCGTCGACCCGCCGCACCGGCGCCATCACGCCGGTCGAGGTCTCGTTGTGCGGCCAGGCGTACGCGTCCACGCCGGCCTGCGCACGCGGGCTGGGCAGCGTGCCCGGCTCCGACTCGACCACGTCGGGCGCGTCGAGGAACGGCGCGGTCTTGGTCGCCTTGGCGAACTTCGCCGAGAACTCGCCGAACGACAGGTGCTGGCTCTTGCTGCGAACCAGCCCCAGCGTGGCCATGTCCCAGAACGCCGTGGTGCCGCCGTTGCCGAGCACCACCTCGTAGCCGTCGGGAAGCGAGAAGAGCTCGGCGAGCCCCTCACGCACGCGGCCGACCAGGTTCTTCACCGGCGCCTGCCGGTGGGACGTGCCGATCACCGAGGTGCCGGTGTCGGCGACCGCCCGCACCGCCTCCGGACGCACCTTCGACGGGCCGCAGCCGAAGCGGCCGTCGGCAGGGAGCAGGTCGGCGGGGATCGTGATGGGTTCGTCGGTCACGGAGAACGTCCTCGCAGAGTCGTGGGATGAGAGCACGGTGACCTGACGTCGCTGTCAGCCGCCGTCATTCTCGCAGGTACGCCGACCAGGCCCGGCGCCGCCCTGCGCCTCAGTCGCGGTCGTGGTAGGGCTGCAGCACCATCACCGCGAAGTCGTCCTGCAGCGGCTCGGTGCCGAAGTCGAGCACCGCCTGCCGCAGCCGCGTCGCCACCGCCGACGCCGGCAGGGTGGCGGTCTGCCGCAGTACGCCGAGCAGACCGCGCTCGCCGAGCGTGCGGTGGCCGATGCGCCGGTCGGTCACGCCGTCGGTGGTGGCCACCAGGTGCTCGCCGGGGCGCAGCATCAGCGTCTCGGTCTGGTACATGGGCTCGCGGAACACCCCGAGCAGCTGCTGCGGCCGCCCGATCGTGCGGATGCTGCCGTCGCTGCTGACCAGGGTCGGCAGCGGGTGGCCGGCGGCGGCGAACGTGATCGCGACGCCGCTGCGGGTGGGGAACAGCTCGCCGTACAGCAGCGTGACGAACCGCGCCGCGTCGCCCTCGGAGAGGATGGTCGCGTTCAACCGGCGCAGCACCAGGGGGCTGTCCTCGTGCTCGCGGGCGAGCACCCGCAGCGAGTTTCGCGCGAGCCCGGTGACCGCGGCGGCCTGTGCCCCCTTGCCGCACTCGTCGCCGACGGCGAAGCCCCACCGGTTCGCGTCGATCTCGAACACGTCGTAGAAGTCGCCGCCGACGTCGATGCCCTCACCGGCCGCCTCGTAGGCGATGCCGACGTCGAGCCCCGGGATGGTCGGCAGCGAGGAGGGCAGCAGGCTGCGCTGCAGGGTGTCGCTGACGGTCGACCGCTCGACATACAGCCGTGCGTTGTCGAGAGACCACGCGGCCCGGCGGCACAGGTCATCGAGGGTGTCCAGCGCCCCGGTGCGGAAGTCGGTGCCGGCACTTCGCCCGGCGATCAGCACGCCGATCGCGCGGCCGCGCGCCATCAGGGTGACGGTGACGGTCGGCCCGCCCGCCACATCCAGGTCGGCGGGGCTGGAGGCGTGCGCGGTCAGGCGTTCGCGCAGCGCCGGCCACTGCTGCGGCCGGCCGAGATCGTCGAGCGGGGGCACCGGCATCTGCATCAGCAGCCGGCGCAGCGGGTCGATCATGTCCTCGCGCGCGTGCCACACACAGGACAGGCGGGCGGTGCGTCGCTGGTCGAGCAGGTACACCGCACACCAGTCGGCCAGCCGTGGCACCACCAGCTGTGCGGTGAGCGCCGCCGCCATGTCGGGGTCGAGCATCCCGGCGAGCAGGTCGCTCGCCTCGGCCAGGTAGCTCAGGCGGCCGCGGCGTACGCGCTCGAGCTCGGTCAGCCGCGCGCTCTCCACCGCCAGGCTGAACCGGCCGATGCTGCGCTGCAGCCGCACGGCGTCGTCGTCGGTCAGACCGCCCGGCTTCCGTACGGCGACGCCCACGCGTCCGATCACCCGCTCGCCGACCAGCAGCGGCGCGGTCACCAACCCGTGCATGCCCACGTCGGCGAGGAACCGCTCGGGCAGCGACTCGTCGGCCACGTCCTCGTACACCTTCGGCTGCACCGCCTCGGGCGCTCCGGACAGCTCCGCCGGCTTCGGCCAGCGGGTCTGTCCCGCCTGGGCCCGGTCGAGCCCGGCGAGCGCGCGCAGCTCGACGTCGATGTCGTCGTCGGTGACCAGCAGCGCGTACGCGACCTCGCCCTCGAGCAGGTCACGGGAGTGCTCGACGGCCAGCTCCAGCAACGCGTCCAGCGACAGCAGCCCGGGGCGGGCCGGCACCGGCGACGGCGACTCCGGCTCGATGCGCGAGCGGCTGGTGCCGGGCATCAGCACGGCGCGGTGCTCGGCGGGTACGAGCAGGCTGACGACGCGGGCGGCGTCGCCGACGTTGGCGTGCACCTGCGAGGCGAACACCGCCACGTCGGCGCCGGTGGAGGTGCGCAGCCGGTACTCGCCGCACCAGCGCGGCTGCGTGAGCACGCTGTCGAAGGACCTCATCGGCTGGTCGTCGGGGTCGGCCGGCAGCTCGGTCACCAGGTCGGCCAGCGGGCTTCCCAGCACCTCGCCAGCAGGCCAGCCCAGCAGCGCCTCGGCCTCGGCGCTCCAGTGCCGCACGACCCCGCCGATGTCGGTCTCCACCACCGCCACCGCCACCGGGGTGGAGGTGCCGCCCAGGTCGATGAAATGGGCTGGAGGCTGACCGGCGTCGGGCGCGGTGGGCGAGCTGACCGGCACCGGCAGCCGGAACCACACGCGCTTGGACTTGCGGTCGTACTCGACGCCCCAGCTGTCGGAGATCTGCATCATCAGGTACAGCCCGCGGCCGGAGGTCTTGTCCGGTGCCGAGTTGCTCACCGTGGCGGGCAGCACCCGAGACACGTGGTTGTCGGTCACCCCGATCTGGACGTAGCCGGGACCGAGCGCGCAGCTGACCTTGACGTCGGTGCCCGCATGCACCACGGCGTTGGTGACGAGCTCGTTGGTGAGCAGCAGCGCGTCATCGACGATGTCGTCGGCGCCCCAGCCGAGAAGAGTGTCGCGGACGAACCGGCGGGCGGCCGCGGCGGAGGCGGCCTGGGGCTCGAAATGGTGGGTTGCATGCTCACTCATAGTCATCGGCCCTCACACCTCCCCCCGGAACCCTGACCGGATTCTCCTAATGGTGACAGACTATGGGACGGACTAGTCCTGCGCTCACTGTCGAGCGCTTCATCAGGGGGTGGATGCATGGCCAGGTCGTCGACCGCGGGCACAGCTACCACGGCAGGATCGAAGACCACGTCCTCGTCCCGCACCAAGGTCACGACCGGCACTCGGACCGGCACGCGAACCGCAGGGACCAAGACCACGTCCAGCGGTGCCAAGTCCAGTGGCGCCCAGTCCACGAGCAGCAAGTCCACTGGCAACAAGTCCACCGGCGCGAAGTCCACGAGCAGCAGGGCCAAGGGCACCAAGGGCACCGGCAGCAGGACCAAGGGCACGAAGTCCACCCTCACGAAGTCCACCGCCACGAAGTCCACCGCAACGAAGTCCACCAGCGCCGGGTCTGCTGGCACCACGTCCACCCGTGCGAAGCCGACCGGCTCCAAGCCGAGCAGGACCCGGCCCGCAGCACGCCGCCCCGCCACCAGGTCGTCGATCGAGGCTCCTCCCTCTGTCGACGGCTCCGCGGGCTCCGCCGAGGCGCTCGCCCTTGCCGAGCTCACCGCCGCGCTGGCCGCCGTACGCGACGGCGACTTCCGCACCCGGATGAGCGTGCGCGGCCCCGGAGCAGAGGCCGCGATCGTGTTCAACGAGCTGGCGGCGCGCAACGAGCACCTGGCCAAGGAGCTGGAGCGCGTACGCCGGGTCGTCGGCCGCGACGGCCGGCTGAACGAGCGGCTGCGCCCCGGACCCGGCGGCGGTTCCTGGGCGGCCAGCATCGACGCGGCCAACAGCCTGGTCGACGACCTGGTACGTCCCACCGCCGAGGTCGGCCGTGTCATCGCCGCCGTCGCCCAGGGCGACCTGTCCCAGACCCTCGAGCTGGACATCGACGGCCAGCCGATCCGCGGTGAGTTCCTGCGGATGGGCCGCACCGTCAACAAGATGGTCAACCAGCTGTCGCTGTTCACCTCCGAGGTCACCCGGGTGGCGCGCGAGGTCGGCACCGAGGGCCGGCTGGGCAGCCAGGCCCGGGTCCGCGGCGTGTCCGGCAGCTGGAAGGACCTCACCGACTCGGTGAACTACATGGCGGGCCGACTGACCGCCCAGGTGCGCGATATCGCCCTAGTCACTACGGCGGTCGCCGAGGGCGACCTTTCGCGCAAGGTCACCGTCGAGGTGGCCGGCGAGATGCTCCAACTCAAGCTCACTGTCAACCAGATGGTGGATACCCTCCGTGATTTTGCCGACGAGGTGACGAGGGTCGCCCGCGAGGTGGGTACGGAGGGCCAGCTGGGCGCCCAGGCCGACGTCAAGGGCGTCGCCGGCACCTGGAAGGACCTGACCGACTCCGTCAACGTGATGGCGAGCAACCTGACCAGCCAGGTGCGCGACATCTCGATGGTCGCGGCCGCCATCGCCCGCGGCGACCTGTCCCGTCAGATCACCGTCAACGCCCGCGGCGAGATCGCCGAGCTCGCCGACACGCTGAACTCCACCACCGCGACCCTGCAGACCTTCGCCGACGAGGTCACCCGCGTCGCCCGCGAGGTCGGCACCGAGGGCCGGCTGGGCGGCCAGGCCGACGTGCCCGGCGTCTCCGGTACCTGGAAGGACCTCACCGACTCGGTGAACGTGCTGGCCGGCAACCTGACCAGCCAGGTCCGCAACATCGCCCAGGTGACCACCGCGGTGGCGCGGGGCGACCTGAGCCAGAAGATCACCGTCGACGCCCGGGGCGAGATCCTCGAGCTGAAGAGCACGGTCAACACGATGGTCGACCAGCTGTCGTCGTTCGCCGACGAGGTCACCCGGGTCGCCAAGGAGGTCGGTACCGAGGGCCGGCTGGGCGGCCAGGCCGAGGTCGCCGGGGTGTCGGGAACCTGGCGCGACCTGACCGACTCGGTGAACGTGCTGGCCGGCAACCTGACCAGCCAGGTCCGCAACATCGCCCAGGTGACCACCGCGGTGGCGCGGGGCGACCTGAGCCAGAAGATCACCGTCGACGCCCGGGGCGAGATCCTCGAGCTGAAGAACACCGTGAACACCATGGTCGACCAGCTGTCCGCCTTCGCCGAGCAGGTGACCCGGGTCGCCAAGGAGGTCGGTACCGAGGGCCGGCTGGGCGGTCAGGCCGAGGTGCCCGGGGTGTCGGGAACCTGGCGCGACCTGACCGACTCGGTGAACGTGCTGGCGACCAACCTGACCGTCCAGGTCCGCAACATCGCCCAGGTGACCACCGCGGTGGCGCGGGGCGACCTGAGCCAGAAGATCACCGTCGACGTCAAGGGCGAGCTGCTCGAGCTCAAGGACACCGTGAACACGATGGTCGACCAGCTGTCGTCGTTCGCCGACGAGGTCACCCGTGTGGCCCGCGAGGTCGGCACGGAGGGCCGGCTGGGCGGCCAGGCCCACGTGCGTGGCGTCTCGGGCACCTGGAAGGACCTCACCGAGAACGTCAACTTCATGGCCGGCAACCTGACCGAGCAGGTGCGCAGCATCGCGCAGGTCTCCACCGCGGTGGCGCGGGGCGACCTGAGCCAGAAGATCATGGTCGAGGCCCGGGGCGAGATCGCCGCACTGGCGCAGACCATCAACAGCATGGTCGACACGCTGCGCACGTTCGCCGACGAGGTCACCCGCGTGTCCCGCGAGGTGGGCACGGAGGGCCGTCTGGGCGGTCAGGCGCAGGTGCCGGGGGTGTCGGGTACCTGGAAGGACCTGACCGACAACGTCAACTTCATGGCGAACAACCTGACCGAGCAGGTGCGCAGCATCGCGAAGGTCACCACCGCGGTCGCCAACGGCGACCTGAGCCAGAAGATCGACGTCGACGCCCGGGGCGAGATCCTCGAGCTGAAGACCACGATCAACAGCATGGTCGACCAGCTGTCCGCGTTCGCCTCCGAGGTCACCCGTGTCGCCCGCGAGGTCGGCAGCGAGGGCCGGCTGGGCGGTCAGGCCGAGGTCACCGGCGTGTCCGGTACATGGCGGCGCCTGACCGAGAGCGTGAACGAGCTGGCCGGCAACCTGACCACGCAGGTGCGTGCGATCGCCGAGGTCTCCACGGCAGTGACCCGTGGTGACCTGACCCGGCAGATCACCGTCGAGGCGTCCGGCGAGCTGGCCGAGCTGAAGGACCGCATCAACCAGATGATCCACAACCTGCGCGACACCACGCTGGCCACGCAGGAGCAGGACTGGCTGAAGACCAACCTGGCCCGGTTGTCCGGGCAGATGCAGGGCCGCCGCGACCTGAACGACGTCGCCCGCATGATCATGGGCGAGCTGACGCCGATGGTGTCGGCCCAGCACGGCGCTTTCTTCCTCGCCGCCGAGGACGCCGAGGGCGAGACCGAGCTGCGGCTGATCGCCAGCTACGGCTACGAGGTGCGCAAGTCGGTGGCCAACCGGTTCGCCATCGGCGAGTCTCTGGTGGGACAGGCGGCGCTGGAGAAGACGCCGATCATCATCGTCGAGGCGCCGGGCGACTACGTCCGCATCTCCTCGGGACTGGGCTCGGCGCCGCCGGTCAACATCGTGGTGCTGCCGGTGCTGTTCGAGGACCAGGTGCTCGCGGTGATCGAGCTGGCGTCGTTCAGCAAGCTGACCGAGGTGCACCGCGCGTTCCTCGACCAGCTGGTCGAGTCGATCGGGATCACCCTGAACACGATCATCGCCAACTCCCGTACCGAGGAGCTGCTGGCCGAGTCCCAGCGCCTGGCGCACGAGCTGCAGGCGCAGCAGGACCAGCTGCAGCAGAGCAACGTCGAGCTGCAGGAGAAGGCGGGCCTGCTGGCCGAGCAGAACCGCGCGATCGAGATCAAGAACGTCGAGATCGAGCAGGCGCGCAGCGCGCTGGAGGAGCGCGCGGAGCAGCTGGCGCTGTCGTCGAAGTACAAGTCGGAGTTCCTGGCGAACATGTCGCACGAGCTGCGCACGCCGCTGAACAGCATGCTGATCCTGGCCAAGCTGCTCATCGAGAACCCCGGCCAGAACCTCACCCCGCAACAGGTGGAGTTCGCCGAGACCATCCACAGCGCCGGCACCGACCTGCTGCAGCTCATCAACGACATCCTCGACCTGGCCAAGGTCGAGGCCGGGAAGATGGAGCTGCGCACGGTCGACGTCTCGGTCAGCCGCCTCGTCGACTACGTCGAGGCGACGTTCCGTCCGCTGGCCGCCGACAAGCGGCTCGGGTTCCGCGTCTCGGTCGACTCCGACGTGCCGGTCTCGGTGCGCACCGACGAGCAGCGGCTGCAGCAGGTGCTGCGTAACCTGCTGTCCAACGCGATCAAGTTCACCGAGCACGGCGAGGTGCAGCTGCACCTGGCGGTCGCGCACGACGTCGCGTTCGACAGCGAGATCCTGCGCAGGTCGCCGACGGTGCTGGCCGCGTCGGTGATCGACACCGGAATCGGCATCGCCGAGGACCGGCTGCCGGTCATCTTCGAGGCCTTCCAGCAGGCAGAGGGCACCATCGACCGCCGGTTCGGCGGCACCGGCCTGGGGCTGTCGATCAGCCGGGAGATCGCCGCGATGCTCGGCGGCGAGATCCACGTCGACAGCACGATCGGCGTCGGGTCGACGTTCACGCTGTACCTGCCGACCCACCGCGAGGTCACGTTCGAGCCGGCGCCCAGCGACGACGAGCTGTCGTACGAGCCCCCGGCCGAGGCCGTGGGCACAGGCGCCGCCGTCGTCCAGCCCCGGCCGATCGGGCGTCCAGTGCTGCGGCCCGCGGCCGCGGTGCCGGCCATCCAGGCAGGGCTGGCCCGTCCGCCGCGTCTGCTCCTGGTCGAGCAGGACGAGGAGGAGCGGACCGCGCTGACGGAGCTGGCGGCGGCCAAGGGTGCCGTCGAGGTGGTCGCGGTCGGCTCGATCGAGGAGGCGCGTACCGCCATCGAGTCCGAGTCGTTCGACCAGATCGTGCTGGACCCGCGGATCACCGGCGGTAGCGGTCTGGCGCTGCTCGAGCCGTTCGCGACCGGGCAGGTGCCGGTGCCGCCGCCGGTGCTGCTCTACACGCCGAAGACGCTGCCCAAGCGTGAGCAGGTGCGGCTGGAGCGCTACGGCAAGGTGCTCTCGATCGCCACTGCTGCCAGCCGTGCGCACGTGGTCGACACGCTGCGCGAGGCCTGGGCCGGTGCGTACGTCTCGGCGCCCGTCAACGGCGGCGAGCAGCACGCGCCGGTGCGTAAGGCGTCCAAGGAGGGCGCGCTGACGCTGCCCGGACGCAAGGCGCTGGTGATCGACGACGACGTGCGCAGCGTGTTCGCGCTGGTCAACGCCCTCGAGCTCCGCAAGCTCAACGTGCTGTACGCCGAGAGTGGCGTGGAGGGCATCAACATGCTCAAGCAGCACGGCGACTTCGACCTCGTGCTGATGGACATCATGATGCCGCAGATGGACGGCTACACGGCGATCCGCAAGATCCGCTCGACCCCGCAGTTCGCGTCGTTGCCGATCATCGCGGTCTCTGCCAAGGCGATGCGCGGCGACCGCGAGAAGAGCCTGGCCGCCGGGGCGTCCGACCACGTCACCAAGCCGGTCGACGTCGAGCACCTGGTGGCGCTGATGGGCAGCCTGGTCGGCGGAGGTCCCAACTGATGGCCGAGATCGCCGGCGGCCCGGAGCAGGTTCACCTGGGCCCCGACTCCGCGTCGGCCGCGCAGGCGAAGATCCTGCTGGTCGACGACCGGCCCGACAACCTGCTCGCGTTGTCGGCGATCCTCAGCTCGCTGGGGCACGGCATGGTCCGTGCGCACTCGGGTGAGGAGGCACTCAAGGCGATGCTCTCCGACGAGTTCGCCCTGGTGATCCTCGACGTGCAGATGCCCGGCATGGACGGCTACGCCACCGCCACGCACATCAAGCGTCGGGAGCGCACCCGCAGCGTGCCGATCATCTTCCTGACCGCCACCTACGCCGACCCGCAGGACGCGTTCCGCGGCTACGCCGCCGGCGCGGTCGACTACATCACCAAGCCGTTCGACCCGTGGGTGCTGCGGGCCAAGGTGAGCGTTTTCGTCGATCTGTACCTGAAGAACAAGCAACTGCGCGAGCAGGCGTCGCTGCTGCGCACCCTGCTCGGCGGCAACGCCGGGCCGATGGCCTCGCAACAGCTGGTCAACGAGCTGTCCGCGCGGCTGGCCGGCGTTGAGGAGCAGCTGGCGGTGCTCGGCGAGTCCGAGCCCGGCGAGGGCGACGGCCTCGACGACGCGTTGCGCGAGCTCGACGCGCGGGTGGCGCGGCTGCGGCTCGCGCTCGACGTCCTGCGTCCGGAGTAGCGGGCGAGGGGTCGCGAGCGGTCAGCGGGCCCAGCCGGGGTTCCAGCCCGACACCTCGTCGGGGCGTCGGCTGGACGGGCCGCTGTAGAGCGCGGAGGGCCGGATCAGCCGGCCGGTGCGCTTCTGCTCGAGGATGTGCGCGCTCCAGCCCGCCGTACGCGCGCAGGTGAACATCGAGGTGAACATGTGCGGCGGCACCTCGGCGAAGTCGAGCACGATCGCGGCCCAGAACTCCACGTTGGTCTCCAGCACCCGGTCGGGCCGGCGTTCGCGCAGCTCCTCCAGCGCCGCCTTCTCGAGCGCCTCGGCGACCTCGTAGCGCGGCGCGGACAGCTCCTTCGCGGTACGCCGCAGCACGCGTGCGCGCGGGTCCTCGGCGCGGTAGACGCGGTGGCCGAACCCCATCAGCCGCTGGCCCTGGTCGAGCAGCTCCTTCACGTACGTGATCGCGTCGCCGCGGCGCTCGACCTCCTCGATCATGCCGAGCACGCGTGACGGCGCGCCACCGTGCAGCGGTCCGGACATCGCGCCGACGGCGGCGGACAGGGATGCGGCGACGTCGGCGCCGGTGGAGGCGACCACGCGGGCCGTGAACGTGGAGGCGTTCATGCCGTGCTCGGCGGCGGAGGTCCAGTACGCGTCGACCGCGCGTACGTGCTTGGGGTCGGGCTCGCCGCGCCAGCGGCGCATGAACCGCTCGGTGATCGTCTGCGCCTTGTCGACCTCCGACTGCGGCACCATCGGCTCGCCGATGCCGCGGGCGGCCTGCGCGACGTACGACAGCACCATGACCGCCGTACGCGACAGGTCGTCACGCGCCTGGGTGTCGTCGATGTCGTACAGCTGACGCAAGCCCCAGGCGGGCGCGATCATCGCGATCGCGCTCTGCACGTCGACGCGGATGTCGCCGGAGTGCACGGGGATCGGGTACGGCTCCGCGGGCGGCAGGCCGGGCTCGTAGCTGCCGTCGACCAGCAGACCCCACACCTTCTCGAACGGAACCCGGCCGGCGAGGTCCTCGATGTCCACCCCGCGGTAGCGCAGCGCCGAGCCCTCCTTGTCCGGCTCGGCGATCTCGGTCTCGAAGGCCACCACGCCCTCGAGGCCGTGCTTGACTTCGGGCATCGGGCAGACTCCCTTCCGGCCGGTCCAGTCGGCTCCTGGCAGCTGAGCCGTGCCGACGGGCTGGGCCGACGGACTGGGCCGGGTCGCGTGCAGGTGCCGGGTCATTGTCCCCCGTGTGTCGGCGCGTCGAACAGGGGCGGTCGCGACGGTGGCTTGGTTAGGGTCGCAGACGTGACGGAGCGGTCGATGGCTGCGTGGCGCCGGGAGTACACGGCGGCGGGGCTGTACAGGTCCGACCTCGCCGAGGACCCCGACGTCCAGCTCGCGCGCTGGCTGGCCGAGGCGCGCGCGGCCGGCCTGCCCGAGCCCAACGCGATGGTGCTGTCCACGGTCGGCGCCGACGGTGCGCCCTCCTCGCGGATGGTGCTGCTGAAGGGGCTCGACGACGGCGGGCTGGTGTTCTACACCAACTACGCCTCGCGCAAGGGCCGCGAGCTGTCCGCGAACCCGCGCTGCTGCCTGCTGTTCCCGTGGCAGCCGCTGCAGCGGCAGGTGCGGGTCGAGGGGGTGGCCCGGCGGCTGTCGGGCGAGATCAGCGACCGCTACTTCGCGACCCGTCCGCGCGGGGCGCAGCTGGGCGCGTGGGCGTCGCGACAGTCGACCGTGCTGGCGAACCGGGAGGAGCTGGAGGAGGAGTACGCCGCCGCGCAGGCGCGCTGGCCCGAGGCGGAGCCGGTGCCGCGCCCGGAGGAGTGGGGCGGGTTCGTCCTCGACCCGCACACGGTGGAGTTCTGGCAGGGCCGGCCGGACCGGCTGCACGACCGGCTGCGCTACCGGCGTACCGGTGACGCGTGGTTCGTGGAGCGGCTGGCGCCCTGAGGTCCCCGGAAACTTGGCGCCTCACCAGTGGTGGCGGGCGTCTGCGTCGGAACCGACGAAGTTGCTGCTGCAGGGGGGCACCTTTGGGGAAAGGGTGCAGACCCGCCCTGACAGCGGTCGATCCTTTGGCGCGTTGCGGTGGGCCCATGGCGACGAGTGGCGCGTTGCGGTGGCCCGGTGTCCGTTTGGTCCCGACGGAACGCGCCACTCGACGACTTGGGATCGGGTCAGTTGCTGCGCGAGAGCCGAGGTCGGCGACGGGCCGGAACCACGGCGGTGCTCCCCCATAACTGCCTGTCTTTCCTAGCTCCCAGCGGTCGATACTTTGGCGCGTCACGGGAGGGGGGTCTCCGGGGCGGTCGAAACTTTGACGCGTCACCGCTGTGGAGTATCTCGTGACGCGTCATTCCGTCGTCGCGTGAGGCGTCAATATCCCGGGCGATCTTGGCGGTCGGGCGACCCTGGCGGTGAGGCGCCAATTCGTCCCTGCTCCCAGGAGGGTGGACATGAAGCGACCCGCGGGCGTCCTGCCGGTGCGGCAGGCAGCCGGCCGGACTAGTCCGGCGCGCCCGCGGGTCGGGTGACTGCTTCGAATTCACCAGCCGCTGTGCGGCTGTAACGGAACAACCGGTGAGCTGCTAGTGGGCAGCCACCTCACGAGTCCGCAAAGAACACATCTGCTGGACCACCTCCTTTCCCGTGTAGCCCGAAATCTACGTCGGCGCTCCTGCCGTGCACAAGCACTTTGCGCCCGGGTGCCGGCTCGTGTCCCGAAGCGCGGGACCGGGCGATGGGGAGGGTGCCGCGGGAGGGCCGTGACAGAGTTGGCCGGTGCCGTTGCGACAGGCCCTGGGCCGCTCCCGCCTGCGCGGGCTGCTGACCGACATCCGGCCGTTGCAGCACTCGGCCGACTACCGCCGGCTGTGGCTGGGCTCGGTGGTCTCGCAGCTCGGCCAGCAGATGACCGCGGTGGCGGTGGCGATCCAGGTCTACGACCTGACGTCCTCGTCGTTCGCCGTCGGCATGGTGGGCATGTGCCAGCTGGTGCCGCTGGTGGTCTTCGGGCTGTACGGCGGGGCCATCGCCGACTCGATGGACCGGCGCCGGCTCGCGTTGATGTCCTCGACGGGCCTGTGGCTGCTGTCCATGGTGCTCACGCTGCAAGCACTGGTGTCCGTGGACAGCGTCGCGCTGCTGTACGTCGTGGTGGGGGTGCAGGCGGCGTGCTTCGCGGTCAACCAGCCGACCCGGTCCTCGATCATCCCGCGGCTGCTGCCCGCCGAGATGCTGCCGGCGGCGAACGCGCTGTCGATGGCCACGTTCAACCTCGGCTTCACGGTCGGCCCGCTGCTGGGGGCGCTGCTGATCAAGCTCGGCGGGTTCGCCGCGGCCTACGGCGCGGACGTGGTCACGTTCACCGCCGCGCTGTACTCGCTGTTCCGGCTGCCACCGATCCCGCCGATCGGGGCGGTGCGGCGCGCCGGGCTGAGCTCGGTGCTGGAGGGTCTGCGGTTCCTGCGCGGTGCGCCGAACCTGCGCACGTCGTTCGTGGTGGACATGTGCGCGATGGTGTTCGCGTACCCCCGTGCGGTGTTCCCGGCGCTGGCGGTGCTGGTCTACTCCGGTGCCGCCGGCACCGTCGGGATGCTCCAGGCCGCGCCGGCAGTCGGCGCCCTGGTCGCGTTCGGGGTGTCGGGGTGGGTCAGCCGGGTGCGCCGGCATGGGCTGGCGATCGTGGTCGCGGTCGTCGCGTACGGCGCGGCGGTCGGGTCGGTCGGGCTCACCGACATCCTGTGGGTGGGGCTGCTCGGCCTGGCGCTGTCCGGCGCGGCCGACATGGTCAGCGCGGCGTTCCGGTCGACGATGCTGCAGTCCGCGGCGCCCGACGCGATGCGCGGGCGGCTGCAGGGGGTGTTCACCGTGGTCGTGGCCGGTGGCCCCCGGGCGGGCGACTTCGTGGTGGGCTCGGCCGCAGCGCTGTTCGGTGAGCAGCACGCGCTGATGCTCGGCGGGGCCGCCTGCATGGTCGGTGTGCTGGTGGCCGCCTTCACCCAGCGGGGGTTCCTGGCCTACGACGCGCGAGACCCCAAGCCCTGAGTCGCTCGCGTGGCAGGTGTCCAATTGGCGCGGCGGTCCCCTGTGCCAATAGGTTCGGTGTAGGGGACCCCCGTGCTGGTGGAGATTCGTAGCTGCTCGCCCCAGTGGCCCTGTGCACAGGCCACCTCTGTCCACAGATCGTCAATCCGGGGTGTTGTCGGGAGG
The DNA here is from genome assembly GCA_965653225.1 of uncultured Propionibacteriales bacterium. Classification (GTDB taxonomy): domain Bacteria; phylum Actinomycetota; class Actinomycetes; order Propionibacteriales; family Nocardioidaceae; genus JALZDI01. The sequence continues at coordinate 17,799 of CBFGZI010000027.1, read as the reverse complement.
GCCGCGCACAACACCCTCATCGCCATGCCTCGTCGCACGTTCATCGACCATGCCGCGCTTGACGCGCTCATGCGTGCAAACGAGCGGGTGGTGCGTCACTTCGAGCTGCGCGAGCTCGGGGTGCCCAACTCGACCATCATGTGGCGCATCAGTCCCGCGGGACCGTGGCAGCGACTTCTGCCGGGTGTGCTCGTGGCCCATCGCGGCATCCCTACGCGACGGGAACGCTTGCTCGCCTCACTGAAGTACGCCGGACCGCAGAGCATGGTCACCGGCACGCCGGCGTTGACCGAGTACGGCGTTGTCGCTGCTCGGAGGACGAGTACCCGCCCTCACCTCCTGGTTCCCCACGAGTGCCGTCGGACGTCGCACGGGTTCGTGGTCATCGAACGCACCAGGAACGTCCCGGCTCCTGTCGTCCGCGGCCTCCTTCGTCTGGCACCCCTGTCCCGCGCCGTCGTCGACGCCTGTCGTCGTCAGGAGAACCGCGACCATGTCCGCGAAATCGTCGCCGAGGTGATCCAGGACCGTCGCTGCTCTGTCGAAGACATCGTGAAGGACGTCCGACGTGCGGCTCGGCAGCGAACCGCACTCGCGAGGGCGGTACTGCGTGAGATCGAATCGGGGATTCGCTCGGTCGCCGAAGCCAAGGTGCGTAGTGCGTTACTGGCTCGCGGTGTCGACGGGCTGGAGTGGAACGTCGAGCTCTGGACCCAGGACGGGGAGTTCGTGGGTACTCCGGATGCCTACTGCGTGCGTACCGGCGTGGCGCTGCAGGTCGACTCGATGAAGTGGCACCTGAGGCCGAAGGGGTACCAGCGCACCCAGGCTCGCCAACGTGGCCTGGCGTACTGGGGAGTCTTCGTGCTGCCGTGGAGCCCTTCCGACGCGCTGGCGAACCCCGACGAGGTCGCGCTCGGACTCCTGAGGCTGCGTGAGATCGGCGCTCAGCGCCCCGTACCTGAGCTTGTCGTACGTCGTCCCGCCGCTTGAGCAAGCATCTTCGGCGTCACGTTTGTGGGTCTGTGGGGAACCCAGGTCCAAACACCTATTGGTGCGGGGATCCCCAGCACCAATAGGTTCGTCGTAGGGGACCGCCGCGCCAATACGGGAGCGCTACTGCGGGCCGTCGCCGGCCGGGATGTGCTGCGCGAGGTAGTTCTGCACCCCGACGAGCGTGATCGCGTCGAGCTGACCCTCGAACCAGTCGGCGTGGTTCTCCTCGTCGCGCACCATCTCCTCGAACACCGCGGCGGTGCCGTGGTCGCCGAGCTCGTGGCACTCCTTGGCCGAGGAGTTGAACTGCGCCACCGCGGCCTTCTCGCTCTCGAGCGCGAGCTTGAGCATCTCCTCGGCGTTCTCCCCGACGCTGATCGGGTTGAGCTTCTGCACGTTGGGGTGCCCGTCGAACAGCAGGATCCGGTTGATCAGCGAGTCGGCGTCGCGCATCTCCTCGATCGACAGGTCGTAGAAGACCTTTCCGAGCCGGTTGAAGCCCCAGTTGTCCAGCATCCGGGCGTGCAGGAAGTAGGTGTTGGTGACCGTGAGCTCGAAGGTGAGGGCGTCGTTGAGGAGCTCGACCACACGGGGACTAACTGGCTGCACCGGCAACCTCCGTGACAGCAGGGGCAAGGAGTGCTCCATGCTGGCACAGAATCCGTTTCACGGAGAAAACGCAGCCACCGCAGTTCTGGCCTGCGCCCGTACGCCGGCAGACCTCGGTGAGCGAACGCGCACCGTCGTCGACGGCGGCGGTGACGTCGCGGTCGCTCACGACTCCGCAGTGGCACACGATCATGTAGGAAAGGCTAGCCTAAGTCTGCAAGGGTGCGAAAGCCGGATCCCCAAACTGGAACGACTCCAGTTGTAGCGGCTAGCGCGGGAGCACGAGCACCGCGTCGCCCACCGGCCGCTCGCCGGTGCTGTCCGAGGGCCGGTTCACCACGCGGCCGTCCACCACCATCGTGGTCGAGCCGCCGCCGTCGAGGTTGACCGCGTCGCGCATGCCCAGGCTCTGCGCCACGGCACCGCACTCGGCCATCGACAGGCCGAGGCTGTCGGTGCTGCGCCCGTCGGCGGTCACCAGCAGCAGCCGGCCGGCGGCGTCGACCCCGGCCAGCGTGCGCGGGTTCCGCTTGTGCGCGAAGCCGTAGTAGAACGCCGGGTCCCCCGGATGCACCATGCCGTCGGCGCGCGGGGTGACGTGCTGCCGGCCGTTGTCGACCAGCTCAGGTGCGCCGTTGAGCACGTACGTCGAGGGCGGCGTACGGAACGTGCTGCCGTCGGCGCCCGCCAGCGTCGAGGTCACCTGCAGCCGGCTCCCCACCGTGGCCAGGTCGCGCAGCGCGTCCGCCTGCGAACCCGTCGCCTGCAGGGTGCTGCCACCCGGTGGAACCGGGCCGCCGCGCGGGGAGCGTACGTCGAGCACGACCCCGCGGGCGTCGAGCACCGCCTCCGTACCCGGGCCGGACGGCGTCGCGGCGCCGTAGGCCCCGGTGAAGCGAACCACCTCGTCGTCATCGCGGCAGGTGAAGTCGTGCAGCGGCAGGACGGTCGGCACGTCGTCGAGACCACCGCAGTTGCGGATCAGCCCCGGCACCCGGTTGAGCCCGTCGAGGGCCAGCGAGCCGCCGTCGCCGCTGACGGTCCCGGTCCAGTGCAGCCGTTGGACACTGGCGTTCTCGGCGTGCCTGCCGAACACCAGCACCGGCCGCCCGTCGACGGTCTCGCTCTCCAGCCGCCCGCCGTACACGCCGACCCCCGCGGGGTCGCCGGGAGCGCCGGAGGCCGGGTCGAGCACGAAGAACCCCGCGTTGACTCCGGCCGTGGCGCCGGCGGCCACTGCCAGCTCGCTGGTCCGTTCACGACGTTCCAGGTCGGGTCCATAGGAGCCCACCAGGCTGCCATCGAACGCGTCGGGGTCGATGGTGAGCACGTGGATGTGCCATGGGCCGGTGGAGTCGTCGTCGGGGTCCCATCCGGTGTAGACGCTGGAGCCGCCGAGGCCGGTACGGGCGCGGATGTCGGCCAGCGTCGCGTCCGCGGCGGCCTTGTCGGGGAAGGTGCCCACGCGCACCCGGTAGCCGAGGAATCCGCCGAAGTCGGCCACCTGCTCGGTGGTGACCCCCTCGACGCGCGGGGTGAAGCCGGCGTCGCGCAGCCGCTGCGCGCTCGCGTCCGCGCTGTCGCGGTCGGAGATGGCGGCCGGCGGGGCGTCGGGGTCCGGCGAGCCCGGGCCGGCCGGGATGGCGGTCTCGACCGTCCAGGACTCGTCGGTGTCGGTGTGCCCGCGCACGATCGTGGTGAGCGTGACGCCGGGCTGCAGCCGCGTCGTGGTGCGAGTCTCCTGCAGGTTGTCCGCACCGAGGTCGAGGCCTCCGGTCGCGCCGGTGGCGGTGCCCGCCGTGGCGGCGGTCACGAGGGCGGACAGCAGCAGGGTGCCGCTCGCGCAGGCGGCGCCGAGGCGGAGTCGGGCTGGGGTCATGGGCAAGCAGACTACGGTCGCGGATGGCGTGCGGGGGAACTTCCGGTATCGGTGCAGGTGAACCACACGTGACGGCTTCTGCGTGTCGAACCGCGTATTTCACGGGAGGGCGTGGTGAGGCCGCCTATCCTTTGCTGTATGGCCACAGTTGGTCGCCCCGCCGAGGAGGTGGGGCTGGGGGCGCTGATGGCGTACTCGCCGGAGTCCCGCGTTCACATGTCGGTGGCGGCCGAGTCGGCGTTCCTGTTCGGGCTCGGGGCTCTGCTCACCGCGCCGTTCTCCGCGCTGTTCGCGGTGACCGGGCTGCTGGCCGTCGTGGCCACCGGTCTGGGGATCATCGGCATGATCACCACCCGCGACCCCGACCTCGCCGGCAGCGCGCTCGCGCCGCTGGGCATGATGATCGGGCTGCTCGCCGCCGGGCTGGTCGCGCTGCGCTACCTCGGGCTCGACACCGCGTTCGGCGACCAGTTCGGCCCGTGGTTCTGGCACGCCCTGCAGAGCCTCAACGCCCAGCTGCCCCAGCCCTGACACATCCTGACGGGCAGTGCATGACGGCCAGCCCTGATCCGGCCCGCCGGCCTCGGAACGGGATGTAACCGCCTGTCCCCCGGGCTTCCCACCTCCTGCAGAGGGTGAGAGGGCCATGGTCGAGTCGGGAAGAGCTACGCGCACAGGTCGGCGACGCCCGCCAGCAGCCGGTCCACGTCCTCGTCGTTGCTGTACGGCGCGAGGCCGGCGCGTACCGCACCCGCGTCGCCGAGGCCGGCCCAGCGGGCGGCCTCGATGGCGTAGAAGGTACCCGCCGGCGCGTTCACCCCACGAGCGCCCAGTCGCTGGTAGACCTCCGCGGGCGCCTGACCGGCCACCGAGAACAGCGCCGTCGGGGTGCGCCTCGCGGCGTGCCCGTGCAGGGTCACGTCCTCCATCGCCCCCAGCCCTGCGACCAGCCGGTCGAACAGCCGGTCCTCGTGCCGCTCGACCGCTGCCATCGAGGCCAGCACCCGCTCCCGGCGGCCCAGCGTGTCGTCCCCGGCGGCCAGGTCGGCGATGAAGTCGACGGTGGCGATGGTGCCGGCGAGCATCTCGTACGGCAGCGTGCCGAGCTCGAACCGCTCGGGCACGTCATCGGTGGAGGGCAGCAGCTTGTCAGGCTCCAGCGTCTTCAGCAGGTCGGGGTCGGCCACCGCCAGGCCCAGGTGCGGGCCGAAGAACTTGTACGGCGAGCAGGCGTAGAGGTCCGCACCCAGTGTGGGCACGTCGACCGGCGCGTGCGGCGTCAGGTGCACGCCGTCGACGTACAACAGTGCTCCCGCCTCGTGCACGACGTCGGCGATGGCGGGCACGTCGGGACGGGTGCCCAGCAGGTTGGACGCCCCGGTCACCGCCACCAGGCGGGTGCGAGGACCGACGACGTCGGCGAGTGCCGACACCGGCAGCTCACCGGTCTCGGGGTCGAAGTCCGCCCACCGCAGGGTGGCGCCCGCGGCGGCGGCCGCCTGCACCCACGGCCGGATGTTGGCGTCGTGGTCGAGCCGGGTCACCACCACCTCGTCGCCGGGACCCCACTGCTTGGCCAGGGCGCGGGACAGGTCGTAGGTCACCTGCGTCATCGACCGGCCGAACACGACCCCCTGCGGCTGCGTGCCCAGCAGGTCGGCCACCGCCTGCCGTGCCCCGGTCACCGTCTCCTCGGCCCGCTGCTCGGCCGCGGTCACGGACCCGCGGTTGGCGATCCCGGCGACCAGGGTTTCGGCCACCGCCTGCGCCACGACCGCGGGCACCTGCGACCCGCCGGGTCCGTCGAAGTGCGCCACCGCCTGCGACAGCGCGGGGAACGCCTGCCGGACGCGTGCTACGTCCAGGTCAATGCCAGCCATCGTCGGGTGCGCCTCTCTCTCTTCCTGGGTCATGCGTCATGGGGTCGCCGCCGCCATTCTCGCCACCGCCTCGTCGAGGATCTCCGGGCCAGTCCCGAAGTTGAGCCGCACCCAGCCGCTGCCCGGAGCACCGAACCGCGGGCCGGCCTCCAGCGCAACCCGGCCGTGGTCGAGGAAGAGGTCGCGCGGCTCGTCGCCCTCGCCGTACGCCCGGCAGTCCAGCCACGCCAGGTACGTCGCCTCCGGGGCCGACCACCGTACTCGCGGGAGCCGTTCGGCGAGCAGCCGCGCCAGCAGCGTGCGGTTGGCGTCGAGAGTGGCCAGCAGCGCGTCGAGCCACTCGCGGCCGTCGGTGAACGCCGCCACCGAGGCCAGCAGGCCGAAGTGCCCGATCCGCCAGCGGGCGTCGACCGGACGCTGCCGCACCAGCTCGTGCATCGCCGGTGACGCCGACACGATGGCCGCGCACTTCAGCCCCGCCAGGTTCCAGGCCTTGCTGGCCGACTCCACACTCACGCCGACCTCCGCGGCACCGGGGACGGTGAGGAACGGGGTGAACGACGCACCCGGCAGCACCAGCGGCGCGTGGATCTCGTCGCTGATCACCCGGACGCCGTGCTCGTGCGCCAGTCGCACCACCTCGGCCAGCTCCTCGGGGCTGTGCACCCGACCGACCGGGTTGTGCGGGTTGCAGAGCACGTACGCCGCGGGGCGGTCCGCGAACGCGTCGGCCAGCGCGTCCAGGTCCAGCCGCCACGCGCCGGTCGCGTCCTGGCGCAGCGGCGCCTCGACCAGCTTGGTCCCCGACTCCTCCACCCAGTGGAAGAACGGCGGGTACACCGGCGGGTTGATCACCACGGCGTCACCGGGCCGGCACACCACCCGCAGCATCTCGACGCAGGCGACGCCCACGTCGGTGGCCGGAACCACCGCGCCGGTGTCCACCTGCCAGCCCCACCGGTCGGCGGCGAACCCGGCCAGCGCCTCCGCGAGGTCGTCCGCGCCCGCGGCGTAGCCGGTGTCGGAGCGCTGCACCGCCTCGGCGAGCACGTCACGCACCGGCGGAGCGAGCGCGAAGTCCATCTCCGCGACCGGCAGCGGCAGGACGTCCGGACCGTGCGTGCGCCACTTCGCGCTTCTCCTGCGGCGCAGGACGGCGAGGTCGTCGACGGGCAGCGGCACCGGGATCGGGCTCATGGCGTTCAGCCTCGCACGGAACGGGCGGGGGCGGCCCCCTGGCCGCCCCCGCCTGCTCGCCCCCTGCGGGTCGGGGTCAGCGAGCCCGGACCGCCGCCGACTGCTCCGACGGAGCGCTACGGCCGATGGCGTTGAACGCCGCGACCTCGAACCGGTACGTCCCCTCCGGCAGCACGAACCGGAACGTCCGCCTGCCCGGCTCCAGCACCGGCGATTGGAACCGCCGCAGCACCTTCGCGCCCTGCTTGTCGGACGCGACCTGCAGCGCCGTCACCCGGTAGCTGGTGATGGCCGGCACGCTCGCCGTCGCCGCCGGCGCCCACCGGGCGGTCACGGTCAGCGGCCCGCCGGCCGGGCCCGGCTCGGGCCGCAGCACCACCGGCGCGGCCGGACGCGTTCCCGGGACCACCGGGTTGGAGAGCCGGGAGAACTGCCCGACGCCCATGTCGGTCACCGCTGCCACCTGGAACCGGTAGGTCTCGCCGTTGGTCAGCCCGCGCACGCGCAGCTCGGTCGCCGTCGCGGAGGCGTTCCGCAGGTTGCCCACCGCGGCTCCGGAGTCGTCGACCACCCTGACGCGGTAGTCGGTGACGACCAGGCCGCCCGAGCTCTGCGGCGCGAGCCACCGCACGACCGCGGACGCGTCGCCGGCGCTGGCCGTACCGATCCGGGCGGGACCGGACAGCGTGCCCGGCGTCGCGGTCGACTCGGCCGAGGCCGGGCTGGTCCCGACCGCGTTGACCGCGAACACCTCGAACCAGTAACGCTGGCCGTTGGTCAGGCCGGTCACGGTCAGCTCGGTCGCCGTCGCCGGTGCCTGCCGGAGCGCGCCGACCTGCTGGTTCGCCGAGTTGGTCACCCGCACCCGGTAGCCGGTGACCGGCGAGCCGCCGTCGTCGGCCGGTCCCGTCCAGTGCACGGTCACCTGCCCGTCTCCGGGGACCGCGAGGCCGATCGTGGGCGAGGTCGACGCCGTGGCAGCCGGTGTGACCGCGTCGGACGGCAGCGACCAGTCACTGGTGCCGGCGGCGTTCTCCGCCCGGACCTGGAACCGGTAGCTCTGCCCGTTCACCAGCCCGCTGACCCGCAGGTCGGTCGCCGCGGCGGCGGCGTGCCGCTCGGCCCCGACCTGCTGGCCGGCGCTGTTGAGCACCTTGACCCAGTAGCCGGTCACGGTCCCGCGTCCCGGCGTCCACTTCACCGTCGCCGAGGAGTTGTGCGGGCTGGCCGTGACGGCCGTCGGGACGCCGGGCGCCGTGGTGTCGGAGAACACCAGGTGCTCGATGCCGGTCAGGGTGTCGGTCCCGTCGGCCTGGGTGCCCGCAGCGTGCCGGATGGTCACGGTGGCCCCGGCCGGCAGGTTCACCGGGCAGCCGCCGATCTGGAACGGACCGCCGTTGATGCTGCAGTCGTAGTTGATGCGCGGGTCGGAGTAGACCGCCGAGTCGTGCGCGCTCTCGGCCGCGGGTGCGGTGAGGATCCGTCGCACGATGGTGATGTCACCTGGGTCGAGACGACCGGTGGACACGTCGTTGGTCAGCTCCGAGAGGCCGTCGACCAGCCTGGTGTCCCCGACGGCGGGGGTGCTCAGGTCGGGCACCCGCAGCGCGACGCTCAGCCACTTGTCGCCGTCGATGACGTCGTCCTCGCCGCGCCCCTCGATGAGGTCGTTGCCGCCGCCGCCGAGGATGATGTTGCCGGCGCTGAAGGACGTCGTGCCCGTGGGCAGCACGTCGGCGAGCCCGTCGATCCGGGCGATGCCGGCCTGGGTCAGCACCTGGTTCGCCGGGTTGACGCCGGGCTCGGGGGCGGGCGCCTCCGGCAGCTCGGGGTCGGCCGGGTCGGCTGCGCCGCCGGCCGGCACGGTCACGCCGTTGCCGCGCAGGGTGTCGTCGAACCTCCAGCCCGACAGGCCCTCGACCAGGTCGAACCGGTCGCGCAGCGCGGCGACCGACGGCGGCATCAGACCGGTGAACAGCATGTCGGAGTCGCCCGGCCGCGGGTCGCCCTGGTGGGTCGACCAGTCGAAGCCGTCCATGCCCTCGGCCCGTTGGATGCCCGGGCCCATGAGCATGATGTCGTCGCCGCCCTCGGAGTCGAAGTCCTGCTCGCCGCCGTCACCGTCGATCACGTCGTGGCCCGGCGCGTTCGGGTCGTTCTGGAACGGGGCGCCGTTGTCGCCCTGCAGCAGGTTGAACGGGCCCTTGCCGCCCTCGATCCAGTCGTCGCCGTCGTCGCCGAACACGGTGTCGGAGTCGTCGCCGCCCCGGACGAAGTCGCTGCCGGGACCACCGAAGGTCTCGGTGATGTCGTTGCCGGCGACGATGAAGTCCTTGCCACGACCGCCCTGGTTGAGGTCGCCGCCGAAGCCCTGGCCGGAGGAGATGAAGTCGTCGCCGTCGCCGCCCTTGAGGGTGTCGTCGCCGAACAGGTCCTCCAGGCGGTCGTCACCCAGTCCGCCGATGAGGTTGTCGACGCCGTCGCCGCCCTGCATCCAGTCGTCGCCGTCGTTGCCGCGGACCGTGTCGTCGCCCTCGCTGGACCACACCCGGTCGTTGCCGGCGGTTCCGTTCCACACCGTGTGCTCGGGGCCGGCGAACCGGATGGTGCCGTTCACCTGGTTGCGGGTGAGCAGCTTGGACTCGTCGTAGTCCTCGGTGGTCGCGTCGTCGAGCACCGCGCCCGTGGTGCCGAGCCTGCCGACGTTGAACACCAGGTCGGGCCTGGAGAACGCGTCGGCCGGCAGGCCCTCCACGTCGGTGTTGCGCATGACCAGCTCGGCGAACGAGTTGCCCTCGAGCTGGGTCAGCAGGTTCAGGCCCGCGGTGCGCGACAGGTAGTAGAACCGGTCGCCGAACTGCAGGCTCTCCAGCTGCAGCTCGAACACGTAGTTGAACGTCGGGCCCAGGAGGCCGCCGAAGATCATCGGCTTCTCGGCCAGGCCGCCGACCCACAGGTCGATGTCGTCCAGGCCGGTCTGCCGGCCGTTCCACGCGCCGGTGCCGTTCATGAAGTCGACGGCGTCGGCCGGGGTCGCGGGGTTCGTCGCGTCCGCGTCGACCAGCAGCTGCGCCGCGCGGCGCTTGGCCACCAGGGTCGTGGCGGTGTCGTCGGAGGTGCCCACGACCTGGTCGGGACCGGCCAGGCTCGGGTGGGTGCCGTAGGCGGCCACGAAGTTCACCAGCGACTCGGGGTGGCGCAGGGAGAAGCCGAGGTCGAGCCAGCTGTCGTACGGCTGCACCTGGCTGTTGTTCGACTCGGCGAAGAACTGCCGGCGGGCCTCGTTCAAGGTCGGTACGCCGGCCTCACGGGCACGCGCCATGTTGATCGCGGCCAGGTCCAGCGGCAGGCCCAGCAGGTTGCTGCGCAGCGCCGCGGTCACGAACTCGTCGATCTCGTTGCCGCGCTGGCGCGACATGCCGCGGAACACGCTGCCCGCCGCCTCGTCGGCCGTCAGCGTCCCGGCCGACCCGCCGTCGGTGAACTCCTGGGGGTTGAGGAACGCGTCCAGCAGCGGCACGTCGTTGTGGGAGCCGTCGGCGTTGCGGCGGGCGACGGTCTCGGTCAGCATCGAGTGGCCGAAGCGGTAGACCGCGTGCGCGAACTCCGCCTTGATCGCGGGGTTGACGCTGGTGTCGTAGCCGACGCCGCCCTCGCCGAAGGCGTTCACCATCGGCTGCACCTTGCGGGCGAACTCCTCGAACACCAGGTGCTGGTACTCCATCTCGGTGACGAACTTGGCGGCCTGGAAGATGCGCTCGCCGTTCCAGGAGCCGTCCGGCAGCTTCCAGTCGGCCACGCTCGCCGGGTCCTCGTTGACCAGCACGTTCTTGACGCTGCCGGGGACGCTCTCGGCGCCGGCCAGCCGGTTGTGCTCGGAGTGGAACACGTGGTGGATCGAGGTCAGGCCGATGTTCTCGTTGACCCGGCCGTCGCCGGCGATGAAGTGCGCGCCCAGCATCTCGTCGTCGTACGTGGCCGGGTTGTGGTCGTCGGCCACCGGGTTGGCGGTGTCGGCCGCGCCGGAGTCCGCGGTGAGCGGGCGGCCGGGACCGCCGCGTCCGGTCGGGTCGCCGAACGGCACCGCGTGGTGGGCGATGTCGTCGAGGAACGCGTGCCCGGTGCGCAGCGCCAGAGTCGCGTCCACCGGTGCGGCGGGCGTACCGGAGACGAGGCCGTTCGCGGTCACCAGCTGCGGGAAGCCGGTCTGCGGGTCGGGGAGGAACCTGCCGTACGGGTCGGTGGCCAGCAGCGGCACGTTGAGCACGTCCTGGTCGTCCAGGGCGATGCCCAGCAGCGTGCGCGCCTGGGTCTTGATGTCGGCCCAGGTGGCCTGACCGCCCGCCGAGCCCTCGACCAGGCGGCCGGTGGAGACCGGCTTGCCGGCGGCGTTCAACACGTACTCGCGCAGGAAGACCTGGTGCGCCGGGTGCGAGCTGTAGGTCTGGTTCTGGTCGACGAACGGCGTGGTGAGGTTGGTGGCCTCGTGGACGTCGTCGGCGGTGCCCAGCCTGCCGTCCGGCCCGGGCTGGTTGGTCGACCGGGTGACCGCCATGAACCGCAGCTGCGGCGGCAGGTTGTCGGCCGCCTCGTTGCCCGGGGTGCCCGGGTCGTCGACCCGCACGCCGTCGGGACCGGCGATGAGCGGGTCGTCGTCCTTGAGCGGCATGAACACCGTGCCGCCGCTCTTGCCGACCAGGTCGAGGCCGTGGTCGAAGAACTGGCCGAAGAAGGTGAAGACGGAGTTGTACGGCGCGGACAGGCCGACGTCGGGAGCGACGTTGGGGATCGACAGCGTGCCGGTGGCGGGATCCTTGGCCGCGCCGGGCCCGGCCGCCGCGACCGCGGCCGGGTTGGCCTCGGTCTGGTCGACGACCAGGTTGCTGATCACCCGCGGCTGGGAGTCGAAGACGTTGCCGCTGGTCTGCTTGTACGACGTCGGGTCACCGGCGGCCGCCGGGCCGGGGCCGTCGGTGTCCATGGTCGCCGGCTCGGCGTCCAGGAAGCTCGCGTCGACGCGGCGAGGGAAGATCTGGTCGGCCGCGCCGTACTTGCTCTGGTCGGGCAGCAGGTTGTTGCAGGTGCCGTCGACGGTGCGCAGGCCCCACGGGAGCTCGACCGAGTTGCCGCCCACCGGGATCTGGTCCGGGCCGGGGCCGACGAGGCCCGCGCACGGGTTCTGCGGGTTGAAGCTCCGCGCGTGCTGCTCGGCGATCTTGATCTGGGCCAGGATGAACTTCAGGTCCGAGGGGTTCAGGTTGAAGCCCTGGCCGACCGGCGCGGCGTAGGCCCGGGCGCCCAGACCGCCCAGGTCCTCGCCCAACGGCACCAGGCCGGCCGCCACCGTGAGAACGCTGACGGCGGCCAGCCGCGCCCTCCGCCGGACGGCGGTGGAGCGGCCTGACCGCCTACCGAGAAGTCGTCCCGCGCGCACGCGGGCGTGGTCGAGCGAAGACGCCATGAGAGCCCCCCAGAGCCTCGAGCCGCCCCGTTCCCCGGACCCCCGTCCGAGGTACCCCAGGTGGGCGGCAACCTCTGAGCAGAAACGTGCACGCGCCACGTCAAGGCAGCGTCAAAGGCCCTTGGGCTCCGCGACTGTTGGCGCAGGCAACCTTGGGGCTCGCGCCGCCCCGAACCAGGGGAGTGAGCCGGTGAGGGGCACCAGGGGGCATCGAGGTGCCCCTCACGGCATTGGTGCCGAGAGGGGAGCGCCAGGGGGCATAGGCGCTCCCCTCTCGGAGTCGGAGGCCGAGAGGGGGGCAACCAGGGGGCATCGGTGCCCCCCTCTCGGGGTTGGGTCCGGTCAGCGGTGTCGGGAGCCTGGGGACTGTTGACTCCGCTGACTATCGGACCGTCTTGGGTGTTTCTCCCGCCCGGCCGGCGGTCCTGGGGAACCGACAGCCGGAACGACTGGGGCGGGTACGAGGCGTTGCCGCCGTCGTACCGCGAACACGAGGCCGGCCAGGCCGGCGCTGAGCAGGAGCCCGGCCAGGCTCACGGTGAGTGCAGTGTCGGCGCGCTCCACCTGCTGGGCGCGGGTGGGCCCGGTCGCCGTCGACAGCGGGGCGGCCGGCAGCTGCACCTTCATCGGCATGGTCAGCACCTGGTCTTGCCGGTCGAACCGCGTGGTCAGCCGGTACTCGCCGGGGACGACGGACGCGACTCCGACCCACTCGCCGGCTCCGGCGAACCGCAGCGGCACCTGCTGCTGCGCGCCGTCGGGCCCCTGCAGCACCACCGTGCCGCGGGCGGCCTTGACCGGGGTGGTCCCGGTGAACAGGTCGACGTGGAACGCGGTCGGGGCGCTCGGGGCGGCGCCCCGGATGGCGTGCACCGACGCGACGAAGCCGTGCGACGAGCCGGCCGCGGTCGCGCTCACGAACTTCGGCGCCTGCTGCTGCGCCTCGGCCTCGAGCTGCTGGGCCGGCTGCGGCGAGGCCGACATCACCGCGGCGACCACGATCAGCACGGCGGCGAGCCCGAGCTCGACGCGCACCGCGGAGCGGAGCTGGTCGACCGCGGCCAGTCGCCGAGCGGCGGCGCCGGCCCGTCCGGCCAGGGCCGGGACGAACGTGAACGCGTTGGCGGCGGCGAACATCATGATGCTCGCCCACAGCGCCACCTTGGCCGTCAGGGCCAGGCCCCACGTGGTCTGTCCCAGGTCGGACAGGCCCGTGATCTGCTGGATGGCCGGGTAGAGGCCGGTCATCAGCACCGCCACCATCGCCACCTGCGCGATGACGCTGAACCTGCTGAACAGGGCTGCGGCGCCGTCCCCGACCAGGTCGGCGTTGTTGCCGGCGACCGCGCGGGCGGCCGGGATGCCGGCCAGGGCCAGTGCGAGCAGCCCCCCGGTCCAGGTTCCCGCGGCGAGGCGGTGGGCGAAGTCGAACGCGAGCGCGGCGGTCCGGACGACGGGAGCGGCCGCCGCGTGGCTGGACAGCGAGAACGTCGCCAGCACGCCGAGCGCCCCGGCCAGCGCGACACCGAGTCGTACGCGGCTCTCGCGCGGCCCGGCCTGGGGCCGGTCGATCCAGGTGGTCAGAGCTGCGACCGTGACCACGAGCAGGACCAGCCTGGCCACCAGCAGCAGCCCGGTACGGGTGTCGAACGCGACCGTCTGCAGCGACGAGCCGGCGTCGCGGGCGGTGTCCACCAGGATCGCCACCGTGCCGACGGCGGCAACGCCACCTGCTGCGGCCAGCGGCCAGTGCAGCCGGCGACGGGCCTCGGCGTCCAGGGCGGCGCCGTCCCTCAGCCGCCGGCGGGCCGGAGCCAGCACCAGCAGCGGGAAGGCGGCCAGCCCGGCGAGCGCGAGACCACCCGCGGCGGCCATCGAGCGTCCGGCGCCACCGAGCACGGTCGGCCCGGCCGCCGTCGTCGAGTTGGACTGCACCAGCGGAGCCGAGGGCGAGCCGACGGCGAACGCGAACCTGCCGGAGACCGGGTGGCTGTCGAGCGACACGACCCGCCAGGCGACGACGTAGGTGCCGTTGGGCAGCGAGCTGGGCAGCGTGCCGACCATGGTGGTGCCGTCGTTGGGGTCCGCCGCCGGGTTCAGGCCGCTGAGCTGGTTACCGTCGGGCCCGGTCACGGCGAGCGACCCGCTGGTGATCTGCACCGGCTCGCTGAACCTCATGCGGATCGTGGCGGGCGCCTTGGCGACGACGCTGCTCGGCGCCGGGTTGGTGTCGAGCAGCGCCGCGTGCGCCGACGCGGGCAAGGCGGTGACCAGCACGGTCAGGGCGCCGGCGAACAGGGCGACCAGCGTGGCGGCAAGTCTGCGTGCTGCAGTCTTCATGACATCCCTCTCAGGTCCAGGCACCCCACGTAGAAGTACGTGCGGGGTGCGCCTGCGGGATGGGGCATGGCGCCGATGGCGGCTTTGGCGCTCGGCGCGGCCAGGGCGCCGGAGCGGGATCCGACGAGACGTCGGGAAGAAAGTGCGCTGCGTCGCGGCGACCGGTCGGTCAAGCAGGCGACGGCGGTGACGAGCAGGGGCGCGACGATGGTGACGGAGACAAAGAGGACGACTGCGGAGAACAGCGTCGGCGCGGGCGGGTCCGCCCCGGCGAACGCGGTCTGCAGGTGCCAGCCCGTACCCAGGCCGGTCGAGGCCGCGCCGGAGACCACGACTGCCTGGTGGGTCACGGTGAGCGGGCTGGCGCCGATCGCGCCGCGGACCAGCCGGCTGAGCTGGGTGCTCACCCAGACGCCGCCGATGACCACCGGCAGCGCGAGCAGCGAGGTCATCATCCAGGCGGCGATCCCGTGCGGGCCCGAACGGACCGCGGCACCGGTGGACGGCTGTCCGGCCATCCACACCAGCCAGGCGGAGCCGGTCAGGGTCAGGGCGGTCGCCCACGCCAGCAGAGCCGCGGCCGAACGCGCCGGGACGATGCCCGGTCGTGTCGTCGCTGTGCTCATGGCTGGACTACCCCCATCAGATCCCCACGGAGCCGGAGCCCCCACACGGAGCACTCGGCTGTATCTGACACGGATGGTGGGCGGCCGTTGTCAACGAAGCGTCAAAACAGTCAGCGGGCCGTGCGGGGGCCGTCACGCAGGGGTCGGCGAGGGGGCAGTGCGGGAGTCAGCGGGGGTCAGCGGGGTCAGCGAGGGGGGTCGGTGCCCTCGACGGGCTCCATCCCGAGCAGCTCGAATCGCAGCGGGCGTCGCGGCCGTTCGGACCGGCAGGTGAGCTGGCAGGGCTCACCGCGGCCGGCCCGTACGCGCACCCGCCAGCGCTGCCCGTCGTCCACGGCGAAGACCACGTCGGTGACGTCGTCGCGGGTGCGCTCCCGCTCCAGCCGGAGCCGTCGCGTACCCGTCACCCCGATCTGCCGGCGCAGGTGCCACTCGGCCGCCTGGGTGGCGAACCGGTAGCCGGCCCGGCCGCGCAGGTGGTCGAGGTCGAGGTCGCCGGAGAGGTGGTTGCGGACGATCCCCGGCGCGGACTGGCGGTCGGCACGCCCGTAGTAGAGACCGTCGGGCAGCACCACGACGTTGCCGGCGAACCGGTCGCCGCCGATGTGTGAGCACTCCCAGGTGAGCTGGGGGTACGAGGCCGCCAGCGCGGCCGCGACGGGACGGCCGTGCTCGGCGCAGCAGACGTCGTGGCGGCCGTGGGTACAGACCAGGAAGACCGGCTCGCGGTGCAGCTCAAGCCCGATGGACTCACCCCGGGGGAGCCGGTCCAGGGGCAGGTCGAGCACCTCCTCGGGGTGTTGCAGCTCGGTGGACTCCATCCACGGGTGGTGCGGGTCGGCGTACGCACCGAAGCAGCGTGCCGTGCGGGTGCGGGTGCGGCCGTGCCGGCGCACGAGCAGGGGCCGGACGCCCAGACGCTCGCAGCGGCGCTCGAGCTCGGTGGACAGGTCGTCGGGGAGCCGCCCGTCGCGCAGGGCGTCCACGCCCCACGGGCCGGGCATCTCGAGCAGGAGGAAGGCGCGCACGGTGGAGGCCGTGCCGGCCATCGGCTCGGCCAGCGCCGCGCTCTGGGCGGAGCAGCGGAAGGCTCGGCTCACTCGTCGACCTCGAGGAGGCCCTCCACCACCAGGCGTCGGGTGAGCACCAGGCGGCTCTCCTCGTCAAGCCACGGGGACAGGTCGGCGGGCGACAGGCGAGGGTGGGTGCGCACGTGCTCGAGCGCGGCGCGCAGGTAGGTGGGCACCCGGAGCTCGCGGTCGCCGAGCAGCACCCGCAGCCGGTCCTGCCCGGGCGCCGCGTCGACCAGCACGCAGACCGAGCCGGTGCGGCGGCGCAGCGGAGTGTCGTCGTGCAGCGACCGTACGGCCAGTCGGTCACGCAGCCCGTTGCGCAGCGCAGCCGGGCGGTTGGTGAGGAACCGCTGCATCTCGGCCGCGGCCGTCGCCTCGGGGTCCGCGGCGCGGATCCGCTGGGCCAGCGTGTTCATCCGGGCGCCGATCGCGCCCGCCAGCGCGGCCTGGTCGTCGAGGTCGCCCGCCGGCAGCGGCTCCTGCCACTCCTGCGCGTCGAGGGCCTGCCGTACCGCTCGCTCCATCACCTGCCGCCACGTCACCTGGTTGACCCCGACGGTGACGTGCAGCGAGGCGCTGGCCTGGGTGCGGGCGGCGTGGGGTGTGCCGGTGGGCAGGTACATCGACGTGCCCGGCTCCATCAGCACCTGCCGGCGACCCGAGTCGTCGTGCACCTCCCACTCCTTGGTGCCGTGGGTCTGGAACACGAACACGTCGTGGGAGTCGTGGTGCAGCGCGAACCCCTGTGACCCGGGCGGGGTGAGGTAGGCGTTGGCCTGGCAGGGGTGTCCGAGGGCCAGCTCGAGGTCGCGGACGAGGTCGGTGAGCGGCGGCCAGTACCGGTGCAGCCCCTGCAGCACCACCGTGGCCCCGTCGTCGAAGAGGTCGAGAACCTTGCGGGCGTCGACCAGCCCGGTCATGGCCACACCTGCCAGCGTCGCGGAGCGGGTGAACCGCGACGACGGCAGCACCTGCCCGTCGCGGGCCAGCCGCAGGGCGGGGGTGCGCATGCCGGTCTGGGTCAGCAGGTGGTCGACGTCGTCCAATGACAGCACCGCGGCCAGGTCTTCGGGCCGGGTGTGGTGGACGTGCACGTGGGACGCCCAGACCTTCTGCACGAAGGCCTGGGCATCACCACAGAGCAGTGAGAGCGCGTCCAAGGGTCAGGCGTCGGTCCCGTCCGCGTCGGTCCCGTCGGTACCGTCGGCGTCCGTTCCGTCCGCATCGGTCCCGTCTGCGTCGGTCCCGTCTGCGTCCCGGCTGTCGCCGTCGCTGCTGTCGGTGCTGTCGCCGTCGCGGCTGTCACCGTCGGTGCCGTCGGCGTCGGTGCCGTCGGCGTCAGCGTCCCGCGCGTCGGCGTCGGCGTCTCTCGCGTCGGCGTCGGCGTCCCGCGCGTCGGCGTCGGCGTCCTTCGCGTCGGCGTCGGTGCCCGGGTTACTGCCGCCCGGACCCGGAACCGTCTCCATGGCGTCGTCGCGCAGCGGGTCACCGGGGGTGCTGGTCATGGCGTCCTCCTGTCGTGTCGGCGAGCGCCCGAGCACTCCACCATTGCGGAGGTTCGCCCCCTAGAGAGGGCGTCGGGCATCTAGGCTGCATCCTAGGAGGCCTGAGCAGGAGGGCCCGACCCCGGCGCGACCCCGGTCGCGAGAACAAGGGAGCGTCGAAGCGGCGATGGTGCTCGTCGTAGCGCTGCTGTTCGTGCTGCTTTTTGCGCACGCGCTGGTTTCGCGCGTGCGCG
>CBFGZI010000026.1:0-36624 GCA_965653225.1 uncultured Propionibacteriales bacterium | reverse complement strand
CCCGCATGGCAGCATGACCGCGTGGTCGAGGACGCGGACGAGAGCTCTCCGGTCATCGTGCGCGTCGCGGCCAGGGTGATCCTGCTGGACCCGCACGACCGCACGCTGCTGTTCCGCGGTGGCGACGTCACGCGACCGGAGGGCGGAACCTGGTGGTTCACCCCCGGCGGGGGAGTCGAGACGGGAGAGAGCCTCGTCGACGCCGCCCGGAGGGAGCTGCGAGAGGAGACCGGCCTGGTCGTCGATGAGCTCGGCGAACCCGTGTGGGTCCGACGAGCGCGCTTCCCCTTCGAGGGCTCGACATACGACCAGCTGGAGCACTACTTCGTCGCGAGAGTGGGAAGCTCGCAGATCGACGCGTCGGGGTGGACCGACCTCGAGCGTCGCAGCGTCGTCGAGCACCGGTGGTGGTCGGCCGACGAGCTTCGGCGTACCCACGAGACGGTGTACCCCGAGGTCCTTCCCGATCTGCTGCTTCGGTGAAGCCGACGGCAACCGTTCAACACCGGCCGCCCGCCGAGAGGAGCCAGATGTCATCCGCGCGTCCGCGCATGCTGTTCGTCAGCGACCTCACGTACCAGGCCAGGGGACGGCGCTACTGCGACGAGGACATCTTCGTGTCGTCCCGCCTGCGGGAGAGCTTCGACGTCGCCGTCTGCCACCCCCTCGACGCGGCGGCGCTCATCGACGGGTTCGACGTCGTGGTCGTGCGCAACAGCGGTCCGGCCGTGGACCACCTCGACGCGTACCACGAGTTCCGCGACGTCGCGGTCAAGCGCGACAAGCCGGTCTACAACCAGCTGACCGGCAAGGCGGACATGCTCGGCAAGCGTTACCTGGCCGACCTCAGCGTCGCGGGCTACCCGGTGATCCCGACCGTCGTCGGTCGCGAGGACCTCGCCAGGCTGCCGGAGGCGGACGAGTACGTGGTGAAGCCCTTGTGGGGAGCGGACTCGGCGGGTCTGCGCTTCGTTCCCAGAGAGCATCTGGCGGACCTGCGCTACGACGGGCTCATCGTCCAGCCGCGGGTGGACCTCCGCTACGAGGTGTCCTTCTACTTCGTCGACAACGCGTTCCTGTACGCGCTCTACGCGCCACACAGCGACGAGCGGTGGATGCTCGAGCGGTACGAGCCGACCGCGGCGGACCTCGAGTTCGCTCAGCTGTTCATCGACTGGAACGACATCGACCACGGGATCCAGCGCGTGGACGCCTGCCGGACGGCGAACGGCGAGCTGCTGCTGGTCGAGCTGGAGGACCTCAACCCGTACCTGTCGCTGGACCGCCTCGACCCGCAGACCCGAGAAGCCGTCGTCGAGAACGTCCAGCGCTGCGTGACCGCAATGGTCAGGGCCGCGGCTCGCAGATGACGACGGGGATGGGTCGCTTGGTCCACGACTGGTAGTCGTCGAAGTCGGAGTAGTGCTCGACCAGCCGCGGCCACAGCCGTGCGCGCTCCTCGGTGTCGGCAGTGCGTGCGCGCATCGGTCGCACGTCCCTGCGGACCTGCACGACGACGTGGGGGTCGGCCTCGATGTTGCGGTACCACTGCGGGTTGGTGGGCAGCCCGCCCTGCGACGCCACCACCACAACCGCATCCCCGTCAGGCAGGTAGAGCAGCGGGGTGGTTCGGGGCCGGCCGGACTTGCGGCCGCGCACCGTGAGCAGGCAGACCGGCACCCCGCGCGGGAAGGCGCCGCCGATGCGCCAGCGGCCCCCGATCCGCCCACCGGTCCTGCGGTACATCCAGACGTGCGCCCGGGACGCCACCCGCATGACCCTCGGCACCCAGGGCGAGTCCAGCTGCTTGGGTCGTGGCTTCACGCACTGGCTCCCGGATCGTCGGCTAGGGCGCTGCACGTTCTACCACGACCCGCGTGGCGGCGAGGTCAGGAGACCACGTGCACCCACTTCGCCACCGACGGGACACCCTTGGCGTTGAGGACGAACAGCATGTAGTAGCCGGGCGGTGCGATGTTCGCGTTGCGTGGCGCGACCGCCGACAGGCCCTTGGCTGTGCGCGTCACCGACAGCGGAACGTAGCGGGCGTTCATCTCGTTGGCGTGCGTGGTCGACCCGGGCGCCATCAGCACCGCCTTCGTCGCCGCCGACCCGGTCGTGCCGATCGTGAAGTGACCGCCGTACACGAGTCGCTTGGGCGCCGAGGCGATCACCGGGCGCGGGCCGTTGAACAGGTACGGAGGCTTGTAGAAGTCGATCGCCTGCAGGCCGCCACCGTTCTCGTTGTCGCCGGCCGACATGATCCTGCCGTCCGGGAGCAGCACCGCGGTGGAGTGGTAGGCCCGGCGCACGCTCTGCACCGCCATGTTCTTCCAACCCCCCGTGGTGGGGTTGTAGTGCATCGTGGTGGTCTCCGGGAGGTTCTGCAGACCCGCACCGTTGCCTCCGATGCCGTAGGCGGAGCCGTCGGGCACCTGCACGACGTTCATGTGCGCTCGGGCGGTGGGCATCGCCGGACCGAGCGACCAGCCGGCGCGGCGGTGTGCCAGGTCGAACGTCTCCGCCGAGGACTGGGCCACGCCGCCGACGAGGCCACCGACCACCATCACGCGGTCCGAGCCGGCGGGTCCGCCCGGAAGCATCAGGTGCGCCGACCCGGCTCCGGCCCTGGCGGGCATCTTGGGCAGGCTCGACCAGTTCCACGTGGTCGGGTCGAGCAGGAACGAACCGTTGCCCGCGACCTGCAGCATGCTCCCGTTCGGCATCACCATCTGGTGCGGGTACGTGGTCGTCGCGTGCGGCGGGCCGACAAGCTTGAGGGTACCGACGTTGCTGCCTGTCGCCGGCGGGGTGAACAGCTCGACGTCGGGGTTGCGGGTGACGCCGTCCACCTCGGTGCCGGCCGTGATGACCACGCGGCCATCAGGCAGCCGGGTCGACGTCGGGTAGTAGCGCGCGTTGGCCATGTCCGGCTGCTTCGTCCACGTCTCGGACACCGGGTTGAACAGCCAGACGTCGACGATGCCGTGCGGGAACGGGTTGGCTCCACCGACGGAGAGGATCCGGCCGTCGGCGAGCGGCACGAGGCTTCCGCAGAACACCGGGGCAGGTGCCGTGATGTCGTGTCCGGTGCCGGTGACCGGGTCGTAGATGAAGCCCGGGGTCGGGCCACCAGGGCTTCCCTGCGCGCCGAGCAGCAGCACCTTGCCGGTCCGCAGCATGACCGCGGAGATGCCGACCGCCGCGGTGGGGAGGTTGGCGGCGGAGTCCGTTGGGACGCGCGCGGCGCTCCAGCGGCCGATGCGGGTGGCGTCCGTCCCGACCTGGGCGACCGCGCTCGCGTACGCCGCCTCCGTCTGCACCATCTGCCCGAGGCGGGTGATCACCGTCGCCTGCTGGTCCGCGTGCTCCAGACGCAGGTGCTCGCAGGCGTGCTCACGACCCAGGCTCGCCATGTCGGCGAAGAAGTGCGCGTCGGCGGTGAGTCCGCCACAGACCGTCTGAGCCGCCTGCGCCGACGCCGGACCGGCCGCGTACGTGGTCCCCACGAGTGCCAGCGACGACACCAGTGCGATCCCCGCGCCCACCAACGAACGTCTTCCACGCAACCTGCGGTTGCCCCCCGTACCCGCCATGTCGCTCTCCGTGGCATATGCAAATGTTGACCGTCATCGTGAGAGTGGTGACGGATCGTCGACTTGCCCATGACCCGATAGGGGGATTCGTCGGTCAACTTGTGACTATTCGATGCAACGTCACGATGGCGACACCGACGGCTCCCCCGCCGCGTTCACGGGCTTCCCGCCCCCTGGAGGGGGTGGGAGGGCCGGGGAACAGGCGGTTACATCCCTTCCCCGGGAGCGGCGGACCGCTAGCCTCTGCGCCCGCGCAGGCCGAGCAGACGGCGGATGCGGACCCGGAGTCCGCGAGGAGGCGACTCGGGAGCGGCCTCGGGTCTCACCGACGGCGCCACCGAGGCTCGGTATGCACGCCACCGGCCCAGCAGCCCCTCCACGTCGACCGGGCGCACGACCACGACCGGCCCGTCGATCGGTCGGCGCCACAGCTCCCGCACCCGGGCGTTGAAGTCCTCGAGGAGCTCACGCACGCGTGCCTCGCTCGACTCCTGCAGGATCCGGTCCGGAAGCTCCTGCGCCTCCTTGCGCAGCGCCAGCTGCGGAGGCAGCGCGGCCGTCATGTCGAGGTGCTCGCGCTCGATCAGGCCTCTGATCCACCAGTTCTCGTCGTCTTGACCTTTGAACGGCGGGAGCGGCTTCCCCGTGCCGGGCAGGTCGTCGAACTCGCCCCGCTCCTGCGCCTCGCGGATGAGGCGCTCCACCCAGGGCTCTTGGGCGCTCACGGCCATCGAGCCTACCCGCCGGTGCACGCCCGGTCTGTGATGATGAGGCCGTGGGCTCAACGGACAGGTCTTCCGGGCAGTCCGAGCAGCGCCGGTTCGTGGTGCAGCTGCACCGGGCCCGGGCCCGGCACTACGACCTGCGCTTCGAGATCGACGGGGTGCTCGTCAGCTGGGCGGTGCCCAAAGGACCCACGCTCGACCCGAAGGTAAGGCGGCACGCCACCCACGTCGACGACCATCCCCTCGAGTACTTCGACTTCGAGGGTGTCTTTCCGCCGGGGCGCTACGGCACCGGCGACGTGATCGTGTGGGACGTCGGCACCTGGGAGCCGCACGGAACCGACGACCCCGCAGCCGCGGTGGCGGCCGGCGAGCTGCACGCCGAGATGTACGGACACCGGCTGCGCGGCCGGCTGGTGCTGGTGCGTACCGGCTCCGACGGCTCCGGTCGTGAGCGGTGGCTCCTGCTGCACAAGAGGGACGAGCACGCGCGTGAGGGCTGGAGCCCCGACGACTACCCGCGGTCGGTGACGAGCGGACGGACCAACGAGGAGGTCAAGGCCGACCCCGAGCGCATCTGGCACCCGGACCTGCCCGCCGCGCGCGCCTCCGTCGTACTGCGGCCGACGGCGCCGCGCGCGCCGAGCGAGGACGAGCTGGGCGCACTGGACGAGATGGGTCAGAAGGGCACGTGGGAGGTCTTCGGCCGGCGGCTGCGCCTGACCAACCTCGACAAGGAGCTGTTCCCCGCGCTCCCCGGGAAGAGCCGGGACCGGCCGGTCAGCAAGCGCGACCTGGTCCGCTACGCCGCGCAGATCGCGCCCGTCGCGGTGCCGTACCTGTCCGGCCGTGCGCTGAACATGCACCGCTACCCCAACGGCGCGGGGACCAAGGGCTTCTGGCACAAACAGCTACCCGACTGGGCACCCGACTGGATGCCGCGGTGGGACAACCCGGACGCGGACCCCGGGGAGAGCACCACCTACCTCGTCGTCGACGAGGCCGCGGCGCTGGTCTGGGCGGCGAACTTCGGCGCGCTGGAGTGGCACCCCTGGACGTCGCGCACCGACGGTCCCGACCAGCCCACCTACGCGCTGGTCGACATCGACCCGGGCGAGGAGACGTCGTGGGAGGACGTCCTCACGCTGGCCCGACTGCACCGTGACGCCCTCGACCATCTGGGGGTGGTCGGCCTGCCGAAGGTGACCGGCCGACGCGGCATCCAGATCTGGGTGCCGATCGCCCGGGGACCGAGCTTCGCGGAGACGCGAGCGTGGGTCCAGCAGCTGTCGAAGGCCGTCGGAGCGGTCGTACCGGAGCTGGTCAGCTGGGAGTGGGACCGCGAGCGGCGCGGCGGCAGGGCGCGCCTGGACTACACCCAGAACGCGGTCAACAAGACGCTCGTGGCGCCGTACAGCCCGCGCGCGGCCGCGGGCGCGCCCGTCTCGGCACCCTTGGACTGGGACGAGCTGCACGACCCCGGCCTGCGGCCCGACGGCTTCACCCTCCGCACCATGCTCGACCGGGTAGCGGACAGGGGCGACCTGTTCCGGCCGGCCCTGACCACCGAGCAGAGGCTTCCCCGGCTCGCCTGAGGTGGCGCGGTCGCGTTGAGCGTCACCCCCCACGTAATAGGGTCGGTGTGTCGGCCCGACAGCGGTCGGGCGACGACGTCTGCGGGTTCGCGGAGGAGGGCGCCGGTGGCGACGGGCGAGGGTCGGACGCTGACTGACCGCGTCCTGACCATCCCCAACATCCTGAGCCTGGTACGGCTGCTCGGGGTGCCGCTCTTCCTGTGGCTGGTGCTCGGGCCGCACGCCGACGGGTGGGCTCTGGTCGTGCTGCTCGTGTCCGGCATCACCGACTACCTCGACGGCAAGCTGGCCCGCCGGCTCAACCAGACCACCAGGCTGGGCCAGATCCTCGACCCCGTGGCCGACCGTCTCTACATCCTGGCGGTGGTCGTCGGCCTCGCCATGCGCGACATCATCCCGTGGTGGCTCGCGATCGCGCTGCCGCTGCGCGACGTCTTCCTGTGGTGCCTGGTGCCGTTCCTGCGCACGCGCGGCTACAGCGCGCTGCCCGTGCACTTCCTCGGCAAGGCGGCCACGGCCAACCTGCTGTACGCGTTCCCGCTGCTGCTTCTCGGGCAGGGGCAGGGGGTTCTGCCCACGTTTGCGGACGTGTTCGGATGGGCGTTCGCGATCTGGGGTACCGGGCTGTACTGGTGGGCCGGGTTCCTGTACGCCTGGCAGGTCCACCGGCTGCTCAGTGACCGGCCGCGCCCACGCCAGCCCGCATCCTGACCGACGGAGGCACCGTGACGCAGACGCGCTCGCAACGCGGCGCGCCGAACGACCGGCCGCCGCCGGATGCCTCGATGTCGCTGCTCAACCACCTGCTGTCGCACCCGCTCGACGAGGACTACGCGCCCGTCGCCGAGCGCCGTCGCGGCAGCACCCGTGAGCACACGCCTGGCGGGCTGATCGGGCTGATGACCGTGCTCATCCTGTTCGGGCTGCTGATCGTCACGATGGTGCTCGAGACCAACCGGGCCGCCCCGGCCGTACAGGAGGAGCGCGACCAGCTCATCGCCCACATCCACGAGCAGAGCCACGAGGTGAAGGCGCTGCGTGACCGCACGACGTCGCTGCAGTCCGACGTCGCCCGCCTCGAGGAGCGGGTGCTCTCCCGCTCGCAGGAGGGCCAGCACCTCGCCACGCTGCGACGCCGGCTGTCGGTGCTGACAGGTGTCACCCCGGTGAAGGGCCCGGGTGTGGTGATCACCGTCGACGACGCGCCGGACGCCGCCAGCGACCCGTCCGGGCAGGTGCTCGACTCCGACCTGCAGAAGCTGGTCAACGCGCTGTGGGTCGCCGGAGCCGAGGCGGTGTCGATCGACGGCCAGCGCATCACCAGCCGCACCGCCATCCGAGGTGCGGGCAGCGCGATCACCGTCAACTACCGTTCTCTGACGACGCCGTACGTGATCCAGGCGATCGGGAACCCCGACACGCTGCCGGCCCGGCTGCTCGAGACCGAGGGCGGGCGTGAGTGGTTGGATCTGCAGGTGAACTTCGGAGTCGAGTTCGCGACCGAGACCAGAAGGAGCATGACCGTGCCAGGGCGGGACCCGTTCCCGATGAGGTTTGCACACGCGGCGGGAGGCCCCCGGTGATCGCGATCCTCGGCCTGCTGATCGGGGTGGTCATCGGACTCGTGGTGACCCCCGACGTGCCGCTGTGGATGCAGCCCTACCTGCCGATCGCGGTGGTGGCGGCGCTCGACGCGGTGTTCGGTGCGCTGCGCGCCTACCTCGACGGCATCTTCGACGACAAGGTCTTCACGATCTCGTTCTTCTCGAACGTGACAATCGCGGCGCTCATCGTGTACCTCGGCGACAAGCTCGGCGTGGGCTCGCAGCTGTCCACCGGCGTGATCGTGGTGCTCGGCATCCGCATCTTCTCCAACGTCGCGGCGATCCGGCGGCACATCTTCCATGCCTGAGCCCACCCCGCAGGGACGCGACAAGCTCCGCCAGGCGATGCGCCCGCGGTTCACCCGCGCGCAGGCCATCATCGGTGTGCTGCTGGCCATCGTCGGGTTCCTGGCCATCGTGCAGATCCGCAGCGAGGAGTCGGCGGGCGACGACCTCGCCGGCGCGCGGCGTGAGGACCTGCTGCAGCTGCTCGACTCGCTGGACGCGGCCACGACACGCGTACGCGGGGAGATCGCCGACCTCGAGCAGCGCCGCCGCGACCTGCAGTCCAGCGCCGACAGCCGGCAGGCGGCGCTCTCCGAGGCGCGCCAGCAGGTCCGGGTGCTCGGCGTGCTGGCCGGCACGCTTCCGGCCCGCGGCCCCGGCATCGTCATCCACATCGAGGACCCGCAGCGGGCCATCGGCACCAGCACCCTGCTGAACGCCCTCGAGGAGCTGCGCGACGCCGGCGCGGAGGCGATCGAGATCAACAACTCCGCGCGGATCGTGGCGCAGAGCGCGATCGTCGACGCCGAGGGCGGCGTGCAGGTCGACGGCACGCTCCTGCGCCCGCCGTACGACATCGAGGCCATCGGCGACGCGCACACCCTGCGAGAGGCGACGCAGTTCCCCGGCGGCCTCGAGGACGAGGTCGAGCAGCTGCAGGGGAGCGTGCGGCTGAGCAGCTCGCGCAACCTGCTGATCAGCTCGTTGTACTCTCGCCCCGCCCCGCAGTTCGCCTCACCCGCGGCGGGCGCCCAGAACTGACACGCGCCGCACTTGTACGCCGGTAGCACCCTGCAGACAGGAGCCAGACACCGTGTATCCCGAGGACCTGAAGTACACCAGCGAGCACGAGTGGATCCGTGCCGGAGGCGGTGACGACGGCACCGTGCGGGTCGGCATCACCCACTACGCGCAGGACGCGCTCGGCGACATCGTGTACGTACAGCTGCCCGAGGTCGGCGAAGAGGTCGAGGCCGGCAGCGCGATCGGCGAGCTGGAGTCGACCAAGAGCGTGTCGGACGTCTACGCCCCGGTGTCGGGCTCCGTCGTGGGCCGCAACGACGCCCTCGACCAGACCCCTGAGCTGGTCAACTCCGACCCCTACGGCGACGGCTGGCTGCTGGAGATCCGACCCACCGACACGGCGGCGGTGGAGGGTCTGATGAGCGCCGACGACTACCGTAAGAAAGTCGAGTCGAGCTGATCCGGCAACGACCCTGGACCTCAGGTTGACCCTGACACCCGGCGGGACTTAGGTTTCAGGCAGCCGTGCGCCCGAGACCGGCGAAGCCGGGTTCGAGGGCACGGTCCTGACCAGTGGGCGAGGGAGGCTGCGAACATGCCGTTCTGCACCGAGTGCGGGCACGAGAACCCGGACAACGCGCGGTTCTGCAGCCAGTGTGGCCACCGCATGCAGCAGCCGCACACCGAGCCGGCGATCGAGTCGACCGCGAACATCTCGTTCCCGTCCGGCGACGACTTCGACCGCGCCGAGGCCGACCTCAGCGCCGACGACGCCGCCGCCGTCGAGGCGCTGCCGCCGGGCAGCGCCCTGCTGGTGGTGCAGCGGGGCCCGAGCGCGGGCTCGCGGTTCCTGCTCGACACCGAGGAGGTGTCGGCCGGCCGGCATCCCGACAGTGACATCTTCCTCGACGACGTCACGGTCTCGCGCCGGCACGCGTCCTTCCGCCGTACGGCCGAGGGCTACCGCGTCGCCGACGTCGGGAGCCTCAACGGCACCTACGTCAACCGCGACCGCATCGACGACATCCTCCTGACCGGGGGTGACGAGGTGCAGATCGGCAAGTTCCGGCTGGTCTACTTCGCCAGCCACCAGCACGCCGCCGGAGGAGCACGCCGGTGACCTCGCCGGCGCCTCTCCGATCGCGGCTGAGCATCGGAGAGGTGCTCGACCGCCTTCGGGCGGACTTCCCGGAGATCAGCATCTCCAAGATCCGCTACCTCGAGGCGGAGGGCCTGGTCGAGCCCGAGCGCACCGCCGCGGGCTACCGCAAGTTCTCCCACACCGACGTCGAGCGGCTGCGCTTCGTGCTGACCTGCCAGCGGGAGAAGTACCTGCCGCTGAAGGTGATCAAGGAGCACCTCGACGCGATCGACCGGGGCCTGGAGCCGCCGGAGATGCCGGGCGGCGGTCCGCAGGTGCCGCGCATGGTGCTGGCCGCGGACAACTCACCCGACCCCGACGCGTTCCGGCCCGACACCTCTGGCCTGCGGCTGTCCCGGCGGGAGCTGGCCGAGGCCGCGGGCATCGACGACAAGCTGCTGGACCAGCTCGAGGAGTTCGGGCTGGTGCGGGCCCGCTGGGGGACGACGCACTACGACGGCGACGCGCTGGTGATCGCCAAGACCGTCGCCGAGATGGCCGCGTTCGGGCTGGAGCCGCGGCACCTGCGCTCGTTCAAGACCGCCGCCGACCGCGAGGCCGGGCTGGTGGAGCAGGTGGTCGCCCCGTTGCGTGGTCAGCGTGACGGCGCGGCCAAAGCGCGCTCGGAGGAAGTGGTCCGGCAGCTGGCCGCGCTGTCGGTCCGGCTGCACGCCACACTGGTCAAGACCGGCCTCTCGCGCGGGCGCTGACGGTCCCCATTAGGTGCATGGCTGCGGAGTAGGGTGGTCGCGTGCGTGAGATCGATGTCGTCGGGGTTCGCGTGGAGATGCCGTCGAACCAGCCGATCGTGCTGCTTCGGGAGACCAACGGCGAGCGCTACCTCCCCATCTGGATCGGCGCCGTCGAGGCGACCGCGATCGCGTTCGCACAGCAGGGCGTCGTGCCGCCCCGGCCCCTCACGCACGACCTGATGAAGAACCTGCTCGAGGCGCTCAACCACCCGCTGCGCGAGGTGCGCATCAGCGAGGTGCGCGACGGCGTGTTCTACGCCGACCTCGTCTTCGACGGGGTGGAGGTCAGCGCCCGTACCTCCGACTCGATCGCGCTCGCCCTGCGCACCGGGACACGCATCGTGTGTGCCGAGGAGGTGCTCGACGAGGCGGGGATCGTGGTCCCCGACGAGCAGGAGGCCGAGGTGGAGAAGTTCCGCGAGTTCCTCGACCAGGTGACGCCGGAGGACTTCGAGAGCGGCCGGCCGGGCGAGGAGTCCTAACCCTCAACCTGAGGTTTAGGTTTGCGACACGCGGTACGGCGATGCCTCCCTTCGTTGACCGGCCCCCGCCGCCCACTTACGGTTGCTTGTGAACGTCCTCGACGTAACTCCACCCGTGTGGTCTCGGCGCCGGCTTGTACCCGCCCGAACGGCGGTTCGGACCTCGAGGACCACGAAGACTTCGGAGGCCCGCGTGACTGGCAAGAGTGACAAGACTGCGAGCGCAGTCGGCAGTGCAGCCGACCAGGAGGCCATCTCCAACGCCGCACGCGACGCCGGAGCGCAGGGCCTGCTGTTCGACGACGACGTGTCGCCGCTGCCCGAGGACGTCGGCTACCGCGGGCCCACCGCCTGCGCGGCAGCCGGCATCACCTACCGCCAGCTCGACTACTGGGCGCGCACCGGCCTGGTCGAGCCCACCGTCCGCGCCGCCACCGGTTCGGGCACCCAGCGGCTCTACTCCTTCCGCGACGTGCTGCTGCTCAAGGTCATCAAGCGGCTGCTCGACGCCGGTGTGTCCCTGCAGCAGATCCGCGGCGCGGTCCAGCACCTGCGCCGCCGCGGCACCGACGACCTCACCCGGGTCACGCTGATGAGCGACGGAGCCAGCGTCTACGAGTGCATGTCCAGCGACGAGGTCATCGACCTGCTGCAGGGCGGCCAGGGCGTGTTCGGCATCGCGATCGGCGGCGTGTGGCGCGAGATCGAGGGCTCGCTGTCCGAGCTTCCCAGCGAGCGCGCGGGCCGTCCCGAGGCACACGGTCCCGACGACGAGCTGGCGGCCCGGCGCCGCGCCAAGCTCAGCAGCTGAAGCCGAGGCCCACAAACCCAGGGAAGCGACCACACGACCCGGTTACCTGGCGGGTGGGCTGCCCTCGCCCGCGTGGCGCGGTCCGGTGGTCGCTGGCCTGAGCCGCGGATGCTGGTAAGTTCGACACGCCAGCGAAGACGCGCGGGAGAGTCCCCGACACGGGGCGCCGAAGGGGCAAATCCTCCCCGGAACCTCTCAGGCCCACGGACTGCGCGAACCAGGCACCTCTGGAGGCGACGGTTGCCGGCAGGCAGCGGTTACCGACAGAGGGGGAGGCCCGCCGTCACAGTCGAGCCGACCGCCTGGAGCCGCGATGACCGACCGCCCCACCCTCTCCGACCTCCACGGTGCCGTGCCGTTCAGCCGGCGGCACATCGGCCCCGACCACGACGAGCAGGCGACGATGCTGCAGACGCTGGGGTTCTCGTCGCTTCAGGAGCTGATGCAGGCGGCGGTCCCGGAGGTGATCCGGACCGACCACGCGGGCCAGACGCGGGCGCCGCTGCAGCTGCCCGAGCCGTTCACCGAGACCGCGGCACTGCTGCGGCTGCGTGAGCTGGCGTCGCGCAACCGCCCGCTGGAGCCGATGATCGGCCTGGGCTACTACAGCACCGTGACCCCGGGCGTGATCCGCCGCCGGGTGCTCGAGAGCCCCGCGTGGTACACCGCGTACACGCCCTACCAGCCGGAGATCTCCCAGGGCCGGCTCGAGGCGCTGCTGAACGTCCAGACGATGGTCGCCGACCTCACCGGGCTGCCGACCGCCAACGCGTCGCTGCTCGACGAGGCCACCGCGGCCGCCGAGGCGATGACGCTGGTACGCCGGGCCGACCGCAAGCGCGGCGGCGGCGCCTTCGTGGTCGACGCCGACGCGTTCCCGCAGACGATCGCGGTCGTACGCACACGCGCCGAGGCGCTGGGCATCGACGTGCAGGTCCGCGACGTGTTCGCCGACGGGCTGCCCGAGGGCGAGATCTCCGGCGTACTGCTGCAGTACCCCGGCACCAGCGGCGTCGTGCGCGACCCCGAGCCGGTGATCGAGCAGACGCACGAGCGCGGCGGCATGGCCGTGGTCGCGGCTGACCCGCTCGGACTGTGCCTGCTGCGCTCGCCCGGCGAGATGGGCGCCGACGTGGTGGTGGGCTCCAGCCAGCGGTTCGGCGTCCCGATGTTCTACGGCGGTCCGCACGCCGCGTTCATCTCCGTACGCAAGGGCCTGGAGCGGCACCTGCCGGGCCGGCTGGTCGGGGTGTCGGTCGACGCCGAGGGACGCCCCGCCTACCGGCTCGCCCTGCAGACCCGCGAGCAGCACATCCGCCGCGACAAGGCCACCTCCAACATCTGCACCGCGCAGGTGCTGCTCGCCGTCGTCGCGGCGATGTATGCCGTCTACCACGGACCGGACGGGCTGCGCCGGATCGCCTACCGGGCACACCGTTACGCCGCCGTGCTCGCGTCCGGGCTGCGCGCCGGCGGGGTCGAGGTCGTGCACGACGACTTCTTCGACACGGTGCTGGCGCGGGTGCCCGGGCGGGCCGAGCAGGTGGTCGCCGCGGCACGCGAGGCGGGCATCCACGTGCGGTTGGTCGACGCCGACCACGTGGGCGTGGCGACGGGGGAGACCACCACTGACAAGCACGTGCGGGCGCTGTTCGGCGCCTTCGGCGTCGACGGCATCGAGCCGGCCGACATCGACAGTGACACCGACGACGCGCTGCCCGAGTCGCTGCGGCGTGACTCGGACTACCTGGAGCACCCGGTGTTCCACCAGCACCGGTCCGAGACCGCGATGCTGCGCTACCTGCGCAGCCTCTCCGACAAGGACTACGCGCTCGACCGCGGCATGATCCCGCTCGGCTCGTGCACGATGAAGCTCAACGCCACGTCGGAGATGGAGCCCATCAGCCTGCCCGGCTTCGCCGACCTGCACCCGTTCGCGCCGGCGCAGGACGCCACCGGCTACAAGGAGCTCGTCGAGGAGCTCGAGGGCTGGCTCGCCGAGGTCACCGGGTACGCCGCGGTGTCGGTGCAGCCCAACGCCGGCTCGCAGGGCGAGCTGGCCGGGCTGCTGGCCATCCGTGCGTACCACCAGGCCAACGGCGGGCAGAAGCGCGACGTATGCCTCATCCCCTCCAGCGCCCACGGCACCAACGCGGCGTCGGCGGTGATGGCGGGCATGCGCGTGGTGGTGGTCAACGCCGCCGACGACGGCAGCGTCGACCTCGACCACCTCAAGCAGGTGTGCAACGAGCACGCCGACGACCTGGCCGCGATCATGGTGACCTACCCGTCGACCCACGGCGCGTACGAGGACGGCATCCGCACGCTCTGCGACACCGTGCACGAGTACGGCGGACAGGTCTACGTCGACGGCGCCAACCTCAACGCGCTGCTCGGCTACGCCGAGCCCGGCGCGTTCGGCGGCGACGTCTCGCACCTCAACCTGCACAAGACGTTCTGCATCCCGCACGGCGGCGGGGGTCCCGGCGTCGGGCCGATCGCCGTGGCCGAGCACCTGAAGCCGTTCCTGCCCAGCCACCCGATGCACCCCGACTCCGCCCGGCGCGAGGGCATCGGGCCGGTCAGCGCGGCGCCCTACGGGTCGGCGGGCATCCTGCCGATCTCGTGGGCCTACATCGCGCTGATGGGTGCCCGCGGGCTGACCGAGGCGACCGCGGTCGCGGTGCTCTCGGCCAACTACGTCGCGAAGCGGCTGGCCGAGCACTTCCCGGTGCTCTACGTCGGCCACGGCGGCCTGGTGGCGCACGAGTGCATCCTCGACGTCCGTGACCTGTCCAAGCGCTCCGGCGTCTCCGTCGACGACGTGGCCAAGCGGCTGGTCGACTACGGCTTCCACGCGCCGACGATGAGCTTCCCGGTGGCGGGCACGTTCATGGTCGAGCCGACGGAGTCGGAGGACCTCGCCGAGCTCGACCGCTTCTGTGAGGCGATGGTCGCGATCCGCGGTGAGATCCAGGAGGTCATCGACGGGTCGGTGAAGGTCGAGGACTCGCCGCTGCGCGGGGCGCCCCACACGGCCCGCGCGCTGGCGGGGGAGTGGGACCGTCCATACGACCGGCAGCGGGGCGTGTTCCCTTCAGGTCAGGTCGACGACAAGTACTGGCCGCCGGTGGCCCGGATCGACCAGGCGTACGGCGACCGCAACCTTGTGTGCTCCTGCCCCGACCCCTCTGCGTTCGCGGAGTGACGCGGTGCTGGCGTCGACCGACGTACACCTGACTGCTGCGCTCGCACGGGCTCAGGCCGATGGGCGGCTCCCGTCGGTCACCGCGGGGGTGCTCCGCGACGGCGAGCTCGCGTGGTCGGGTGGACGCGGCCGGTGCGTGCGCGTGGGGGCCGACGACCGGCCCGACGCCGACACGCAGTACCGCATCGGCTCGATCACCAAGACGTTCGTCGCCGCGCTGGTCATGCAGCTGCGCGAGGAGGGCCTGCTAGGCCTCGACGACACGGTCGGGAAGCACATTCCGGAGGGCCCGTACCCCGACCGGACGCTGCGCTCGCTGCTGTCGCACACGTCGGGCATGCAGGCGGAGCCGACCGGACCGTGGTGGGAGCGTGCGCCTGGGGTGAGCTACGACGAGCTGGCGCGGTCGAACCCGTCCACGGGCGCCGCGCTACCGGCCGGCCAGGAGTTCCACTACTCCAACCTCGGGTTCGCGGTCCTCGGCGAGGTGGTGGCGCGGCTGCGTGGCCGGCCGTGGGACCAGGTACTCCAGGAGCGGCTGCTCGAACCGCTCGGCATGCGTCGCACGACCTACCACGCCCAGCATCCGGCGGCTGACGGCTTCGCGGTCGACGACCTCGCCGGGACGCTGACACAGGAGCCCGCGCACGACTCCGGCGCGATGGCGCCCGCCGGTCAGCTGTGGAGCACCGTGGCCGACCTGGTGCGTTGGATGCAGGTGCTCGTCGACCCGCCCGAGGAGGTGCTCAGCCGAGACGACCTCCGGCTGATGGCGACCGTGCAGGGCACGTTGCCCGGCGACGACCTGACCGGCGCCTACGGGCTCGGGTTGCAGATGGCCGGCCCCGGGCCGCGGGTGCTGGTCGGTCACGGCGGCTCGGTGCCGGGGTTCGCGTCGGCGATGTTCGTCGACCCACGCAGCGGCGTCGGCGCGGTCGTGCTCTGCAACGGTGGCTACGGCCTTGACGCGTCGCTGATCCGGACGTTGGTGGAGACCGTGCTCGAGCACGAGCCTCCACTGCCGCCGGAGTGGCGGCCCGTGCAGAAGGTACCCGAGCACCTGCGTGAGCTGCTCGGACCGTGGCACTGGGGACAGGCACCCTTCGTCATGCGCACCGACGGCAGCGAGTTGATGCTGACGGCAACCACGGGCAGCAAGGCGTTCCGGTTCCGGCGCACGGGGGAGGACACCTACGTCGGGCTCTCGGGCTACCACGTGGGCGAGACCATGCGCGTCGTGCGCCATGACGACGGGGCGGTCTCGCACCTCGACATCGCCACGTTCGTCTACACGCGCATCCCGTACGACCCGCGGGCACCCATTCCCGGCGGTACCGGCGGTACCGGCGGCTGAGGATGCAGCCGCTGACCATGCCGCCGCTGCTGGAGCCGGGCAACCGGGTGGCGGTGGTGACCCCGTCGGGCCCGGTCGCGGGCGAGCGGCTCGACCGGGGGCTGGCCTGGCTGCGCTCGGCGGGGCTCGAGCCCGTCGAGACCGCAGGGCTACGGGAGCGCGGGGGCCACGGGCTGGACTTCGTCGCCGCCGACGACCAGGGCCGGCTGCGCGACCTGGTGGAGGCCTGGTGCGACCCGGAGATCTCGGCGGTGCTGTGCGCCCGCGGCGGCGACGGCGCGCCGCGGCTGGTCGACCGGCTTCCGTTGCCGCGGCTCGCGCAGGCGGGGCCGCGGGTGTTCGCCGGGCTGTCCGACATCACCGCGCTGCACCAGGCGATCGGCCGCGCCCTCGGGGTGGCGACGCTGTGGTCGCCGATGCCGGGGACCGCCACGCTGGCCGGATCGTCCGCCGAGCACGCCGGTGAGCCGTGGTCGCGGCAGGGGCTGCTCGACGCGCTGTTCGCCAAGCCGGACGCCACCGAGGTGGTGCTGACCGGCGAGACGATGGCCCGGGGGAGCGCCGGCCCGGTCGTGGAGGCGCCGCTGGTCGGCGGCACCGTCAGCCTGCTCGCGGCGATGGCGGGCACGCAGGGCGTCATGCCGGCGACCGGTGCGATCGCGGTGCTCGAGGACGTGCACGAGGAGCCCTACCGGGTCGAGAGGTTCCTGACCCAGCTGCGCCGCAGCGGCTTCTTCGACGGCGTCGTGGGCGTCGCCTGCGGCGACTTCGTCCGCTGCGGCGACCCGGGACAGCTGCGCCGCGTGCTGGAGGACCGGCTGGCCGACCTCGGCGTGCCGGTCGTGCTCGGCCTGCCGTTCGGCCACGGGCAGCGGCAGGCGTCGCTGTGGCTGGGCCGTCCTGCCGTTCTGGACGCCGGCCGGGGCACGCTCCGGCAGCCTCGTCCCGCGTGAGCGGCACCTCCGCTCAGCTGGCCTGGCTGACGCTGCTCATGTTGAAGTCGGGGATGCGCAGCGCCGGCATCGACGTACGCGGGAAGTAGTCACCCCACTCGCGCGAGATGGTCGGCACGCTGGCGCCGGCCTCGCTGAAGCGGCCCAGCAGGTCGACCGGGCTCTCGTTGAAGCGGAAGTTGTTCACCGCGCCGGTCACCTCGCCGTTCTCGACCAGGTAGACGCCGTCGCGGGTCAGCCCGGTGAGCAGCAGCGTCTGCGGGTCGACCTCGCGGATGTACCACAGGCACGTCAGCAGCAGCCCTCGCTCGGTGCGTGCGACCAGGTCGTCCACCGAGCCCTGCGAGCCGTCCACGGACAGCGCCAGGTTGTCGACGGCGGGCGTCACGGGCAAGGACGTCAGCTCGGCGGACCGCCGGGTCTGCAGCAGCGAGGTCAGCGAACCCTGGGACACCCAGTCGGTCGTCGAGAGCGGTCGTCCGTTGTCGAAGACGCTCAGCTCGGCGGTCGACTGCGGCGCCACCACGAACGGGCAGCACTCCTGCCCCTGCAACGCCGGGTCGGAGAACAGCCGCACGCCGTCGCCGAACATCCGGTCGCCGACGCGGGTGCCACCGCCGGCGCGGGAGAACACCGAGCGCCCGTCGAACGCGTCACGGGCGGACGAGGACCAGTACTGGTAGATCAGCAGGTCGGCCACCGCGGTGGGCGGCAGCAGGGTCTCGTAGCGCCCGGCCGGAAGGTCTACGCTGCGCGCGGCCCACTCGAGCCGGCGGTCGAGCTCGGCGTCGAGAGCCAGCGCGTCGACGTCGGAGAAGTCGCGCGTGGCCTGGCCGACCCACCCCGACCTCGTCATGTCGGTGTCCTTACCGGTGATGCCGACGTGGCCGGTGGGCTGCTCGTGCCGAAGCCGCAGACCGGTGGAGGAGCCGAGGTAGGTGGTGGTGACGTCGTGCTCGACGTAGCCGTACAGGACCCGCTTGGCATCGCGGGCGCGGCCGAACGCCTCGCCGAGCGCGTGCGCGAAGTCGTCGAACACCGCGATGGTGGTCGTGCCGGGCGGGGTCGACCAGTCCGGCGCCGCGTCGCCCTCCACCAGCGGCTGCGCGTCGTCGGCGGGCCCGGACTCGGAGGCGGCGGAGTCGGCCGCCTCGACCAGCGCGGTGATCTGCTCGTACGAACCGGCGCTGCCGGTGACCACTCCCGCCGCGGCGCCGGTTCCGGCGCCCTTGGTGGCGATGACGGTGACCGTGGCGTGGTGCATGAGCCCGTTGGTGGTCAGGGTGTTGTTGGCCCACCGCAGGTTGGCGCTGGTGGTGGTGGACAGGAGGACGACACAGCCGTCGGCGGACGACGTCTGCAGCGCGTGCTCGACTAGCTCCTGTGGGGTGACAGTCACGTGCGGGCCTTTCAGCGTCCGGACTCGGCAGTGGTGTTGAGGATGCGGATGCCGCGGAACCGCGCGGACGGGCAGCCGTGGCTCACCGGCGCCACCTGGCCCGGCTGTGCCTTGCCGCAGTTGAAGGCTCCGCCGAGCACCCAGGTGTCAGGGCCGCCGACGGCGTCCATGGAGCCCCAGAACTCGGTGGTGGTCGCCTGGTAGGCCACGTCGCGCAGCTGACCGGCGAGCCGACCGTTCTCGATGCGGAAGAAACGCTGCCCGGTGAACTGGAAGTTGTAGCGCTGCATGTCGATCGACCACGACCGGTCGCCCAGCACATAGATGCCGTCCTCGATGCCGCCGATCAGGTCGTCGGTGGACACGTCCTCGGCCGCCGGCTTGATCGACACGTTGGCCATCCGCTGGATCGGGATGTGGCCGGGGGAGTCGGCGAACGCGCAGCCGTTGGACCGGTCCAGCCCCAGCATCGGCGCCATCCGCCGGTCGAGCTGGTAGCCCACCAGCACGCCGTCCCTGACGAGGTCCCACTCCTGAGTCTGGGTTCCCTCGTCGTCGTAGCCGATGGTCGCGAGGCCATGCTCGACCGTGCGGTCGCCGGTCACCTGCAGGACGTCGGACCCGTACTGCAGCGACCCCAGCTTGTCGAGCGTCGCGAACGAGGTGCCGGCATAGTTGGCCTCGTAGCCCAGCGCCCGGTCCAGCTCGGTGGCGTGGCCGATGGACTCGTGGATGGTCAGCCACAGGTTCGAGGGGTCGACCACCAGGTCGTAGGTGCCGGGCTCGACCGACGGGGCGGCCAGCTTCTCCGCGAGCAGGGTGGGGAGCTCGGCGAGCTCGGCGTCCCAGTCCCAGCCGGTGCCGGTGAGGTACTCCCAGCCACGACCGACCGGCGGCGCGAGCGTACGCATCGAGTCGAACCGGCCCGAGCTCTCGTCCACCGCGTAGGCCTCCAGCACCGGGTGCAGCCGGACGCGTTGCTGGGTGGTCATGGTGCCCGCGGTGTCGGCGTAAAACTTGTTCTCGAACACCTGGCGCAGCGTGGCCGTCGCGTGCGCGACGACGGGGTCGCGCTGGAGCTTGGCGCTCCAGTCGGCCAGGAGCGCGATCTTGTCGGACAGCGGGATGGTGAACGGGTCGACGTCGTAGGCCGACACCCACTGCTGGGTGTCGTGCACGGGCTCCGGCGCGAGCGTGATCGGCTCGGAGTTGATCGGCCTGGCGGTCTGTGCGACGTGGATGGCTTCTTCGGCGGCGCGGACCGCGGACTCCTTGGTGAGTACGTCGGTGGCGGCGAAGCCCCAGGTACCGTCGAGCACGACCCGGACGGCGAAGCCGAGCTGCTCGTGGTCTGCCGCGCCCTGCAGGACACTGTCGCGAAGCGAGAGGTCTTGGGTGCGGATCCGCTCGAGCCGGAAGTCAGCGTGCTCGACGTCGAAGTCCTTGGTCCGCTGCAGAGCGGCGTGGGCGAGACGCTGAAGGGGAAGGGCCGTGAAGGAGGGGTCGATCTCGTGGGTCGAGGCCATGCAGGCGACTCTAGCGTCGCCGGGTGCGTCAGCTTGCGATGAGTCCGAAGGCTTCGGGGTGGACGTCGGTCGGACGGTGCGGTGCGATCACCTGACCGTTCGGCAGCAGCTCACCCGTGTCGTCGAACAGCACGATCCCATTGCACAGGAGACTCCAGCCCTGCTCAGGGTGCGTGGCGACGGTGTGCGCAGCCTCCCTGTCGGGCGCATCGGCCCCGGGACAAACTGGAGTGTGCGGGCACATGGGTTCCTCCGGTGCGTGCGGTGCGGTCGGCGTCCCCGTCGGTCGGCGGTTCTGCCAGCAATGTGATCCAGGTCACTAGATCCATTGTGCACAGTTACTGTTTCCCTGTTTTGGTTTTCTCCACACCCGTCCAACGATGAAATCCGCAGATCGTTACCGAATCGCGGCCCGTATCGGGGCTCAAGTCCGTTCTTCCCACCGTAACGGACGAAGCATCAGGTTCGACCCTCCCGTTCCTGCGCGTCGAACAGCGTGTCCTCAGGCCCCATCCAGGTGGCCAGGAAGACGGTGAAACCACGCTTGCGCGCGGCCGCGCACACCGCCGGGTCGTCGTCGACGACAACCGCCACCGTGCGGTCGGCCGCGATCTCCGCGAGCCGCTCCAGCTTGAACATCCGGGCGGGTCGGCGGTCGCCATCGGGCCGCAGCATCACCCGTCCTGGTGGCAGATCGTGACCGTCCAGCCACGCAACGGTGTCGTCGCGGCATCGTTCCGGTCGTCCTGACAGATAGACCAGCTCATGATCCTGCGCGAGCCGCTCGGCCACGGCCCGTCCCTCGTCGAGCGGCTCGTCCTCCGGGGCGGCGTCGAAGAACGCGTCCCAGTGCTTGTGCGGGCCGCGCAGGTGGTGCAGGCGATGGCGTACGTCGGCGAGAACGCCGTCGATGTCGACCACCGCCACCGGTAGCGGCGTCGCGGCGTGCGTTCCGGGGTCGCTCGGCGTGCTCATGCGGATCGGGTCGGGCTCATGCCGGTGCAAGGGTGGAGCCCGCGCGCGTCTTGCGTACGTGCACCTGCGCGGGAACACGGGCCCGCAGGTCGCCGACGTGGCTGACGATGCCGACCGCGCGTCCGCCGCTGCGCAGCTGGTCGAGGACGTCCATCACCTCATCGAGGGTATCGGCGTCGAGCGAGCCGAACCCCTCGTCGACGAACAGGGTGTCGATCTCGGTGCCGCCGGCTTCGTGTGCGACCACGTCGGCGAGGCCGAGGGCGAGAGCCAGCGAGGTGTAGAACGTCTCGCCGCCGGACAGGGTGGCCGGGTCGCGGAGGTCGCCGGTCCAGCCGTCGTGGACCTGCAGGCCGAGTCCGCCCCTGCGGTCGCCGACACCGCGCGCGAGGCTGTGCTGCAGGGTGTAGCGGCCGCTGCTCATCTGCAGCAGCCGGTCGTTGGCGGCCGCCACCACCTGTTCGAGGCGGGCGGCCAGAACGTAGGCGGACAGCCGCATCTTGTGTCGGTTGTCGGCCGACGTGCCCGCGCACAGCGACGCCATCCGCTCGGCCACGGCCAGCGACGCGCGCACCGGCTGCCAGTGCGTCAGCGCCGCACCCAGCTCGGCGCACAGCTGCTCGAGCCGACGGCTCTGCCGCTCCAGCGTGCGCTCGCGGGTGACCTCCTCGTCACGCCGCCGCTCGGCGTCGTCCAGCTCTGTCAGAAGCGGTTCCAGCGACACCGGCGGTGCGGCCGCGGCCTCCAACACGCGCGGGTCGTCGAGCACCGCCCGCGTCTGCGCCACCTGGTCGGCACGTCGCCGGACCAGCGTCTCGGCGTTGCTCAGGTCGGTGCGGGTCATCACCGCCGCGAGCACGTCGTCGGCGTCGGCGAAGCCGGTGTCGGCGAGCGCGGACTCGAGCCGCTCGGCCGCTCGCTGGTGGTCGCGGGCGGCGTCGTTGTGCTCGCGCAACGCCTCCAGCAGCCGCTCGGCGAGGCGTGCCGCGCGCCGTGCCTGCGCCAGCCTGTCGTCGAGGGTCACGGCGTCGCCGGTGGCGGCGTCGAGCTCGGTCTGCAGCGCCGTGCGCTCACGGCCGCGCTGTGTCTCGCGCTCGAGCAGCTGGGCCCGCTCGCCCTCGAGCCGGCGGGCACGGCGGCCGGCCTCGTCGAGGTGCCTCTCGTACTCGCTCACCTGTGCGGCCAGCCGCTCCGTGCGCGACGCCCGCTCGTGGGCCTCGGTCAGCTCGGACTCGGCGTCGACGAGCCTGGACGCGGCGGTATCGGCGTCGGTGCCGTCGGCCGCGGTCTCTGCCGCGGCGAGCTCGCGCTGGCATGTCGCCAGCTCCTCGGCGCCTCGCTCACGGGCCTGCTCGGCGTGTTGCCAGGCCTGCTCCGCCTCGTGCTCGGCGTCAGCGGACACGACGCGAGAGTCGGGGTCGGCCGGGGCCGGGTGCTCGCTGGCCCCGCACACCGGGCAGGCCTGTCCGTCGCCGAGGTCGCGGGCGAGCTCGGCGGCCATGCCGTCGAGGCGGGCCTGGCGAAGGTCGAGCCAGTGGGCGCGGGCGTTGTGGGCCGTGTCGGTGGCGTGCTCCCTGGCGGAAGCGAGCGAGTCGCGTCGCTGTCGGAGTGCCGGCAGCCGGGCAGCCGCGTCGGCCACGCGCTTGGCTCCCGCGACGCGCTCGCGCAGCGGGGGGAGCTGGGCGGTCGCCGTCGATGCCTCGCCGTGCGCCTGCCGCGCCGCGTCGAGCAGACCCTCCTGCTCGGCTGTGCTCGACTGAAGCCGTGTCTGCTCGGCCCGGTTGCCGGCCAGATCGGCCGCCACCTGCTCGAGCTCGCGGCCGATCGCAGCCAGCCGCTGCTGCGCCGGAAGCAGCGCCTCGAGCCGGGTCACCTCGTCATGCCGCCGGCGCACCAGAGCAGTCACCTCGTCGGGGTCGTGAACACGTGCGGCCCCGGGGTGGTCGGCGTGCATCTCGGCTGCGATGCCCTCGACGGCCGCGGCGGCCTCGTGCCCGCGTCGACGGGCCGCGGCGTGGAC
Organism: uncultured Propionibacteriales bacterium; assembly: GCA_965653225.1. Classification (GTDB taxonomy): domain Bacteria; phylum Actinomycetota; class Actinomycetes; order Propionibacteriales; family Nocardioidaceae; genus JALZDI01. Next base: position 13,454 of record CBFGZI010000026.1, on the reverse strand, counting down.
CTCCACGTGCGGCTGCACCGTCGCGGCCAGCCTGGCCTGCTGCACCTGTGCCGACATGCGCTCGGTGCTGCCCGAGAGCGCTCGCAGCTCGGCGTCACGGGCCTTCGCGTCGCGGTGACGCTTTTGCAGGTCCGCCCGGTCGCGGGCTGCGTCGAGCGCGACACGCGCGGCTTTCGCCCGTTGGTCGGCGGCGGCGCGCTGCGCGGTCGCCTCGGCCAGCTCGGCCACGACGGTGCGGCGGATGCCGTCGGCCCAGTCGGCGGCGTCGCCGGGCGGTATCTCGTCGGGCCGGTCCAGTGCGGCCACCTCGGCGACCCGCTCGATGATCGCGGTGACGCGGCGCCCGTGGTCGTCGGAGGTCGCGGACACCGCGCGGCGGTGGTCGGCCAGCCAGTCCTCGACGGCTCGGAAGCGGTGGGTGCCGAACAGCCGCTCCAGCAGAGTGTGTCGTTCTTGTGCGCCGCTGCGCAGGAACGTCTCGAACTTTCCCTGGGGAAGCAGGGCCACCTGGCAGAACTGCGACATCGTGAGGCCGAGGAGGCTGCCGATGAGGTCGGCGGCCTCGTCGATGCGGTTGCTGCGCTGCTGCCAGCAGCCGTCGACGCGCTCCTCGACCAGCACCTTGGCGTGCTCGCGGACGTCGCCGGTGCCGCGCTTCTTGGGCCGCATCCACTCCGGGCTTCTGACGATGCGCAGACGCCGACCACGCAGCGAGACCTCGAGCACGATGCGCGGCCCGTCTTCCGGCGCGGCGTGGTCACTGTGCAGTCGCTTGGCCTTGTCGCGCTCGCCCGGCACCTGACCGAACAGCGCGAAGCACACCGCGTCGAGCACGCTCGTCTTGCCCGCCCCGGTGGGACCGCAGAGGAGGAACAGCCCGCTGTCGGTGAGAGCGTCGAAGTCGACGCGCTCGTGACCCGCGAAGGGGCCGAACGCGTCGATCTCCAGCAGGTGCAGGCGCATCAGGCCGCGCCCTCGTCGAGCCGGCAGCAGTCGACCGCCTCACGTAGCAGCGCCGTCTCCTCCTCGTCGGCCGGTGCCCCACGCACGTCGCTCACGAAACCGGCCGCGATCTCCATGTCGTCGCGGCCGGTCACCCGTGCGGTCCAGGACCGCTCCTCGCGGTCGCCGGCGTCGTCGGGCTGGAACTCGAGCACCAAGGCATGGGGGAAGCGGCTGCGCAGCCGCAGCATGGCCTGGGCCGGCCGGACGGGGTCGGTCAGCGTGACCTTGAGCCAGGCCTGCTCGTGCCTCGCGTGTCGCGGGTCGGCCAGCAGGTCGTCGAGCCGCCCGCGCAGCGTCGCCAGCGGACGGGGGACAGGAGCCTCCACGAACTCTGCGCTCACCCGTCCTGAGCCGTCGAGGTCGACCAGCCACGATCCCTTGCGTTGACCGGCCTCGGAGAACGAGTAGGCCAACGGCGAGCCGGAGTAGCGCACCCGGTCGCGGATGACCTGGCGACCGTGCAGGTGACCCAAGGCGGCGTAGTCGACGCCGTCGAACACCCCGGCCGACACCTGCGAGACGCCGCCCACGCTGATGTCGCGCTCGCTCTCGCTCGACTCGCCGCCGGTGACGAAGGCGTGCGCCAGCACGACCGAGCGGGTGCCGGCGGCCCGGTCGGCGAGGTCGCCGCACACCCGCTGCATCGCCTCGTCGAGCGCGGCCGCGTGGCTGCGCTCGGACAGCTGCCAGGGCTCGCGTACGGCGTCGGGCTCGAGGTAGGGCAGGCCGTAGAGACAGACCGGGCCGTGCTGGTCGTCGAGCACAACCGGCCGCCCGACCGACTCGGGGGCAGTGCGTAGGTGGATGCCGGCGACGTCGATCAGGTCGGCCGCGAAGCCCAGCCGGTGCGCGGAGTCATGGTTGCCGCTGGTCGCCACCACGCGCACACCCTCGGCGGCCAGACGGCGAAGAGCCTCGGACGCCAGCTGCACGGCGTCGACCGGCGGCAGCGCACGGTCGTAGACGTCGCCGGCCAGCGCGACCACGTCGACCCGCTCGGCACGGACCGTGTCGAGCAGGTGGTCGACGAAGGCTGCCTGGGCGGACAGCAGGTCCTCGCGGTGGAAGGACCGGCCCAGGTGCCAGTCGGAGGTGTGCAGCATCCGCATGTTGTGGACGGTAGGCGCAGGCGCCGACAGAGTGGGCGACCCACGCCGTCACGCGTCACTTCCTCGCGTTCCGGTGCAGCCCGCAACTCACCCTGCTCGTGAGGCGCCAAAATATCGACGGACGAGAACCCGGCTGCTCCTGTCTCTGCACCCCCAAGGTCGTGACGCGTCAACCTGTCGCGCGGCGGTGGGCCACTTCGTTGCGACGGATTGACGCGTCACGAGGGGGAGACGTGGTCAGGCGACGACACGCTCGGCGCCGGCGTACACGACCAGCCGTTCGCCGCGCACGAAGCCGGCCAGCGTCACGCCGTACTCACGGGCGCAGGCGAGCGCCATACTGGAGGCGGCGCCGACGGCGGCCACGACCGGGATGCCGGCCATCACGGCCTTCTGCACGATCTCGAAGCCGGCCCGCGCGCTCGTGCACAGCACCATCCCCGCGGTGTCGGGGAGGTTCGGCACGCTGGCGAGGGTGACGGCCCCGACCGCCTTGTCGACCGCGTTGTGGCGTCCTACGTCCTCCCGCACCAGCAGCCTCTCGCCGGCGAGGTCGAACAGCCCGGCTGCGTGCACGCCGCCGGTGCTGTCGAACAGCCCCTGTTGTTCCCGCAGCAGGTCGGGCAGACGGCTCAGCGTGGATGCGCGCACGGTGCCGGTCGCCGTGACCGGACGGCCGCCGAACTCCTCGACGGCGGCCAGGCTGTCCTTGCCGCACACACCGCAGGCGGAGGTCTGCGCGATGTTGCGTACGGAGGGATCGCGTTGAGGCGGGGAGTCAAGCGTCACTGTGACGACGTTGTACGCCTGATCCGGACGGAGCGTGCGGTCGGTGCAGTAACCGACGGCGGCGATGTGGTCGCGTGACCGCGCGATGCCCTCTCCGACGACGAACCCCGCGGCGAGCTCGAAGTCGGCCCCCGGGGTTCGCATCGTGACCGCGATCCGGTGAGCCGGCGTCGCCGGCCACGCCAGCCGCACCTCCATCGGCTCCTCGGCGATCACGCGGTCCTCCTGCGTGACGGCCTCGCCGTCGGTCCACCTGTCGACCCGCGAGCGCACGGTGGGTCCGACCCGACGGCTCGCGCTCATGTGCGTCGCCCTTCGGTCACGGTGAAGCGGCGGCGTACGGCGACGGCACGGCGCAGGTCGTGCGTACGGTCGGCGATGGCCCGTCGTACGCCGGCGGCGAGGTCGCCGTCGAGTGCCTGCTCCGCCAGCTCCACGGTCGCCTCGGACACCTCGTAGACCGGGTAGGCCAGCCGCGCGGTCTCGCTGACCACCCATCCGCTGCGGAAGCCCGCGGTGTCCGGGACGTCGGCGAAGTAGCGCTCCACGTACGGCCGCGTGACCGCGGTGTGCTCGGGTGACCAGAAGCCCTGGCAGGTGGCGTAGAGGACATAGTTGCCGACGTCGTCGTCCTGCGTGATCACCTGCCACGCCCGCGCTTTCGCCTCCTCGCTGGGGAACGCCGCGCGGCAGCGCGCGGCGTGCACCGCTCCCTCGGCGGAGCGGTCACGCTCGAGCTCGGCCTCCACCGCTCCGGCGTCGGCCGCCCCGAGTACGCACAGCCGCTGCAGCACGGTCCACCGCATGTCGGCGTCGACGATCAGGCCTTCGGGGGTCTCGCCGTCCAGCCACCCGGCCAGCTCGTTCGGCGCGACGGCGGTCGCGACGACCGCGCGGGCGGCCGCGATCTGCGCACCGCTTCCCGGCACCGCCTGCTGCAGCACGGCGACGGCCAGGCCGGCGATCCGGTCGTCGTCGGCGCCGGGTGGCAGGTAGCGGCCGCGCAGGGTGGTCACGACCCAGCCGAGCATGGCGCCGAGCGCCACGTCCTGACGTTCGTGCGGGAGCGCGGCGACCAGCGTGGACAGCATCGTCTCCGGGTTGAGCTCGGCGTCGTCGACGGCGTAGGTGAGCGAGTTCCACAGCACCGCGCGGGTCACGGGGTCTTCGGTGCGCGGAAGCACGTTCGGCAGCGCGGCGATGGTGTCGGCGTCGAGCCGGATCTTGGCCCAGGTTTCGTCGTGTACGTCGGCGACGAGCACCGGCGGCTCCGCCTTCGGCACCAGGTCGACGGGCGTGGAGTCCTCGTCCACGTGCACCGTGGTCTGCTGCTGCGGGCCGTCGGGCCCGAGCTCGGCCACGGTGAGCGTGTGCGGACGCTGGGCGGGGAACGTGGGCGGGGGAGTGCGATGGAGCACCAGACCCGAGCCCGGTTCGCCGGCGCCGTTGTGTGCGGTCAGGCTGACGGTGTCGACGCCGGGCCGGCGCAGCCACTGACGGGCCCAGTCGTGCACGTCGGCCCCACCGGCCTCGCTCCAGGAGTCGAGCAGGTCCGCCAGGCTCGCGTTGCCGTACGCGTGTTCCTCGATGTGCCGCCGCACGCCAGCCAGGAAGACGTCCTCGCCGAGACGTGCGTAGAGCTGCTTGAGCACCGCGGCGCCCTTGGCATAGGAGATTCCGTCGAAGTCGCTGAGCGCGCTGGCGGTGTCGGCGGCACCGTTGCCGGCGACCGGGTGGGTCGTGGGCCGCTGGTCGGCGATCATGCCCCAGCGCTTGCGGGTGAACGCGAAGTCGACCCAGGCGTCGTCGAAGTCGGTCGCCTCGCTGCACACCCGGTAGGCCATGAACTCCGCGAACGACTCGTTGAGCCACAGGTCGTCCCACCATGTCATCGTGACGAGATCGCCGAACCACTGGTGCGCCATCTCGTGCGCGACCGTCATGGCACGGCTGCCCCGCTCCGCCTCCGTCACCCGGGAGCGGAACACCAGCTGGTCGCGCAGCGTGACGCATCCGGGGTTCTCCATGGCGCCGGCGTTGAACTCGGGGACGAACGCCTGGTGGTACTCGCCGAAGGGGTAGCGCACCCCGAACAGCCGGTGGTACTCGTCGAAGGCCTGCCTGGTGACCGCGAACAGCTCCTCGGCGTCGCGCTCGAGATGGTGGGAGAGGCTCCTCTTGACGTGCAGGCCCAGCGGGATGCCGTCGTGCTCGGACCGCACCGAGTGGTACGGCCCGGCTACGAGAGTGACGAAGTAGGTCGACAGCGGGCAGGTCTCCGCGAGCTGCCAGCGTCCGCCGCCCACCGGGTGCGCGGCGCCGTTGCCGACCACGGTCCACTCGTCAGGCACGGTAACGGCGACCGAGTAAGGCGCCTTCAGGTCCGGCTGGTCGAAGCAGGCGAAGATGCGCGGGGCCGCGTCGAGGAACGACATCGCGTAGACGTAGGCGTTGCCGTCGGCGGGGTCGACCGCGCGGTGCAGCCCCTCCCCGTCGTGGCTGTAGGCCATGTCGGCCCAGACCTCGAGCTCGTTGTGCTCCTGCAGCCCGGTCAGCCGCAGCCGTCCCTCGCTGAGCCGGGACACGTCGAGGTCGTCCCCGTTGAGGCGGACGCGGTGCACGCCATGCGGACGCACGTCCAGGAAGGTGGTGTCCTCGGACCCGACACGACGGAAAAGGATCGTCGTGGTGGAGCCGAACGTCTCCGGACCGCGGGTGAGGTCGAGGTCGAGGACGTACCGGTCCACCGCGATGGTGCGGGCACGCCGGCGAGCGTCGGAGACGGTGAGGCTCGGCATGCCGCAACCCTAGTCCTGCGGCGCCTCGACGGGGTGGTGACGACGGGTCAGGTAGCGCGCGAGGTGGTAGCCGACCACCACGACCAGCGTGCCCAGTGCGATGCCTCCGAGGGAGAAGTCCGGTCCGAACGTCAGGGTGACGTTGCCGATGGCGATGATCACACCGGCGGCCACGGGGACGAGGTTGGCCGGCTCGCCGAAGTCGACGTGGTTCTCCTTCCAGATCTTCGCTCCGAGCAGGCCGATCATCCCGTACAGCACGACCGTGATCCCGCCCAGCACGCCCGCGGGGATGGCGTCGACCACCGCGCCGAACTTTGGGGAGAGGCCGAACAGGATGGCAGTGAGCGCGGCCACGACGTACGCCGCGGTGGAGTAGACCCGGGTCGCGGCCATCACCCCGATGTTCTCGGCGTACGTCGTCGTGGGCGAGCCGCCGACACTGGTGGCCACCACCGTCGCAAGCCCGTCGGCAGCGATCGCGCGGCCCATCATCGGGTCGAGGTCGTCGCCGGTCATCTCCGCGACCGCCTTGACGTGCCCGGCATTCTCGGCGACCAGTGCGATCACGATCGGCAGCGCGACGAGGGCGAAGCCGAGGTTGAACGTCGGCAGTTGCCAGCCGGCCACCTCGGGTGTCGTGGCCGGTGGCAGGCCGAACCACGGAGCGTGCGCGACCGGGCCGAAGTCGACCCGCTGCTCGGTGACGACCTTGCCGGTGGTCGGGTCGGTGAAGGTGATCGCACCGAACAGCTGGTCGAGCACCCAGGACAGCGCGTACCCGAACACGACGGCGAGGAAGATCGCGATCCGGGAGGCGAAACCTCTGAACCCCACCGTCACCACGATGACGAAAACCATCACCGCCAGCGCCGTCCACTCGTCGTGCGGCCAGTAGTTCTGCGCCACGACCGGTGCCAGGTTGAACCCGATGAGCATGACCACGGCCCCAGTGACCACGGGCGGAAGCACGCGCTGGATCAGCCCGGAACCGAAGAAGTGCAGCAACGCCCCGACCGCGGCCAGCGCCACCCCGACCACAAGCAGCGCACCGGTCACGTCGGCGCGGGTGCCGCCGAGGGAGTAGATGGTCGCGACCGCCCCGACGAACGAGGCCGACGTGCCCAGGTAGCTCGGTACCCGGCCGGACGTGATCACCAGGAACAGCAGCGTGGCCACGCCGGACATGAGCACCGCCAGCTGCGGGCTCAGACCCATCAGCACCGGGAACACGAAGGTGGCGCCGAACATGGCCACCACGTGCTGCATGCCCAGGCCCAGGGTGCGCGGCCAGGAGAGTCGTTCGTTGGGCGAGACGACCGCACCGGGGGTGACCCGGCGCCCGTCGCCGTGCACGGTCCACAAGCTCACGACGAGGACGGTACCGGCCGGTTACCACGGGTACGGGGGGTATTGGGGTTGCACTGTCGGGCCGGGCAGGTAACCTCCGAGTTGCGGCCGTCAGGGCCGGACCGGCAGACGCGGCGGAGGGAGCTGGCGATGGGGGACCGGGCTGCAATGCTCCTGCGCGACCGAGCCACGGCCGAGGGCTTCGTCGCCTCGATCTGCTTCAAGCACGGGCCACCCGCGCGTTACGGCGTGGAGCTGGAATGGACCGTGCACCACGCAGACGACCCCGCCCGTCCCATCGACCTACCGACCCTGCGCCGCGCCCTCGGGCCGCACGCACCGGCCACTCTCTGGCCGGAGCCGCCGCAGGACCCACCCGCTCCCTTGTCCGCCGGATCGCCCGTCACGGTCGAGCCCGGTGGCCAGGTCGAGATCTCCACCTCTCCCCAGCAGTCCGTTCCCGCGCTGCTGGATGCCACCAGCCGTGACAGCGACGAGCTCGGTCGCCTCCTCGCCGAGGCCGGCCTCGTCCGCGGCGACCAGGCGGTCGACGCGCACCGACCGCCCACGCGGCTGCTCCAGACACCCCGCTACACCGCCATGCAGAAGGCGTTCGACCGGATCGGGCCCGCCGGGTCGCGGATGATGTGCGGAACCGCCGCCGTCCAGGTATGCCTGGACGTCGGCGAGGCCCACCGGGTGGGCGCGCGCTGGGCGGCCCTGCACGGGCTCGGCCCGGTGATGATCGCGCTGTTCGCCAACTCGGCGGCGGTCGCCGACGACGGTCGGGCCTGGGAGTCCCTGCGCATGCGGTCGGTGCTCGACACCGACCACGCCCGCAGCCTGCCCGGCCCGCTCACCTCCGACCCGGTGAGCAGCTGGGCGTCACGTGCGCTGGACACGCCGCTGCTGTGTGTACGCCGGCCCGGGCCGTGCTGGGACGCCCCGACCGGCATGACGTTCGCGGACTGGGTCGAGGGCGGCCTGGAGACGCCGCCGACCGTGGAGGACCTCGAGTACCACCTCAGCACGCTGTTCCCCCCGGTGCGGCCGCGCGGCTACCTGGAGGTGCGTTACATCGACGCGCAGCCGGGCCAGTCGTGGGCGACGCCGGTGGCGCTGCTGACGGCGCTGATGGACGACGAGAGCACCGTCGACGCGGTCGCCGAGGTGACGCGGCCGGTCTCCCACCTGTGGTTCGAGGCGGCACGGCAGGGGCTCGCCAGCCCGGCGATCGCGAACGCGGCCCACCACGTGCTCGATCTCGGGTGCGAGGTGCTCGACTCGCTGAAGCTGCCGCCGACGCTGGCCGCACAGGTGCACACCGATCTTGCCCACCGGCGTGAAGCCCTGATCCCTACGAAGGGTTGACGAGATGACCACGCACCCTCTCGACGAGCTCGGTCCGGAGCAGCTCCGCGACCACCTCGCTGCGGAGCTGACGCGCACGCGGCAGCGCAGCGCACAGCTGACCGACGCCGTCGACGACGACGACCTCGTACGCCAGCACTCGAAGCTGATGTCGCCGCTGGTGTGGGACCTCGCACACATCGGCAACCAGGAGGAGCTGTGGCTGGTACGCGACGTCGGCGGGATGACTCCGCTGCGTGAGGACATCGACCAGCTCTACGACGCTTTCCAGCACCCGCGCGCGGACCGGCCCGCGCTGCCGCTGCTCGGCCCGACCGAGGCGCGCGGCTACGTCGGCGAGGTGCGCGACAAGGTCCTGCACGTGCTGGAAAAGACCCCGCTCGAAGGGCGGCGGCTGGTCGACCACGGCTTCGCCTTCGGGATGATCGTGCAGCACGAGCAGCAGCACGACGAGACGATGCTCGCCACCCACCAGCTGCGTGCGGGCGACGCCGTGCTGCACGCCGAGCCACTTCCCACAGCCGTCGCTCCGCCGGCCGAGCGCGAGGTGCTCGTGCGCGGCGGCACGTTCACCATGGGCACCAGCACCGAGCCGTGGGCACTCGACAACGAGCGCCCGGCGCACGAGGTCGAGGTGGAGTCGTTCTGGATCGACACCGCACCGGTCACCGTCGGGGAGTACCTCCGTTTCGTGGAGCAGGGCGGCTACGACCAGCCCCGGTGGTGGAGCGAGACCGGCTGGGCCTACCGGCAGAAGGTGGGCCTCGAGGCACCGCTGTTCTGGCGGCGCGACGGCGACCACTGGGTACGCCGCCGCTTCGGCGTGGTCGAGCCGCTGCCGACGGACCAGCCGGTCGTGCACGTGTCTTTCCACGAGGCGGAGGCGTACGCCGCCTGGGCCGGCAAGCGGCTGCCCACCGAGCAGGAGTGGGAGAAGGCGGCGCGCTTCGACCCGGAGACCGGCCGCTCACGCCGGTTCCCGTGGGGCGACGACGATCCGACCCCGCGGCACGCCAACCTCGGCCAGCGCCACCTCAGCCCCGCACCCGTCGGCGCCTACCCCGAGGGCGCGTCGCCGCTCGGCGTGCACCAGCTGATGGGTGACGTGTGGGAGTGGACGAGCAGCATGTTCACCGCCTACCCGGGCTTCACGGCCTTCCCGTACGACGAGTACTCGCTGGTGTTCTTCGGCGGCGACTACCGCATCCTGCGCGGTGGGTCGTTCGGCACCGACACCTCGGTCGGACGTGGCACGTTCCGCAACTGGGACCACCCGGTCCGGCGGCAGATCTTCTCCGGGTTCCGGTGCGCCCGCGACGCCGGTCCCCAGGACCTGGGCTGACTTCGGCGTGTGCCGCCATCTGGCGTATCTCGGGCCGCCCCGCTCGCTGTACGACCTGGTGCTGGGGCCGCCGCACTCTCTGCTGCACCAGTCGTTTGCACCGGCCGACATGCGCGGCGGCGGGACGATCAACGCCGACGGGTTCGGCATCGGCTGGTACGCCGAGGGCCGCACGGAGCCGTCGCGCTACCGACGGGCCTGCCCGATGTGGGCCGACGAGGCGCTTCCCGACCTCACTCGTGACACGCGGTCCGGGGCGGTGGTCGCGGCCGCTCGGTCCGCGACCGTCGGCATGCCGGTGGTGGAGACGGCGGCGGCGCCGTTCCGCGGCGGGCGATGGCTGTTCAGCCACAACGGCGTGGTGCCGGGGTGGCCCGACGTCGTCCAGCCGCTGGCCGAGGCGCTGCCCGCGCGCGTCCTGATGACGCTGGACGCACCCACCGACTCCGCCCTGCTGTGGGCGCTGCTGCGGGCCAGGCTGGACGCGGGGGACGACCCGGCCAAGGCAGTCGGGCAGCTCGTGCTCGACGTGGTGCGCGCCTCTCCCGAGGCACGGATGAACCTGCTGCTGACCGACGGCAGGCAGCTGGTGGCCACCGCCTGGTACCACGCACTGTCGGTGCTGGCCGGCGACGACTTCGTCGCGGTGTCCAGCGAGCCGTGGGACGACGACCCGCGCTGGCGCGGCGTACCTGACCGGCACCTCGTCGCGGCGAGCGTGGGATCCGACGGACCGGTCGTGGAATTGTGTCCTCTTGACGAGAAGTCTGACGCGGGCGACGACACCCGGGGAGTGCGATGAACCAGCCGAAGATCGAGGTGCACCTGTCCGAGGACCACGCGGCCAAGGCGCTGCGTCGCGATGTGCGCGAAGGGCTGTCGGCACAGCCGAAGTGGCTGCCGCCAAAGTGGTTCTACGACGCACGGGGGAGTGAGCTGTTCGAGGAGATCACCCGCCTGCCCGAGTACTACCCGACCCGCGCCGAGGCGGCCGCTCTGCGCGACGCGGTGGGGGAGATCGCGCAGCTGACCAAGGCGGCGACGGTGGTGGAGCTGGGTGCGGGGTCGTCGGAGAAGACGCGGCTGCTGCTGGACGCGCTCGGCTCGACCGGCTCGCTGCAGGGCTTCGTACCCCAGGACGTCTCTGCCAGCGCGCTGCGTGCGACCGCGGCCACGATCGCCGAGGAGTACCCCGACCTGCAGGTGCACGGCGTGGTCAGCGACTTCACCGAGCACCTCGACCGGCTGCCCGGTCAGGGGCCACGGCTGGTGGCGTTCCTGGGCGGCACCATCGGCAACTTCCTGCCCGACGAGCGTGCGGCGTTCCTGGGGTCCGTGTCGGGCGTGCTGGAGCCAGGGGAGTGGCTGCTGCTGGGCACCGACCTGGTGAAGGACCCCGACGTTCTCGTGGCGGCCTACGACGACGCGCAAGGCGTCACCGCGGAGTTCAACCGCAACGTGCTGCGCGTCATCAACCGGGAGCTCGACGCCGACTTCGACGTCGACGCGTTCGAGCACGTCGCGGCCTGGGACGAGCAGAACGAGTGGATCGAGATGCGGCTGCGGGCGACACGGGCGATGGAGGTCAATGTGACGGGGTTGCAGATGCGGGTCGGTTTCGCCGAGGGGGAGGAGATGCGCACCGAGGTCTCGGCGAAGTTCCGTGACAACGGGGTACGAAGCGAGCTGAGGGCGGCGGGCCTCGACGTACAGGCGCGCTGGACCGACCCGGAGGCCAGGTTCGCCGTCTGGCTCGCGCAGCGAGTGGCACGATCCTGAGCCAGGGGCAGGGTGAGCACAGGAGGTGGATGGTGCCCGACGAAGACAAGGAGGCCCACGTTGACCCGGTCACGGGTCGCACGGAGACGCGGGAGGAGCAGGCCGACCGCAACTTCAACGAGCTGCTGCAGGAGCTGCGCGTGTCACAGACGGGCGTCCAGATCCTGTTCGCGTTCCTGCTGACGCTGGCCTTCCAAAGCTCGTTCGCGAAGGTGACAACTCCCCAGCTGACCGTCTACGTGATCACGCTGCTGCTGTGCGCCTGTGCCGCCGCGCTGCTCATCGCTCCGGTGGCCTTGCACCGCAAGCTGTTCCGCCAGGGCATGAAGCGCGAGATCGTCAACACCGGCTCGCGGCTGGCGAAGGGCGGCCTGCTCATGCTGTTCCTCGCCATCTCCGGGGCGATCCTGTTCATCCTCGACTTCGTGCTCTCACGCACGCTCGCGGTCGTGCTCGCTTCAGCGATCGCCGTGGTGTTCCTGACCCTCTGGTACGTGCTGCCCTGGCGCATGTCACGCGCGAACAACAGATAACGCCTCACTCCGAGGTCTCGTCCACGTCGTTGGGGCCGGCGTAGTGACCGGGCCACTGCCGGTGCGGGATACGCGAGATCTCCAGCACCTTTCCCAGCGTCGTCCACTCGTCGCGGCCGAGCCGGGCCAGCGGCCGCAGCCGCTCGATCATCGGGTGGGACTCGTCGAGGACGTCCGTCTGGATCGCAGCGTGGACGACGCGGCCGAACACCACCGTGGAGTCACCGAAGCTCGTCGTCGCGTGGAGCACGCACTCGAGCGCAACGGGGGAGTCGGCCACCCGCGGCGGAGCCACCCGGGCGCTGGGCTCACGGGTCAGTCCCACCGCGTCGAACTCGCTGACGCCGGCGGGGAAGTCGGTGCCGGTCGCGTTCACCTGCTCGAACAGGTGTTCGGGAGCGAGGTTGACCACGAACTCGCCGGTGGCCTCGACGTTGTGCAGCGAGTCCTTGCGGCCGACCGAGGTGAACTGCACGACCGGCGGCGTCACGCACGCCACGGTGAAGAACGAGTGCGGCGCGAGGTTGTCGATGCCGTCGGCGGACACGCTCGACACCCAGGCGATCGGCCGGGGGACGACCACGGAGTTGATCAGCTTGTAGAACTGGCGGCCCGGGATCTGGGCAGGGTCGAAGTCGGTGCGCACCGGGCCATCATGCCGGTCGCGGACCTACGGCGGGACCGTCAGGTCGCTCGCTGCGTGGAGTCGCCGCCGGGCGTGGTCGTGATGTGAGCGTCGGGGCCGGGGTAGACCAGCGACTCGGCGCCGGTGTCGTTCCAGTGCACCAGGAACGGCGGGCCTCCGTCGTCGCCCTGGCACTCGACGATCTGGCCGTCACGACGGTGCGATCCGACCTTGGTGCCTTCGACCAGCAGGTGGTCGCCTGGATGTGCGTGCACGTCAGCCTCCATGCGTCGTCTGACCGCGAACCCCGCGGTCGAGAACCTGCGCTTCCACACTGCGCTTCGTGCTGCTGGCACACAAGACCGCACGAGTGCCAGCGGGGGCTGGTCGGGTCGTCCGCCCCGGCCTGGCAACTGAGGGTGCGGCTGGTGGGTAGTTGCGCGCTGGCTGGCGCGGCTTTGGTCTGTGGTCACCCCGAGCGGCTGGCTAGAAGGAGCCGTTGCCGCGGCCTGGCAACTGGGCGTTCCGGCAGGTGGGTGGTTGAGCGGTGGCTGGCGCGGCTTTGGTCTGTGGTCACCACTACCCGCCGCGTCCTCGGACTTCCCGGCCGCCGCAGGGGGCGGGAGGGCCAGGAAACAGGCGGTTACATCCCTTCCAGGGAGGCCGCTGGCGCAGAAGGGGATACCGGCAGGGGATCCGAGCGGAGCACCCCTCTCCACGTGAGTTGACATAATGTCAGTTATCGGCGCATTA
>CBFGZI010000025.1:0-36670 GCA_965653225.1 uncultured Propionibacteriales bacterium | reverse complement strand
GACCACCACGCAGGTGCCCATGCGGCACCCCAGCTGCACCGGTTCGACCGGACACCGGCGGAGGTGGCGGAGGGGTGGCGCGCCGACGTCGAGCCCGAGGATGTCCGGCGCATCGAGGAGATCACTGCACCCGTGCTGCACGACCTGGTCAACAAGAGCGTCCGGTTCCGCGCGGGCACCGCGACCGGCACGGAGGTGACACCGTGACTCAGCCCGGCAGGCTGCCGAACTTCCTCTACATCGGTCCCGACAAGGCCGGGTCGTCGTGGCTGCACGAGGTGCTGCTCCGCCATCCGCAGGTGTTCCTGACCGAGGCCAAGGACCTGTACTTCTTCGACCGCTACTTCGACCGCGGGCTGGACTGGTACCGGGCACAGTTCCGCCAGGCACCGGAGACGTCCCTGGTCGTCGGCGAGGTCTGCCAGGACTACCTGTTCGAGCCGGAGGCGCCGGAGCGGATCCGGAGCTGCCTGGGCCCGGTGAACCTCATGGTGACGCTGCGGGAGCCGGCTGCGCGTGCGCACTCGTCGTACCTGCACTACCTCAAGCACGGCATCGAGATCGGCACGTTCCGGGAGGCGCTCGACGCCCATCCCGAGCTGCTGGACCACGGCCGCTACGGCAGCGCCCTTTCCAGGTACCTGGAGCACTTCCCGCGCGAGTGCCTCCATGTCGCGTTGTTCGACGACCTGCAGCAGGACCCGCAGTCGTTCATCGACGGCACGACCGACTGGCTCGGCGTCACCCGGTTCCCCCTCGAGCCCGACCTGCTGAAGGCCCGGCTCCCGGCCAGCGAGCCCAGGTCTGCCGTGCTGGCCAGGTCCGTACGCCGGGTCGCGGAGTGGATCCGCGAGCACGACGGTGCGCGGACCGTCGGCAGGGTCAAGCGCTCACCGCTGGTGCAGCGTGCGCTGTACCGCCCGGTCCCGCCGGCGGCGAACGAGGTCGACCCCTCCGACGTGGCCTACGTGTGGGAGCGGCTCGGCCCGGAGATCGACATGGTCGACGAGCTGTTCGGCCTCGACCTGCGCCGCCGCTGGACGCGCTCGGCGCAGGTGTGAGCGTTCGTCGGTAGGGTCGCTGCATGGCTGGAAGGCCCTTGGTCGGTTACGTCGGAGGCCTGGGCCGCAGCGGGTCCACGCTGCTCGAGCTGTGCCTCGGCGGCCTCCCGAACGTGTGCGCAGTCGGCGAGCTCGTGCACATCTGGCAGCGCGGCGTGCTGGAGAACCAGCTGTGCGGCTGTGGCCAGCGGTTCCACGACTGCCCCTTCTGGCGCGATGTCGGCTCGCGGGCGTTCGGCGGCTGGGAGCGCGCCCACGCCGAGGAAGTGCTGGCCCTGCGGCGCTCGGTGGACCGCAACCGGTTCGTCCCGAGGCTGCTGGCGCCTCGCCCCGGCTCCGCCTTCCTGCGCCGGGTGCGCGAGTACGACGCGGTCTACCGACGCATCTACTCCGCGGTCCTCGAGGTGGCCCAGGCCGAGGTGGTCATCGACTCCAGCAAGCACGTCTCGCTCGCCGCCTGCCTGCGTTGGGACGAGGACCTCGACCTGCGCCTCGTGCACGTCACCCGCGACAGCCGCGGGGTGGCCTACTCGTGGAGCAAGGAGGTGAGCCGCCCCGAGGTCGCCGACACGGTGACCTACATGGCGCGGTACTCCGCGCTCAAGTCGAGCGTCCGGTGGCTGAGCCAGAACACGATGTTCGAGGCGCTCGGTGCGGCGGGCACACCACGTCTGCACGTGCGGTACGAGGACTTCGTGCACGCACCCGCCGAGACCGTGGGTCTGGTGGCGGAGTACCTCGGCCAGGAGGCGCCCCAGGACCTGGGCGCACCGCCGGGGCAGGTGCTGCTGCGGCCCAACCACACCGTGTCGGGCAACCCGATGCGGTTCTCCACCGGCACCGTCACCGTCCGGGCCGATGAGGCCTGGCGCAGGAAGATGCCGGCGAGCCGCCGGCGCCTGGTGGCCTCCCTGACGTTCCCGCTACGCGTCCGGTACGGCTACGTCGGCCATGGCGGCGACTCGCCACCCAGTACCGCGTTGCCCTGAGACGGTCGCGCCATGACGTGACCGCCGGCCGGCCTGCGGGTGACCCTACTTCCCGCCGGGCGCCCGAGCCGCCGGCGCGACCACCACGGCGCGGGCGCATTGACCACCGCTCCGAGAAGGTCACAGCCGGCCTCGTGGATGCGGGCGAGCGCCGTCTCGATCTCGGTTCGCGTCGTGACACCGGGGGTGAGGACGAGCAGGACCTGCTCGGCGACCGCCAGGGTGGCCTCGCCTTGCGCCTGCAGCAGGCTGGGCACGCGCAGCACGACGAAGTCCGCCCTGGAGCTCAGCCGCCCCAGCGTGTCCTCCAGCGAGGCCGGCACGAACCGGTCGACCGCCTCCTCGAACCGCGGGCCGCGCGGCAGGACCGACAGACGCGAGTTCTCCGCGACCAGCAGGTCCTGCCTGCGAAGCCGCTCGTCGAGCAGCATCTCCGCCAGGCCGGGCCCGTGTCCGGGGGCCACGGTCCCCGTCGGGTCCAGGTTCCCGGGAGCGGCATCGACGAGCACGACCTTCACCCCGGCCCGGCCGAGGAACGTGCTCAGCCGAGCGGCGATGCCCGGTTCGTCCAGCCGCGGCGAACAGGTACCGACGGCGACCACCGCCGGCGTGGGCACCGTGGCCATCACGTGGGCGCGCAGGTGCCGGATCATGTCGTCGGTCGCGGACTGGTCGGAGTAGGCACGGGAGCGGCGGCGCAGCGCGGCCACCACCGGCACGCCCGCCTCCTCGATCTCGGCCACCTCGTAGACCGTGTCGCTGCGGGTCTCACGCACCAGCGCGAGCACCAGCCCGAGGAACAGGCCGGCCACGACTCCCGCGAGCAGCAGGAGGGCGCGAGGCATACCGGCCGGCTGGGCCGGCTGCTGGGCCGGGGAGATGACCCGGCCCGGCTGGGTCAGCGAGTCCTGGACCTGGGTCACGCGGCTCGCGCGCAGCTCGACCAGCTCGTCGTTCAGGGCCTGCTCGAGCTCCTGCTGGAACGCCAGCTCGTCGCTGGTCTTGGCCCTTGCCGCTGCGGCGCTGGCCGCCTGCAGCTGGTCGTTGGCCCGGGCGATCTGCTGCTCGATCGACGCGAGCTGCTGGTTCAGCGTCCGGAGAGCCTGCTGCCGCCGGAAGTCCAGGTAGGCGGTCGCGTACGCCTGGGCTCGTCGCTGGGCGGCCAGCGCACCGGGCGCCCGCGCGGAGATCTGCAGCACCTGGGTGTTCGGCGGGATGACCACCGTGAGCCCGTCCTGCAGGGCGCCGCTGGTGACCCCGTCCGGCAGCTGTTTCAGCGCCAGGGCCGTGACCGCGTCGGACTGCACGACCTGGGCCTCGGTCTCGAGGCTGATCAGGGAGTCGCCCTCCTGCTGCGGCGCGAACGGGTTCCCCTGGGCGGGGTTGACCAGGACGCTGGCGGTCGCCACGTAGGTCGCCGGTCGCGCCACCGTCACCAGGCCCGCGAGCACCAGCCCACCCAGCGCGCAGACGGCGATGAGCAGCGCGTGATGACGCACCGCGGCCAGCACCAGCCCGGATTGCGCGCTGAAGGACGCTTTGTCGTTTTCCATGTCCCCCCCGGGAATGGACGTTCTGTCTAGGAAGAGGGTGACCCACGCCCGGGCGATCTCGCTGGAGAATCGCAATCTCGCTTGGGAATTGCATCGCAGGCGTATCTTCCTTGTGGGGGGCGGCACCTGATGAGGGGTGGCGCTCGTGCGTGGTCGTATCGAGTCGCGGTCGCCGGTAGGCGCGGCCGCGCACGTTTTTTTGGTGGGGTCCAGTGGTGGACACCTCGCCCAGCTGTACGCGCTCGAACCGTGGTGGTCGGCGCGCCGGCGCACCTGGGTGACGTTCCGGACCCCCGACGCGGAGTCGCTGCTCGCGCGCGAGCGGGTCCGTTGGGCGTACCACCCGACGACCCGCAACGTGTGGAACCTGCTGCGCAACCTCGTGCTGGCGTTGCGGCTGCTGTCGCGAGAACGACCCGACCTGGTGGTCTCGACCGGCGCCGGGGTCGCGCTGCCGTTCTTCGTGGTGGCCAAGGTCATCGGCATCCCGACCGCGTACATCGAGGTGTACGACCGGCTGGACACCCCGACCCTGACCGCGCGGCTGTGCCACCCGTTCACGACGCTGTTCTGCGCACAGTGGGAGGAACAGCAGCGGTTCTACCCCGACGCACGTGTGATCGGCGGCCTGCTGTGACCGCCGGCGGACCGCCGCCGGCGGTGCTCGTCTCGGTGGGCACGGACTACCACCAGTTCGACCGGCTGGTCGACTGGGTGGACCAGTGGCTCGCCACCCGGTCGGACGGACCCGTGGAATGCCTGGTCCAGTACGGCACCTCGAAGCCGCCGGTGAGGGCGACCGGCACGGCGTACCTGGCGCACAACGAGCTGGACCGGCTGCTCGCCGGTGTCTCTGTCGTGGTCAGCCACGGCGGTCCGTCCACGATCGCCGAGGCGCGCCGCCATGGACACCTGCCGCTGGTCGTGCCGAGGAACCCCGCGCTGGGTGAGCACGTCGACGACCACCAGCAGCGCTTCACCCAGCGGCTGGCCGACGCCGGCCTGGTGCGGGTGGTGACCACGGCGGCCGAGTTCCAGACGGCGCTGGAGCAGGCGCTGTCCACTCCGAGAAGCGACGACGATGCGGCGCGCGCGGCGCAGCAGGAGCTCGCTCAGGCGGGCGCCCGGGAGGCGGTCCGGCGGTTCGGCGAGCTCGTCGACGCCATGTTCGCCGAGTTCGCCCAGCGTCGCCGCTGACGGTTGTCGCGCAGCGCGCCGAGCCCGCAGCCGGCCAGCAGGCCCAGCATCGCTCCCGACGTGAGAGGGACCTCCACGTCGGTGGGGTCCGGGCTGGTCGGCAGCGTCGCGGCACGGAGTATGCGACCGGGCTGTGCCTGTGCGGCGTAGAGGTTCCTGAGCCTGTTGCGCAGCACCTGGATCCGCTCCCCGAGCGCGTCCTGTCGCTCCGGGCGGACGTCCGTCGCGTCCAGCTGCGCCAGCTCGTCGTCGAGCCGGGCGACCGCCACCTGCAGCTGGGCGGTCTCACGTGGCTGCAGGGCCCCGAGGAACTGCCGGCGGGCCGCGATCAGGCTCCGGCCGGCGGTTGCCGCCCCCAGCCGGGCCGTACGCGGGTCGGACGCGGTGAACGAGATGTTGAGCACGTTGGTCAGCGGCGGCGCGGACAGCGTGAACGCGGCGACGACGTCGGCCGGGTCCTCGCCGACGGCGCGGGACACGGCGGTCAGCGTCGGGCCCGACTGCACCAGCTGCGCGTCGGTGTCGACGGTGACCTCGCGCGGCGCCCGGCCGGACGGGTCGGTCCCGGCGAACTCCGGCACCGGGGTCAGCAGCACCGACGTGGTGGAGGTGTACGTGGGCGGCGTCTGCGCGTGCCACCCGGCCGCCACCAGCAGACCGACGGAGGCGCAGGCCACCAGCAGGCGGAAGTTGCGACGCACGAAACGTCCGTAGTCCGCCAGCTCCGGCAGTGGCCTGTCCATCCCGTCGGTCCCTCCCTCAAGGTCCCCTGCGTCGAGGCTAAGACGCCCCAGCGGGTCGGTGCTGCCGAACGGTGGGATCGACCCGTGTGATCGACCCCTCCGTTGGTGACCCCGTGTGACCGGCCCGCCGCGATCGGCGACTACGGACGCGCGACCGCCGCGTTCGCGAGCAGGTCGCGGAACACCTCTGCCCGGCGACCGTCGAGCTCCCAGCTGCCGTCGGGGGAGTTCTGGTTCGAGTTGAAGTACGACATGCACACGATGTTGTTGGCAAGCGCATACGCGAAGGCGTCACGCAGCCACTGGGCCGCGCGCTCGGGGTCCGACGGGTCCTCGCGGCACCCGTACTCGCCCACCACCAGCGGCCGGCCACCGGTCCAGGGCTTGACCCGGTCCACCTTCGAGGCGAAGGTCGTCCACTTCTTGCCATTGGTCGGCGACCAGGCGTTGTAGGCGTCGAAACCGAAGACCTTCGCCGTCGACACCTGCCAGTCCGCCGGGTTGCGGCCCGAGGCGGGGTCGAACGTCCACTGCATCAGCACCGGCGTGATGGTGGCCATCGGTGCGAGGACGGCGGCCTTCTTGATCGCCCGCGTCTGCATGTCGACCCAGTTGCGCGGCCGCATGCCGGTCCCCACGGCGTCGTTCTCCGGCTCGTGGTGGATGGTGAGGAACACCGGAACGTTCAGCGCACCCACCTGCCGGAGAAGGTCATCCAGCCAGACGTCCTGGTCGCCGCGGGCGACCTCCGCCCAGGTTCCCGCCGGCTTGATCGACGGGTGCGGCATGCGGGTGTTCGTGATGTCGTCGGACACGGTCGCCACGAGCTTCGCGACCTCGCCGGAGTCGTGGTACGAGCGGTGTGAGGCCAGGGGCCTGCCGAGCCACGCCTCCCAGGCAGCGAGGTCCTGGTAGTACGGCACCGTCGCGCCGTAGTACACCCGGCCGGACCCCGGGTCGCCCGGGAAGCGCGCGGCCGACGCGAATGCGCGCGGTCGCGTGGCTGCGGCGGCAGCCTGGGTGAGCGACTGCGCGCCCCCCAGCATCGCTGCAGCGCCGGTCGCACCCATGTACGTGAGCATCTGTCGTCGTGAGAAAGGCATCTGCTGCCCCTTCCTTAGCGTTTTCGGACAGGGACAGTCAGTAATCGCGCCCCCGCAGCAGTATGCGGATTCACCTAGGGATATGTCGAAAAATGCGGCAAGCTACCGATGACTGAGCGCAAGTGGTTCAGGTCACTCGCTGTGCTAATCGGCGGATTGGAAAACCCTGCGGACAGGGACAGCGTTGGCGAGCGAGGAGGAGCATGTCGGCGCGCGTCAGCTGGTAGCGAAAAGGGATGTAACCGCCTGTTCCCTGGGCCTCCCACCCCCTGCAGGGGTCGGGAAGACCATGCACGCGGCGGGTTGGCGAGTGAGGGCCCTCAGCCACAGCGAGACGCGGCGGCGCCCCCCGCCCAAATCGGCACAATGGCCCCCATGCAGACACGGACTCCGCCACCGATGGAAATCCTCAGCAGCCGGATGATCCTGCGCCCCTCCGATCCCGCGCGCAGCAGGCGGTTCTACCGCGACACTCTCGGCCTGGCCGTGTACCGCGAGTTCGGGCCGACCGACAGCCCGGGCACGGTGTTCTTCCTCGGCGGTGGGTTCCTCGAGGTCTCGGGGCACGCCGAGGGCGGAGAAGGCACGCAGGGCTCGCAGCAGGTAGCGATCTGGCTGCAGGTGCGCGACCTGGCGACTGAGCACGAGCGTCTGCTCTCCGCGGGCGCGCACGTGCTGCGCGAGCCCCGGCAGGAGCCGTGGGGGCTGCACGAGATGTGGGTCGAGGATCCCGACGGCGTGCGGCTGGTGCTGGTCGAGGTGCCGGCCGACCACCCGCTGCGCCGCGACCAGCGCGCGCCGTAGGTTCAGTCAGCTGCCGTAATGCTCAGTAGCCAGGGATGCTGCTTCCTCCGCCGGCGCCGCCGCCACCACCGGATACCAGCAGCATCACGACGGCGAGAACCACGATGACGGCCAACGCCGCCAGGATCCAGACTGCGAGCCCGCGTCTGGCGTGAACATCGGCCATGTCGACCACCGTTTCCATGTCACGCGCCCTCACCACCAGCCTCCACCGTGGCGGTCCGTACCGCAATATCCGCGGTTAGGGTTGTCCGCATGCCGCCGGCGCGTCACCTCCTCGTCAAGGTCACCTCGGGCCTCGATGCCCCCGAGCGCTGCAACCAGGCGTTCACCGTCGCCGCCACCGCCGTGGCCTCCGGAGCACAGGTGTCGCTGTGGCTGACCGGTGAGGCCGCGTGGTTCGCCCTACCGGGCCGGGCGAAGATGCTCGAGCTTCCCCACGCGGCTCCGCTGGAGGACCTGCTCACCGCGGTCCTCTCCGGCGGCACCGTGACGTTGTGCACCCAGTGCGCCACCCGGCGCGGCATCGAGGGGACGGACATCATCGCGGGCATCCGGGTCGCCGGCGCGTCGACCTTCGTCGAGGAGGCCATGGCCGACGGGGCACAGGCCCTCGTCTACTGAGGCGGCTACACAGCCGTCTACTGGGCCGTCTACTGGGCCGTCTCCCGAGTCGTCTCCCGGGCCCGCACCTGGAGCAGGTCGCGGGCCTGCTGTGACGTCATCGGCGGACGCTGCGCCAGCACCGCCAGCGTCGCGGCCCGCTCGACCAGCTCGGCGTTGTGCTGCACCGGCTGGCCCTTGGCCAGCGTGAGCACGTCCTCCATGCCCACCCGGAGGTGGCCGCCCTTGGACAGCGCCGCCAGCGCGACCGGCAGCGTCGTGCGGCCCACACCGGTCGCCGACCACGACGTCACCGCCTCGGGGAGCGCCGCCACCGCGGCCACGAGCGCCTCGGTGGTCCCGGGCATGCCGCCGGGGACGCCCATCACCAGGTCGCAGTGCACGCGGCCGCCGTACGGCAGCCCGTACGAGCGCAACAACCGGTGCAGCGCGTGCACGTGACCGAGGTCGAACAGCTCGAACTCAGGAACGACCTGACGCTCCTGCGCGAGCTGGTAGAGGTCGGTGACGAACCCCCACGGGTTCATGAACACGTCGTCGCCGAAGTTGACCGTGCCCATCGTCAGCGAGCACGAGTCCGGTGCAGCGTCGAGCACCCGCAGCCGGTCCTCGAACGGGTCGGTCACCGCGCCGCCGGTCGACAGCTGCACCACCAGCGACGTGTGCTCGCGCAACGCGGCGACGGTGTCCCGCAGCCGGGACAGGTCCAGGGTCGGCCGGTGTTGCTCGTCACGGATGTGCACGTGCACCATGGCCGCGCCGGCCTGTTCGCAGCGCTGCGCGGTCTCGACCAGCTCGGCAAGTGTGGTCGGCAGCTGCGGGCAGTCGCCCTTCGCGGTCTCGGCGCCGGTCGGGGCGACGGTGATCAACGTCTCGCGCACGGCGGCGGGCGCGGCGGCGACGGGTGCGGCGGGGCTGGGCGCAGACATGCGCCCATGGTGTCAGACTTCATGGCCGGGTTCCTCCGCCCAGTCACGACCAGACGGGAAGATCTACGGCATGCGCGCGGTTGTACAACGGGTTTCTTCGGCCAGCGTGTCGGTCGACGGCACGATCACCGGGTCCCTGGACGGCACCGGACTCGTGGTGCTGCTCGGCGTCACCCACGACGACGACGAGCAGAAGGCCGCTACGCTGGCCCGCAAGATCTGGGACATGCGGATCCTGCCCGGGGAGCGCTCGGCGTCCGACATCGGCGCACCGGTCATGGTGGTGAGCCAGTTCACGTTGTACGCCGACCTGCGCAAGGGGCGCCGCCCCTCATGGAGCGCCGCCGCCCCCGGCGAGGTGTCGCAACCGCTCTACGAGGCGTTCTGCACGGCACTGCGCGACCTGGGAGCGCAGGTCGCCACCGGCGTGTTCGGATCACATATGGATGTATCCCTTGTCAACCACGGCCCGGTTACGATCCTGCTTGAAATTTGAGTCGTTAGGCGTATACCGCCACACTGTCCCGGATCCCCCTGCACTGGAGAGGTATGGCACACGCACCCGAGAGGCGACCTAGGCGAAGGCATCGCGGCGGCAAGCGCCGTGCGGCCAAGCCGGCTCGCTTCTACCGCGGTCGTGCCGCCATGGTGTTCGCGGTCCTGGCCGTGCTGCTGCTCGGGGCCTGCACCAGCCTCGCGGTGTACTACAACATGCAGCTCGGCGACGTCGACCGCATCAGTGCGCTCAAGAACGACTCCCGGCGCCCCGAGCTCGCCGCCGACGCCAAGGGTGCGCTGAACATCCTGCTGATGGGGATCGACAACGGCGACAACGGCACCACGGTGAAGCAGGAGCTCGCCGACGGGCACTGGACGCCCGGGGCGTTCCGCAGCGACACACTGATGATCCTGCACATCACCCGCGACCACAAAGGGGCGTACCTGGTCTCGATCCCGCGCGACAGCTACGTCCCGATCCCAGGCCACGGCCACGACAAGATCAACGCCGCGTTCTCCTACGGCGGGCCACTGCTCACCCAGCGCACGGTCGAGAACCTGACCAACGTCCGCATCGACCACCTCGCGATGATCGACTGGTCGTCGTTCAAGGACCTCACCACAGCGCTGGGCGGGGTGCGGATCACGATTCCCCAGACGTTCACCGACACCCACAACCACCGCACCTGGGAGAAGGGGACGTACAACCTCAAGGGCGCGAGGGCGCTGCAGTACGTCCGCACCCGCTACGGGCTCACCAACGGCGACTTCGACCGGATCCAGCGCCAGCAGAACTTCCTGCGCGCGATGCTGCACAAGATGCTGTCGCAGGGCACCGTGTCCAACCCGATCAAGCTGACCAACGTCCTCAAGGTGCTCACCGACAACCTGACCGTAGACGACGGCTTCAGCGCCGGTGAGATGCGCGACCTGGCGCTGTCGCTGCGCGGGCTGCACGGCAACGACGTGGAGTACCTCACCGCGCCGCTGGGCAGCTACGACACCGAGAACGGCGAAAGCGTCGTACGCCTCGACAAGGTGGAGTCGGACGCGCTCTTCAGCGCCGTGCGGCACGACAACATCGACCACTACCTGAAGAAGTACGGCGGCGACACGCTGCCCAAGGCCAGCAAGGTCAACTGAGGGCCCCGCCCTCGGCAGGCTGTGTGCCGAGGGCCGTCACGGACGGTCAGCCATGCCCGACTGAGGGTCACCCGGCGACCCGAGTACGGACGAAACGTCCGGTTATCGCACGCAAGTGCCGCCGGATTGCGCGCCGCGCCCGTATCCTGATGATCACAACCAACCAGGACGGTGCTCGGGGACGCCCCGGCAGGGCCGTCGGCAGGAGACCGCCGAACCCATGACAGCAGAAGAAGGCGCCACCGCACCGCACGGTCCTCGGCACGGACCGCTGCGGAGCCACAAGATCATCGTGGTCGTGGTCGCGCTGGCGCTGGTCCTGGTGGGCTCGGTCGCCGCCTACGGCTTCTACCTCAACTCCCACCTCGGCGACCTCGGCCGCTTCCACAGCCGGCTCCGCGCCCAGCAGCGCGCTCCGCAGCCCACCGGCGAGGCCGCGAAGGCGCTGAACGTGCTGCTGCTCGGCACCGACCACGGCGGCCACGGCCACACCATCGAGAAGGAGCTCGCGGACGGGAAGTGGACCGTCGGCGCCTTCCGCAGCGACACGCTGATGATCGTCCACATCCCGGCCGACCGCTCGGACGCCTACCTGGTGTCCATCCCGCGCGACTCCTACGTGCACATCCCCGGCCACGGGAAGCAGAAGATCAACGCCGCCTTCTCACTCGGTGGCCCCGACCTGACCGTCCGAACGGTCGAGAAGCTCACCAACATCTACGTCGACCATGTGGCCATGATCGACTGGGCCGGGTTCAAGGCGCTCACCCACGCCATCGGCGGCGTACAGGTGCACATCGCGCACACGTTCACCGACCCGCACAACCACGTCACCTGGCACGCCGGCACCCAGACCCTGGAGGGCGCCCGCGCCCTGCAGTACGTTCGCACCCGCTACGGACTCGTCAACGGCGACTTCGACCGCATCAAACGGCAGCAGAACTTCCTGCGCGCGGTCCTGCACAAGGCCAACAGCACGGGCACGCTGAGCAACCCGCTCAAGCTCGACAACCTGCTGCAGGCCATCACCAAGGCCACCACCGTCGACTCGGGGTGGACCACCAGCGACATCCGTCAGCTGGCGCTGGACCTGCGCGGCCTCGGCAACGCCCACATGCACTACCTCACGGCCCCGACCCGCGGGACGAAGGAGGTCGACGGGGTCGGTGACGTCGTGCTGCTGAAACGGCACGAGTCGGAGGCGCTGTGGAAGTCGATACGCACCGACGACGTGCAGTCTTACCTCCACACCTACGGCGGCGACACGCTGCCGGCCGCGAACAAGGTGCGCTGACGGCTAGCGCGCGCTGCCCAGGTTCACCGTGCTCACCGCGACGGTGTTGCGTGCCGCCGGCGAGCTGCCTTCGATGGTGACCGTGACCCGGCTGGCGCGCACCGGCGGGATGCGCATCGTCTGCATGCCGCGGTCGAACCGCCCGGTGCGGAAGGTCTGCTCGACCCAGGCGCGGCCGTCGAACGACCAGCGCACCTTGGAGATGCGCCGGTTCTCCGCGTAGCGGTCTGCGCCGTTGTACGGGTCGGTCTTCGCATAGCCGGGAACGAGCCCGACCTGGGCGATGCGCTGCGGGTGCCGGAGGGAGAAGCTCAGCTTCACGCCGCGTCCGTCGCCGTCGCAGCGCCAGGCGGTGCTGAGGGCGCCGTCCAGCATGTTGTTCGCCGGGTAGGTGACCCGGTTGCCGGCGGCGTCGACACCCGCCTCGGAACGGCACGACGCGTTCGCCCCGGCGATCGCCACGGGAGCGACGGCACCGCGGTAGACCTTGCCGACCAGCCTGCCGTCCGACGCCGTGGTGGCACCTCCCGCCGAGGCGCCGGACCCTGCGTGGGTTGCCTGGCCGGACCCGTCGCCGCCCTGGCCGCTCGAGGTCGTGCCACCGTCGGCGGTCGTCGCCGCGTCGGAGCTGCCGCCGGTGTCGGCGATCCCGCGCCCGACGAAGAACGCACCGAGCACCAGGAACAGGGCGACGCCCACCAGACCGAGGATGACGAGCACCCGCTGTTCACGCGGGTGCTCGTCGGCAGCCTCGAACAGGTCTCCGAGCAGGCCGGGTCGATCTGGGTCAGACATGGCAGCGAAGAATACGCACGGCCGCCGTGCCGCGCGACCTCAGAGGTCGTCGCTCAGAGCGTGATCTCCACCTCGGCGACCTCGCCGATGGCCGCGACCACCGCGCGGTCGACCGGGTCGTTCTGCGGTGCGAGGGTGCGCAGCGTCCACTGGCCCGGACCGGCGAAGAAACGGAACTGCCCGGTCGCGGAGGTCGGGACCTCCGCGGTGAACTCACCGGTACGGTCCAGCAGCCGTACGTACGCGCCGCTCACCGGCTGGTCGTCGCGCGAGACCACACCCTGGATGATCGCCTGGTTCTTGACGTCCACGCCCTCCAGGGAGGGGCCGCCTTTGGTCGCTCCGCACATCAGGCGTTCCCGGGCTCGTCGCCCACCGCGACCGGCACGCCGACCAGCGAGCCGTACTCGGTCCACGACCCGTCGTAGTTCTTCACGTTCTGCTGGTCGAGCAGCTCGTGCAGCACGAACCAGGTGTGTGCGCTGCGCTCGCCGATGCGGCAGTAGGCGATGGTGTCCTTGCCGAAGTCGACGCCCGCCTCGGAGTAGAGCTGCTTGAGCTCGGCGTCGTCGCGGAACGTTCCGTCGTCGTTGGCCGCCTTGCTCCACGGGATGTTCGCCGCGGTCGGGACGTGACCCGCACGCTGCGCGGACTCCTGCGGCAGGTGCGCCGGTGCGAGCAGCCGGCCGGCGTACTCGTCAGGGCTGCGCACGTCGACCAGGTTCTTCCCGCCGATGGACTCGACGACCTCGTCGCGGAACGCGCGGATCTTCAGGTCGGGGTCCTTCGCCGTGTAGCTGGTCTTGTCGCGCTGCACCTTGTCATCGGTGAGCTCGCGGCTGTCGAGCTCCCACTTCTTGCGGCCGCCGTCGAGCAGGCGCGCCTGGTCGTGGCCGTAGAGCTTGAAGTACCAGTAGGCGTAGGCGGCGAACCAGTTGTTGTTGCCGCCGTACAGCACGACGGTGTCGTCGTTGCCGATGCCGCGCTCGCTCAGCAGCGCCTCGAACTGCTGCTTGTTCACGAAGTCACGGCGTACCGGGTCCTGCAGGTCCTGCTTCCAGTCGATCTTGACCGCCCCGCGGATGTGGCCCTTGTCGTAGGCGGACGTGTCTTCGTCGACCTCGACGAGGACGACCTTGGGGTCGTCGAGGCGCTCCTCGACCCATGTGGCGTCGACAAGCACTTGTTCGCGGCTCATGCGGAAACCTCCGTGGGCGTGGACGCCCGGTCGTTGTTCTTGTGGGGGAAGGTGCGGCGGATCAACAGGTACATCTCACAGCCCAGGCAGAAACCGAAGGCGGCGTTGAGGAAGGCCGCGGCCAGCGCCATGCCGGTCGCGACCAGTCCGAGGATCGGCAGGCCGAGCAGGAAGCCGGCCAGCCCGACGAGGGCGAAGACCAGGCCGACGCCCTGCGCGAACCGCGGCGGCTGGGGGTCCTCGGTGTGCGCCGGCGGTCCGATGCGCGGGCGGACGGCCTTGGCGAACAGCAGGGAGTACGGCGAGCGCCGCACCCCGGCCAGGACAGCGACCGCGAACACCACGGCCTGCAGGGCCAGCAGCCACACGCTCTGCGTCAGCAGCACGAGCGCGAGCACCAGCGTGGTCACCGCGGCGGCGAACCGCTGGCCGCGGGGGTCGACCGGACGAGCGCTGGCACGCCCGGCCGGGCGGTCGGCGGGTGTCTGAGCAGACATGACGCTCTCCTGACTCGATGACGCTGGACGCACGGTCTGGGGCGACGCGACTCTGCCGGCTGCGCCCACGCGGACACGTGCAGAGGTACTCGGGACGTCGCCCGGTCAGAGCATGCGACACAGCGCCGAGTGCACGCGGCAGTGGTCCACCGCGCGCCGCTTGGTGAGCGCTGTCGATGTCATGCGCCCGAGATTACGGCGAGGGCGTCCACCGGCCGCAACCGGTCTCGCCATCCGGGACGGCATCTCGCGTCGCGGATACCGCCCGTGGCGTGGGGCCGCGCCGTAGGCTTGGCCGGGTGACGACGGGTGCATGGGTGCTGCTGGCCGCGCTGGCGCTGGCCACCGCGTTCGGGCTCGGCAAGCGCTGGTACGACGGCCGCTTCCGCGCCCCGGCCGCGACGGCTGCCGAGCCGGGCGCGAACGACACACTGGACGACCGGATCACCCTGACCCCCGGCGAGATCGGTACGGCCGCGCTCGGCGAGCGCGCGACGCTGGTGCAGTTCTCCAGCGCGTTCTGCCAGCCGTGCCGCGCCACCCGGCGGATCCTGGCCGACGTGGCCGGCGCAGTGCCCGGCGTCACCCACGTGGAGATCGACGCCGAGTCGCACCTCGACCTCGTGCGCCGCCTCGACGTGCGCCGGACGCCCACCACGCTGGTGCTGGACGCGCAGGGCCGCGTCGCGACCCGGGCCTCCGGACAGCCGCGCAAGGAGCAGGTGGTCGCAGCCCTCCCGCTGTGAGCCTGCCCACCCGCCCGGGCTCACCCCCCGGCGAACGGCGGCAGCAGCTCGACCACGTCGCCGGCTGACAGCCGCAGGGTCTGCGGGTCCTGCGAGGACACCGGTGCCGAGCCCACGAGAACCGAACAGATCCCCACAATGTCGGCGAACCGCGGGCTGTCGTCGTGCAGCATGACGACGGCGCGCAGCGCCTCGGCGAGCGTCGCTGCGCGCACCTCGTCGGACTCGCGTCCGGCCGCGGCCCGCGCCGCGGCCCAGTACCTGACCGTCACCTCAGGTGCGTCTTGTTCGAGACCGGCGGAACCCACGTCGGTTATCCTGTCGTACTCACGGCCCAGGGCAAGGACGCCCTCGTGCCGACTGTCTGATCACCCGTGCCCGGTCTCGCCGTCCAGGAGGTGCGATGAGCACCCTGGTGCTGTTGACCAACGCCCCGCAGCCTTCCGCTGAGGTGCTGCCGGCGCTCGCGCTGCTCCCGCACTCCGTGCGCATCCTGCCGGCGGAACCGTCGGCTCTGGTGCACTCCCCGCAGTGCGACGCCGTGCTCGTGGACGCCCGCCGCGACCTCGCCCAGGCTCGGGAGTTCACCCGGCTGCTGCGCGCGACCGGCTCCGAGGCGCCGCTGATCCTGGTGGTCAGTGAGGGCGGCATGGCGGTGGTGACCGACGACTGGGGCGCCGACGACGTGCTCCTCGACACCGCGGGACCGGTCGAGGTCGACGCCCGGCTGCGGCTCACGACCGGCCGGCTGCGCGCGGCCCGGGAGGACGGCGAGGAGGAGATGGCGGTCATCCGCAGCGGCGGCGTCGTCATCGAGGAGGCCAGCTACACCGCCAAGCTCGACGGTCGCATGCTCGACCTGACGTTCAAGGAGTTCGAGCTGCTGAAGTACCTCGCCCAGCACCCCGGGCGCGTGTTCACCCGCCACCAGCTGCTGCAGGAGGTCTGGGGCTACGACTACTTCGGAGGCACCCGCACGGTCGACGTGCATGTGCGCCGCCTCCGGGCCAAGCTCGGGCCCGAGCGCGAGGCGCTGATCGGCACCGTACGCAACGTCGGCTACCGGTTCGTGCTGCCGCCCAGCGAGACGTCCGGCCCGGCCACCGCCGGCGGTACGGGCGCGGGCAGGGCGGGGGCGGAGGCAACCACCGGCGCGGGCGACGGGGACACCCCGGCCAGGGATGCCTCCAGCTGAGCCTCCGGCGCGGCGGCCTGCGCTCGACGACGGTTGACGTCGCGGTCGAGCGTCTCCTCGAGCCGGTCGAGCCACAGCACGAGCGCCAGGCAGGCAAGCGGCACCATCGGCACCAGCATCATCACGATCACATGCGGCATAGCCCGAAACCACTTCGTCGTATCCCGTCCGGGAATGAAGCGGTTGTCTCCTTTCACCTAGGCAGTGCCCGCTCTTGCCGTTCGGAAACGAGGAGGCGCCGACCAGTGTGCGCCCTGTCTCGACCGAACCGGCGGCGACGCGCGGTAACCACCGACCCCGTTCGTCCCCGCGGGGACGACGTCTCCGGTGCCATCTCGATCACCATCCGTGAGCCTTCCGGACGCCAGAGACCTTAGCGGACGACGGTGCCCCTGCGGGATGTCGGACGCGTGACGCCCTAGCGTGTAGCCCGTGAACAGCGCCGCCGCCGGTGTCGAGACGGCCGTGTACGACACGCTCACCGCCGACCAGGGCGCCAGGGTGAGCGCGCTGGTCGAGTCGGCCACCGCGGCCGACGGAGTCGCGCCGCTGAACGAGGCGGTGATGCTGGCGCTGCGGTACGGCGGCCCGGGCACCGTGCGGCACGTGGTGGCGTCGGTGGCGGGTGATCCGGACGGGTCGTGGGTCGGCTACGGCCACCTCGACCTGACCGACCGGATCCAGGGCGCCAGCGCGGAGGTCGTCGTACACCCGGACTGGCGGCGCAAGGGCGTCGGCACCGCCCTGGTGCGCCGGATGCTCGACGAGGCCGCCCCGCTGACGCTGCGGCTGTGGGCGCACGGCCACCACCCGGCCGCCGAGCGGATGGCCGCGACCCTCGGCTTCACCCGGGTGCGCGACCTGTGGCAGATGCGCCGCTCGCTGCACGCCGAGCTGCCCCGGGTCGAGGTACCCGACGGGGTGCTGCTGCGGTCGTTCCGTCCCGGCGCGGACGACCAGGCGTGGCTGCGCGTCAACGCGCGCGCGTTCGCCGACCACCCCGAGCAGGGGTCGATGACCGCCGACGACCTGGCCCAGCGGATGTCGGAGCCGTGGTTCGACGCCGCGGGCTTCATCGTGGCCGAGCGCGCCGGGGAGCTGGTCGGGTTCCACTGGACGAAGGTGCACTCCGGTGGCGAGCACGACCCGATCGGCGAGGTGTACGTGGTCGGGGTCGACCCGGCCGCACAGGGTCTCGGTCTGGGGAAGGTGCTCACGCTGGCGGGGCTGTGGCACCTGCGCGACCGCGGGCTCGACCAGGTGATGCTCTACGTCGAGTCCGACAACGCCCCGGCGATCGCGGTGTACGAGCGCCTGGGCTTCCGACGCTGGGACGTCGACGTCATGTACTCCCGCTAGAGGGGCACGCCTGTTGCCGGCGCGCGTGAGACTGCCGCCGAGGGCCGGTTGGGCGCGCCGTTGCTTGCCGTCGTGCACTGCGGTCATGCGGGCCAAAGAGCCGGCAGCTATGAGGCAGGGGCTCGCGGCTACCGTTCTCCTTCCAGGGTGCGCGCCGCCGGGGCTCGGTTAGGGCCACAAGCCATGTAGCCGGGGGTTATGGACACGTTCCTCGGCGCATGAACCGAGGGAAGGGACCACATGCCGAGGGAAGGCCCCAGGGGCGAGCCCTCGAGCCAGCAAAGCGCAACGGCCGTACGTCCGGCGAAGGGTGCGTCATAGCGCTCACCTCGACGGACGTTGCAGCACGCGCGAGCCGTACGTCCGGCGAAAGGTGCACAGCTAGAGGTCGCGCAGACGGTTCACCACGTCTGCGACCGCGGCGCGCGCGGACCGGCTCACGCCGACCATGTTGAAGAACCCGTGTATCAGGCCCGCGTGCCGCTGCAGCTGCACGATTCCACCGTCGTCGGCGATGCGGCGCGCGAACGCCTCGCCCTCGTCGCGCAGCGGGTCGAACCCGGCCGTGACCACGTAGGCCGGCGCCAGCCCGGACAGGTCCTTGGCCTGCAACGGGCTCAGCAGCGGGTCGGTGGTGTCGGCACCGTCGGGCAGGTAGGCGGCCTCGCAGCGGTCCATGAACTCGGTGCTGAGGTAGAAGCCCTGGCCGAACATCTCCCGCGACGGCAGGCGCTGGCTGAAGTCGGTGCCCGGGTAGACCAGGATCTGCGCGACCGGCTGCGGCACATTCTTCTCGCGCGCCCGCAGGCACACCGCGATGCTGAGGTTGCCGCCGGCGCTATCGCCACCGACCGCGATGCGTGCCGGGTCGGCGCCGAGGTCGGCCGCGTGCTCGCGCACCCAGGTGTACGCCGCGAAGCAGTCGTGTACCGCCGCGGGGAAGGGATGCTCGGGCGCCTTGCGGTACTCCACGGCCAGCACCCGTACGCCAGACTGCTCGGTCAGGTAGCGGCACACGCCGTCGTGCGACTCGAGATCGCCGTACACCCAGCCGCCGCCGTGCACGAACAGCAGCAGCGCCGACGGGCCCGTGGTGCCCCGGGGCACGTAGAGCCGTGCCGGCAGGTCGCCGTCCGGTCCGGGTACGACCAGGTCGCGCGCCTCCCCGATCGGCTGGTTGCCGGACACGATCTCCGACTGGTCGCGCAGCAGCGCACGTCCCGCGGGCAGCGGGAGCGTCTCGACGCGGGGGATCCCGGCGAGCTGCTGCAGCTTCAGCACCGCATGCATGTCCACGTCCAGCGTCTGCCCGTCGACGCGGACCGGACGACCGACGAGGCGGCGAAGCACCGGTCTGGGCAGCCTGAGCACCGTGCGCAGCGTCACGGCCTCGCCGGTGGACCTGATCTTGTCGAGTGCGCTGAAGACGTCAACCACGCCCACAAGGTACCTGCGGGACGACCGGGCCGGGGCCCGGACCGGGGCCCGGACCGGTCGCGTGCAGAGGTTTACCGAGGTGCGCGGAATCGTGCCACGATGTAACGGTGACCGACGACCAGACCCCCCGGGACACGGACCAGACGGCGCCCGGCAGGACGTCGACGCTGTCACCGACCCTGCCCGCCCATACGGCGGGCGACCTCGGCGAGGGACCGGACGACTCGCTGCCGCGAACGCTGGTCAGCGAGGCGTTCGACGTCGAGCCGCCGTACGAGTTCCTGCAGGACACCGAGCTGCCCGACGAGCGCTTCCTCGACCGCGAGCTGTCGTGGCTGGCCTTCAACCAGCGGGTGCTCGAGCTGGCCGAGGACCCCGACCTGCCGTTGCTGGAGCGGGTGCGCTTCATGGCGATCTTCGCCAGCAACCTCGACGAGTTCTTCATGGTCCGCGTTGCCGGCCTGAAGCGTCGCATCACCGCGGGGGTCGCGGTACGCGCGGCCAGCGGCCTGCTGCCGCGGGAGGTGCTGGAGGCGATCTGGTCGACCAGCGGCGCACTCATGGAGCGCCACGGACGCCTGCTGCACAAGGAGATCCTGCCGGCGCTGGCGGCCGAGAACATCGAGCTGCTCCGCTGGGACGAGCTGACCCCCGACGAGCAGGCCCGGACGCACAGCGTGTTCCGCGAGCGTGTCTTCCCGGTGCTGACACCTCTCGCGGTCGACCCCGCGCATCCCTTCCCGTACATCTCCGGACTGTCGCTGAACCTCGCGGTGATGGTGCGCAACCCCGAGACGGGCAAGGAGCACTTCGCCCGGGTGAAGGTCCCGCCGATCTTCCCGCGGTTCGTGCGCGTCGGCGACCAGCGGTTCGTGCCGCTCGAGGACGTGATCGCGTCACACCTCGACCAGATGTTCCCCGGCATGGAGGTCATGCAGCACCATGCCTTCCGGGTGACCCGCAACGAGGACCTCGACGTCGAGGAGGACGACGCGGAGAACCTGCTGCAGGCACTCGAGCGCGAGCTGCTCCGCCGCCGGTTCGGGCCACCGGTCCGCCTGGAGGTGGAGGACACGATCGACCCGCACATGCTCGAGCTGCTGATCTCCGAGCTCGACGTGAGCAGCGACGAGGTGTTCCACGTTCCGGGCCCGCTCGACCTCACCGGTCTCAACGTCGTGGCCGACCTCGACCGGGCCGAGCTGAAGTACCCGGCGTTCCTGCCCAAGACAAACCCGCACCTCGCCGAGGTCGAGAGCGCCACCCCTGCCGACATGTTCGCCGCCCTCCGCCGGCGCGACGTGCTCGTGCAGCACCCGTACGACTCGTTCTCGACCAGCGTGCAGCGGTTCCTGGAGCAGGCCGCCGCCGACCCGCACGTGCTGGCGATCAAGCAGACGCTCTACCGCACCTCGGGTGACTCCCCGATCATCGACGCCCTCGTCGACGCCGCCGAGGCGGGCAAGCAGGTACTGGTGCTCGTCGAGATCAAGGCCCGGTTCGACGAGCAGGCCAACATCCGGTGGGCACGCAAGCTGGAGCAGGCCGGCTGTCACGTCGTGTACGGCCTGATGGGGCTCAAGACCCACTCCAAGCTCGCGCTCGTCGTCCGCGACGAGCCGGAGGGTATGCGCCGCTACGCCCACATCGGCACCGGCAACTACAACCCCAAGACCGCCCGGCTGTACGAAGACCTCGGACTGCTCACCGCAGACGCACAGATCACCGCCGACCTGACGTACCTGTTCAACAACCTGTCCGGGTTCGGGCGCACTGCCGACTACCCGAGCCTGCTGGTCGCCCCCGACTTCGTGCGCACCGGGATCATCAAGCGCATCCGCAAGGAGATCAAGAACCACCGCGCCGGCAAGCCCGCGGCGATCCGGTTCAAGGTCAACTCCCTGGTCGACGAGGCGGTCATCGACGCGCTGTACCGCGCGTCCCAGGCGGGCGTGCCGATCGACCTGTGGGTGCGCGGCATCTGCGCGCTCCGACCGGGCGTACCCGGCCTCTCCGACACGGTCCAGGTCCGCAGCGTCCTCGGCCGTTTCCTGGAGCACAGCCGGATCTTCTGGTTCGAGAACGGCGGCGACCCGCAGGCATGGATCGGCTCTGCCGACCTCATGCACCGCAACCTGGACCGTCGCGTCGAGGTGCTCGTGCGCATCCCGTCCAAGGTGCACGTCGAGGAGCTGCAGCAGCTGCTCGACCTCGGCATGTCCGAGCAGACCAGCTCGTGGCACCTCGCCGGTGACGGCACCTGGACACGTCACCACCGCGACGCCGACGGCAAGCCGCTGCGGGACATGCAGGAGGAGCTGATCGAGGCCAAGCGTCGGCGGCGCAAGGCCGTCGCCGCGAAGTCGCGCAGCTGAGATCGGCCCGTTCAGCCGCAGGACGCGAACAACAGCGCCCCGGCGTCGAGGTCGGAGAGCAGCTGTGCGTCGAAGTCACGTGGCTGCAGCCGCAGCGTCACGTCGCCGCCGCGCTGCTCGGCAGACGCGACGGTGAACCGCGACTGGTAGGTGCCGCCCTGCAGCGGTGCGTCCCCGACCGCCAGCCGGGCGCGGTGCTGGGCCTCCTCCGGAGCCAGGCTGCGGTCGTCGAAGTGCATCGCGACGACCAGCGGGGCGCGGTGCAGCCCGTCGCTTCGCTGCCCGGGTACGAGCCCCATGCCCACGGCCGCGTAGGTGCCGACGCCGCCGGCAGCAGCGACCCGTCTCCGGGCCGCGGCCCGGTCGAGCGGCGACGCCCGGCGAAAGCCCATGACCACGCAGCCACGGTTGCCGACGTGCACGGTGGCGGCGGCCGACCCCTCGAGCTGGTCGCCGACCGCGGCGACCGCGCCGTTCTGGCCGAGCGAGGGCACCGAGCCCTCCACCACGTGCGCAGTGCGGGCGGCGTACGCGGCGGTGTCGGAGAGCACGATGCGGTGGCTGTCGTCCAGGACCACCGCGTTGGCGAGGAACGGTGTCAGCGACGGCGAGATCTGGGCGACCAGGTCGATGCCGCCGCGCCACACCCCGTCCGCGTCGAACGGCTCCAGGTAGCCGAGCTCGTTCAGGCGCTCACGTACGCGGCCGAGGTCGAAGTCGGCCGGCATCTGGACGACGACCGCGGCGCCCTGCCTGCTCTGCGCCACGCCCTCCCAGCTCGAGTCCAGCACCGACCAGCCGAACCGCGACTCCATCACCGGCGCGTTCTCGCCGAGCACCGAGACCGCCGTCACGTCGGTGTTGTAGGCCCGGTCCAGGACCCCGTGGATGCCGCCGGGGCCGGCCAGCCGCTCGCGGGCCTGCGCCCAGTCGGTCACGCTGGCGGTCAGCGTCTCCGGCGGCATCGAGGCCAGGGCCGTCGGCACCGCCGGAGTGGTCCGCTCGACCTGGGACAGGGCAACGCCCGTGCCGGCCACGGCGACCAGGGTCGCCAACGCCACCACCGTGAGCCATCGCATCCGCACCGGACCAGCATGCCGGACCCGCCCGCCGCCTTGTCACCTGCCGGACACCTGAGGGTGTGAGACTGGCGGTTGTGACTGTCACCTCTTCCCCCGTGCTTGCTGCCGGCGCGGTCGTGTGGCGAGCCACCGACGATGGGGTCGACGTGTTGCTCGTGCACCGGCCCAAGTACGACGACTGGTCATTCCCCAAGGGCAAGCTCGACCCCGGTGAGCACCTCACGGTCGCCGCCGTGCGCGAGGTGTGCGAGGAGACCGGGCTGAGGGTGCGACTCGGGGCCCCGCTACCGCGGCAGGAGTACCAGACCGCCCCGGACACGACCAAGCGCGTGCACTACTGGGCGGCTCGGGCCGTCGGCGACGAGCGCGCGGTCGACGACTACGAGCCGAACGCGGAGATCGACGAGGTCGCCTGGCTGCGGCTCGACGAGGCACAGCAGCGCCTGACCTACCCGCGCGACGCCGAGATCCTCGTCGAGTTCGGGGTCAGCGCCTACCGGTCGGAGCCGATGGTCGTGCTGCGGCACGCCAAGGCGAAGCCGCGCGACTCGTGGGAGGGGCCGGACCGCGAGCGCGGCCTGGCGGCTCCTGGAGAGCAGCAGGCGCAGGCGCTGGTGCCGCTGCTGCGTGCCTACGGCGTGCGTCAGGTGATCAGCTCGGACGCGGAGCGATGCAAGGCCACCGTGAGGCCGTACGCGGACTCGACCGGGCTGCCGGTCGAGGTCGACCACCGGTTGTCCGAGGAGGGTCTGCAGGACGTGTCCGCCTCGAGCCGGATGTACGGCCTGCTGCGCAGGGACGAGCCGCTGGTCGTGTGCAGCCACCGGCCGGTGCTTCCGTCGCTGTTCGAGGCGCTCGGCGTACGCGCGCCGAAGCTGGACCCGGGTGCGTTCGTCGTGGTGCACCGCGAGAACGGCCAGGTGCGCGCCACCGAGCATCACTGGCCCTGATTCACCGGCCCTGACCTTTGCCGACGAGCGCGTGGCCGTGGGCGTTCACGTGATGTATGTCTCCCCGCGGGCGAAACGTGCAGCGCCGGACCGGTTTCGTTCACCTTTCATTCACCTTCGGCGCCGAGTCGCTTCACCTTCCGTCCCTAGGTTGCAGACGTTCGACCGAGAACCACGACCCTGGAAAGGGAACCCCTGTGAAGCGCACATCCCTGCGTCGGTACACCGCCTCAGCCGCGGTGTTCGGTCTGACGCTGGCCCTCGGCGCGTGCAGCGCCGCCAACGAGCCCACCGCCGGTGCCGGCGGCTCCGGTGGCGGCAGCAGCCTGAGCGGAAGCCTGTCCGGTGCTGGAGCAAGCTCCCAGGAGGCAGCGATGCAGGCCTGGGGGGTCGGCTTCCAGGCCCAGAACCCCGGAGTCACCATCAACTACGACCCGATCGGGTCCGGCGGCGGAGTCGAGCAGTTCCTCGCGGGCGGGGTACCGTTCGCCGGCTCGGACGCCTACCTCACCACCGACGAGATGGCCCAGGCGCAGAAGCAGTGCGCCCCGGGCGACGTCAACGAGGTCCCGGTGTACGTCAGCCCGATCGCCGTGATCTACAACCTGCAGGGCGTGGACAACCTCCAGCTGTCGCCCGAGACGCTCGCCGGGATCTTCGCCGGTGACATCACGAAGTGGAACGACCCGGCGATCGCCAAGGACAACCCCGGCGTCAAGCTGCCGAGCATGCGGATCACCCCGGTGCACCGGTCAGACGAGTCCGGCACGACCGAGAACTTCCAGGACTACCTGTCGCAGACGGCGCCCAAGGACTGGACCCACGGCGTCGAGGAGACGTGGCCGAAGGTCGGTGGCGAGGCCGCGTCGGGTACCTCCGGCGTGGTGGCCGCGGTGAAGGCCGGCTCCGGCACCATCGGCTACGCCGACGCCAGCCAGGCCGGGAGCCTCGGCACGGCGGCCATCAAGGTGGGTCAGGACTACGTGTCCTACAGCCCGGAGGCCGCGGCAAAGACCGTCGACATCTCGTCGCCGGCCAAGGGCCAGCCGAGCACCTCGATGGCGGTCGACGTCAACCGGACCACGACCGCCTCGGGCGTCTACCCGCTCGTGCTCGTCTCGTACCACCTGTCGTGCACCCAGTACGACAACCCCAAGGAGGCGAAGCTGGTCAAGGCGTTCGAGGAGTACGTGATCAGTGACGCGGGCCAGAAGTTCGCGGCGAAGCACGCCGGCTCGGCGCCGATCTCGAGCTCGGTGAGCCAGCAGGCCGAGCAGATCATCAGCAAGATCAAGACGTCCGGCTGAACGGACTGGAATGAGCGCCGAGGCCCGAGACCCCCGGACAGGGGGTTTTCGGGCCGACGTGCGTCGGAGATCATGGGAGAGATCACGCCCGGGCTCGACGCAGGGCTCGTAGACACCGTCGTGGAGGCTGGATCGTGACCGCGCAGACGGAGCCGCGCACAGGCGGGGCACGTGGCCACCGCGTCGGCGACCGGCTGTTCCACGGCGTCGCTCGTGCGGCCGGCATAGCGATCGTGGTGATCCTCGCCGGGGTGGCCGTCTTCCTGACGGTGGAGGGCATCCCCGCATTCACCGCCGATCCGAAGACGATCCCCGGAGGCGGCGGCATCGTCGCCTACATCGCACCGCTGATCTTCGGCACCGTCATCGCCTCGGTGATCGCGCTCGCGGTGGCCCTGCCGCTCGCTGTCGGGATAGCGCTGTTCATCTCCCACTACGCCCCTCGACGGCTTGCGCAGGGCCTCGGCTACCTGGTCGACCTGCTGGCTGCGATCCCCAGCGTGGTCTACGGACTGTGGGGCATCTTCTACCTGGCTCCGGCCCTGGTCCCGTTCTACGCGTGGCTGGAGCACCACCTCGGCTTCATCCCGCTCTTCGCCGGGCCGTACTCGGTCACCGGGAAAACCATGATGACCGCAGGGCTGGTGCTCGCGGTGATGATCCTGCCGATCATCACCG
This sequence comes from uncultured Propionibacteriales bacterium, assembly GCA_965653225.1. Taxonomy (GTDB): domain Bacteria; phylum Actinomycetota; class Actinomycetes; order Propionibacteriales; family Nocardioidaceae; genus JALZDI01. The sequence continues at coordinate 11,113 of CBFGZI010000025.1, read as the reverse complement.
CGGTGTCGCGCGAGGTGTTCCTGCAGACCCCGCGCCTGCACGAGGAGGCCTCGCTCGCGCTCGGCGCCACGCGCTGGGAGATGATCCGGATGGCGGTGTTCCCGTACGGCCGCTCCGGCGTCGTGAGTGCGGCGATGCTGGGTCTCGGTAGAGCGCTCGGCGAGACGATGGCCGTCACCATGGTGCTGTCCGTCACCGGCGGCTACGTCTTCAACCTCATCGGGTCGCAGAACTCGTCCACGGTGGCTGCCGATATCGCCCTGAACTTCCCGGAGGCGACCGGCCTCGAGGTCAACACGCTGATCGCGTCCGGTTTGGTGCTGTTCGTGTTCACGTTCGCCGTCAACTTCGTCGCCCGTGCGATCGTCAACCGCCGCAAGGAATTCTCCGGAGCCAACTGATGTCACCGTTGAAGACCAACCAGCAGGCTGACACCCGCGGGTGGAGCACGCACGAGCTTCCGCTGCAGCACCGCACGCTGCCCGGCTGGGCACCCGGCGTCACCCTCGGCGTGGCGATCCTCCTGGTGGTCGCGGCGAGCGCCGCCCTCGACGTCAACATCGCCGTCGCAGCCATCGCGGGCGTCGTGCTTTACACCCTGCTCATCTGGGTGTGGTCGCGTGTCGTCGAGGGGCGCCGCACCGCGGTCAACCGGGTCGTCACGGCGACCGTCTACACCGCCTTCGCGATCGCGATGGTGCCGCTGGTGTGGCTCATCACCACCGTGCTCGAAAAAGGCATCCCCGCGATGTCGCTGCAGTTCCTGACGTACTCCATGCGCGGGGTGATCGCCGAGGGCGGTGGCATCTACCACGCGATCGTGGGCACGGTGCTGGTGACGCTGGCCGCGGCGATCGTCTCGGTGCCGATCGGTCTGTTCTGCGCCGTCTACCTCGTCGAGTACGGCCAGGGCGCGTTGGCCCGCGCGATCACGTTCCTGGTCGACGTCATGACCGGCATCCCGTCGATCGTCGCCGGTCTGTTCGCCTACGCGCTCTTCGTCATCATTTTCGGGCCGGGTGTCCGGATGGGTGCGGCGGGCGCACTCGCGCTGTGCGTCCTGATGATCCCCGTGGTGGTGCGCTCCGGTGAGGAGATGTTCAAGCTCGTCCCGAACGAGCTCAGGGAGGCGTCGTACGCCCTCGGTGTGCCGAAGTGGCGCACGATCGTCAAGGTCGTTCTCCCCACCTCGGCGGCCGGCGTCGCCACCGGCGTGACGCTCGCCATCGCTCGCGTGATCGGCGAGACGGCACCGCTGCTGATCACGATGGGGTTCACGGCCACGACGAACGTCAACCTCTTCAGCGGGCGCATGACGACCCTGCCCGTGTTCACGTACTACTCGGTCTGGCAGCCCGGAGTGCCGCCCGCGCCGTACTACGAACGCGCTTGGGGGGCAGCCCTTGTGCTCATTCTGATCGTGATGGGCCTGAACCTCATCGCCCGGCTGATCTCGAAGATGTTCGCCCCCAAGACCGGACGCTGACCAAGGATCTGAGGAACTGCAGTGGCACGAAGCATCGATGTCTCGGACCTGAGCATCTACTACGGCGACTTCCTTGCCGTCGAGGGCGTCACCATGATGATCCCGTCCCGGCAGGTGACAGCCCTGATCGGTCCGTCCGGATGCGGGAAGTCGTCGTTCCTGCGGGCGCTCAACCGCATGCACGAGGTCGTTCCGGGTGCGCGCGTCGAGGGCAAGGTGATCATGGACGGCCAGGAGCTGTACTCCCCCGACGTCGACCCGGTCGCGGTGCGGCGCACGGTCGGCATGGTCTTCCAGCGGCCCAACCCCTTTCCGACGATGTCGGTCTACGACAACACCATCGCCGGCCTCAAGCTCAACCTGGGACGGATGAAGAAGTCGCACACTGACGAGATCGTGGAGAAGTCGCTGCGCGATGCCAACCTCTGGAACGAGGTCAAGGACCGGCTCGGCCGACCTGGCTCGAGCTTGTCGGGCGGGCAGCAGCAGCGCCTGTGCATCGCACGCGCGATCGCCGTGGAACCGCAGGTGCTGCTGATGGACGAGCCGTGCTCGGCCCTCGACCCGGTCTCCACGTCGGCCATCGAGGACCTGATCCACCAGCTCAAGGCCAACTACACGATCGTCATCGTGACCCACAACATGCAGCAGGCCGGCCGTGTCTCCGACGACACCGGCTTCTTCAACCTCGCCGGTGTCGGCAAGCCCGGCCGGCTGGTGGAGATGGGGCCGACGTCGAAGATCTTCTCGAACCCCTCCGAGGAGGCCACGGAGGCCTACATCTCCGGCCGCTTCGGCTGAGGGGTTTGCGCAAGCTCGACGCGAAGGGTCGGCCCCTCAGTCAGATGAACAGCCGGACGATGCCGTAGCAGGCGGCGGCGACCGCTGCCGCCGCGGGAATCGTCACCACCCAGGCCATGACAATCGAGCGGGCGACGCCCCAGCGCACCGCCGACAGCCGCTTGGTCGCGCCCACGCCCATCACCGCCGAGGTGATCGTGTGGGTGGTCGAGATCGGCGCGGCGAACACGTACGCGGTGGTGTACAGGACGGCCGAGGCCGTGGTCTCCGCGGCGAAGCCGCGCGGGGGGTCGAGGTGGATGATGCGTCGTCCGAGCGTGCGCATGATCCGCCAGCCGCCGGAGTAGGTCCCCAGCGAGATCGCACCCGCCGCCAGCGCGATCACCCAGATCGGGATGGGGTCGTTGGCGTCGACGGCGCCGTAGGTCACCAGCGCAAGGAAGATCACGCCCATGGTCTTCTGCGCGTCCTGCAGCCCGTGCCCCAGCGCCATCGCGGCCGCGGACACGGTCTGGGCACCTCGGAAGCCGCGAGTGACCCGGCCGGGGTGTGACCGCCGGAAGGCCCACAGCAGGCCGAGCATCAGCAGGCCGGCGAGCGCGAACCCGACGATGGGCGAGATCACCATCGGCAGCACGACCTTGTCCACGATGCCCTGCCACTGCACCACCACCCCGCCGGCAAGACCGGCGCCGACCAGCCCGCCGATCAGCGCGTGCGACGACGACGACGGCAGTCCGAAGTACCAGGTGACGAGGTTCCAGGAGATCGCGCCCAGCAGGGCGCAGAGGACCACGAGCATTCCGGACACGCTGTTGTCCGGCGCCTCGATGATGCCGCTGCCCACTGTCTCGGCGACGTTGGTGCCGAGGAAGGCTCCGAGGAAGTTCATCGCCGCCGCCAGCAACAGGGCGATCCGTGGCGTCAGGGCACGGGTGGAGACCGACGTGGCGATGGCGTTGGCGGCGTCGTGGAACCCGTTGGTGTAGTCGAAGCACACGGCCACGACGATGACCAGGATGACGACCGCGAGCTCCACGGCCTAGGACTCCTTGACGGCGATCTGCTCGACCGTGTTCGCCACCTTCTCGAAGGCGTCGACGGCCGACTCGAGGGAGTCGACGACACCCTTCAGCTTGAGCACGTCGAGTGCCTCGTACGCGCCGCCGAACAGCCTCGCCACGATCCGCCGGTAGGTCCGATCGCCCTGGTTCTCCAGCCGGTTGATCTCGATCCAGTACTCCTCGAGGTCCCTCATGGTCCGCAGCCGTGGCATCGCCTCGGCCGTCAGCTCAGCGGCTCGCTGCAGCACCTCGACCTGCTCGACGGTCTCCTTCGGCAACGTGCCCACGTCGTAGAGCAGGACCAGGTCGACGGCCTCCTCCATGAAGTCCATGACGTCGTCGAGCCCGGCGGCGAGGCTGTAGATGTCCTCGCGGTCGAACGGGGTCACGAATGTGGAGTTCACGCGGCGGACGATGTTGTGCGTGGTCTCGTCGCAGCTGTGCTCGGCCTCCCGCATCTTCTTCGCGGTGGCCTCGCGGTCGTTGCCCTCGCCGAGCATCTCGGCCAGCAGGCCGGCACCGGTCACCAGGTGGTTGGCCTGCTCGGAGAACATCTCGTAGAACGTGTTGTCGGCCGGACGCAGACGCAACGGCACAGCAAACTCCCGTCGAACGCGGTCGGACGACGGTTACTGTACGGGTAGGAGTACGGGACCGCGCACTTGCGTATCGGGAGCCCGGGTCAGGCCGGTCGCCGCTGGCCGGGCACACCCAGGATGTTGTCGATCATGTCCTGGGTCAGGGGGCCGGCCGCCTCCGACGCGGCGATCATGAGGTTGCTCGTGAGCTCGATCTCCTCGAGCACGTCCGCGTCGTGCGGCTGCACATCGAGTCGGTCGTCCAATGCAACCCCTCCCTGACTGCTCCTCCGCAACTGACGGTAGTCGGCCATGTTTCCGCAAGGTATGACTCGAAGAGGTCATCCCCACCTTTGGCACCCCTCAATCCCACGAGGGCCACCGGCACGCTACGTTCTGCCCAGAAGTGCGGCGCAACGGGTGGTTATGCACCGCTGGGACAAGCGTCACACAGTCAGCGTCCGGCGAGAAGCCGCCACACCTGAGCCGTCACCGCCGCGTTCTGGCCGAGCCCGTGCTGAGCCTTGAACGACCGGATGGCCGACGCCGTGTGACGGGCCAGCAGGCCGTTGCGGTCGGCGACAGGGAGCTTCAGCGCGGCCTGCAGGAAGGCGACGGCCGGGCCCGCCGAGCCGCGGTGCAGGGTGACGTCGGAGAGGTTGTTGAAGCCGAACCGGGCCGCGTGGCGGGCGGTGAAGCCGTCGGTGACGCTCGACGTGACCGAGTCCGGCGCCAGCGACGCCCAGGTGGGGTTGTCAAGCACACCCGTGACCGGGAGGTCGTGCGCATGCTGGTAGCTCTTCACCGCCGCCCAGGTGGCGGAGTCGAAGGTGCCGGTGACGGGGATGCGCAGGAGGCGCTGGGCGTTGCGGACCGCCCGGTTGCCGCTGGCGCCGTACATCGCGGCGGTGCGGGAGCTCCGTCGCACCCGCGCGGCCGGCACCGGGCAGGGCCGAGGGTTGGGGCGGTCGGTGAGCCGCGCCATCTGGCCGCGGAACACCGCGCAAGGCCCGTAGTCGATCGGGGCCACGCGGCCGGTCCAGAACGACGTACGGCCGCGGGCACCGGCCCAGCTGAGGGAGATGTGGATGTGGCTGGTGTGCGGGTCGGAGCCCGTGTACGGACGCCAGCCCTCCGCGATGCGGTAGGTGGACCAGATCTTGCGGTTGTAGATCACGTACATCACGCCCAGCCGACGCGCGTGCCGGCCCTGGTGCGCGGTCAGCCAGGCCAGGAAGTCGCCGGCGGCGGCGCGCTGGGAGGCGTTGGCCACGCTGAGACCCCAGTCCCAGGCACGGCCCTCCTTGTGCTCGGAGACACCTCCGCTGACGCAGGAGCGCACGACGCCGTCGTCGAACCCCTTGCCGTAGGTGGACAGAACCCGGTCACGCAGCTTGCGGATACCGGGCTGGACCACCGGGTTGCACGAGACCTGCATCTGCGAGGGTGCCAGCGCCTCGATGGCCGTCGGCTGCTTCACCGTGGAGGCGATGCCGTGGGGGTTGCGCGGGAACCGCACCGGTCGGGTACCGGCCGCGCCCGCGGGGACGAGACCCGTACCGAGCAGGGTGACGGTGCTGAGGACGAGCACGGCGGTGCGACGGAGGCGGAGCGGCACGGTGGTCTCCCGGGATTCCGAGTGGTGACAAGTCGTGACAGATGGTTACGCAACGTCACCCATGGTGGGCTCGGGGAACGCCTCGCGTCTCCGAAACCGGCGAATCAGCGGCGTGTCGGCTTGACCAGAATCTCTGTACGTGCCTATCGGCGCGGTGTCACCCGCAGCACGCGGTCGGTGCCCCCGCCGTTGGACGTGGTCAGGAACAGCGCCCCGCGCGGGCCTAGCGTGACCGAGCGCAGCCGCCCGAAGTCGTTGTGCAGCCGGGCCGGGACCCGCTGCGACCGCAGCCGGCCGTGCCGGCTGAACCGCAGGACGCGAAGCTGCTCGCCGACCAGCGCGGCCACGGCCAGTCGCCCGCGCCACGCGCCCCAGCGCCGGCTGGTGAGCCAGGTGGCGCCGGAGGTGGCGATGGTGGGGAAGCCCGAGCGCCAGCGCGCGTTGCGCTGCCGGCCCGGGAGCCGGTGGTCGGTCATCGGCGCGCTCTCGTTGTAGCCGGGCGCCGGGTCCCAGCCGTAGTCGCCGCCGGCGACCAGCTTGTTGACCTCGTCGTTGCGGTCGGTGCCGTGCTCGACCGACCACATGCCGCCGCCGGGGCGCCAGGCGAGCCCCTGCACGTTGCGGTGCCCGTGGGTGAAGACCTTGCGCTTCCGGCGGTTGGCGGCGTGCAGGTACGGGTTGCCGCGCACCGCGTTACCGGTGAACCGGTTGACCCGCAGCACCTTGCCGCCGAGGCTACGCAGGTTCTCCGGGTTGGTCCCCGTGACCGCGTCTCCGGTGCCGATCCACAGCCGTCCGCGGGGGTCGATCTCGAGCCGGCAGCCGCCGTGCCTGCCGGTCGTGGAGGGCATCCCGGACACGAGGACCTCGACCCGGTGCGCCCGCGTCTGGCGCCTGTTCATGCGCCAGGCGACGACCCGCACGTCGTGGTGGCCGTTGCGGAGGAAACCGCCGTAGCAGGTGTAGAAGCGCTGGTTTCGGCGGAACCGTGGGTCGACCGCCAGCGACATCATCCCGGTCTCGTCGGCGTGCCAGACCCCGGGCGGGGTGCTGGCGAGCACCCGCACTCGGCCGTGCGGCTTGCGCAGCAGGATGCGCTCACGGTCGCGCTCGGTCACCAGCATCGCCCCGTTGGGCAGGAAGGCGGTGTCCCAGGGGATGTCGAGGTTGCGCATCACGACCTTGACGCGCAGCGGGAAGCCCGCCCGGACGGTGGCCTGCTCGGGCTGGCCGGCACCGGTGGCCGCCAGCGGTGCGGAGCCCAGGAGGCAGGCTGCCGACACGGATACGACGAGAGTCTTGGTCGCAGAGCGTAGGGGCATGACTACACTCTTCCGCCCCGGGCAGACCCGCGCCAGATCCGATGCCGTTTCGAGAGCAAACTTCCGCGGCTGGCCACCGGGAGCGGCGGGTTCCGGAATCGATGGTGCGCGAGTGCACATGTCGCCCGAACCGTGTAGGCTCGCCGAGGTCTCAGCTGCAGTTCCACGCTCGTTTGTAAACGCCCGCGGAGTTGGTGATCCGGCGGGCGTTTCCTGCTTCAGGGGCTTTGGCGGAGACGAGGAAAGAAACGGCGGGGGCCGCCACACGGTGGTCATTGTCCCGCCCCCTGTTTGAGGAGAGAGAAAAGTATGTCCCAGGGCACGGTCAAGTGGTTCAACGCCGACAAGGGGTTCGGATTCATCGCGCAGGAGGACGGCGGCGACGACGTCTTCGTCCACTACTCGGCGATCCAGACCAGCGGTTACCGCACGCTCGACGAGAACCAGAAGGTCGAGTTCGACATCACCCAGGGCCCGAAGGGCCCGCAGGCTGAGAACGTCCGTCCGCTCTGATCTCGGACCTTGGCTTAGGCGAAGGCCCCCGCCGGCTTCGGCGGGGGCCTTCGTCACGCCTGGGCCTCAGGCGTCGGTGACCTCGAGCCGGATGCGCTTGTTGCCCTTGCCCTTCGACTGCGTCCCGGTCACGACGACACGGCCCACGTCGGCCGTGCTCGCGACGTGGGTCCCCCCGTCGGCCTGCTTGTCGAGGCCGATGATGTCGATCACCCGCAGCGGGTCGATCTCGCGGGGGATCAGGTTCGCGGCGGTGCGGATCAGCGCCGGGTCGTCGTCCGCGGTGTCCCGGCCGACGAAGTCGACCACGATCTCGCGCGCCCGTGCGATCTCCTCGTTGATGCGGCCCTCGACCCGCTGACCGAGCTCGTGCGACATCGACTCCAGCGGGAAGTCGAGCCGGCCCTTCCCGGGGTCCATGTTCCCGCCGGTGACCGCGACCGAGAACTCCGTCCAGATCACGCCGCAGAGGATGTGCAGCGCGGTGTGGGTGCGCATCAGCAGGTGCCGGCGCGTCCAGTCGAGCTCGCCGTACACCTCCTCCCCCACCTGCGGCAGCTCCGGCGCGTCGAGCCAGTGCCACACCCGGCCGCGGTCGCGCTTGACCCGGGTGACCGGCACGACGCCGGAGGCGAGCCGAAGCGTGCCGACGTCACAGGGCTGGCCCCCTCCACCGGGGTAGAACGCCGTGCGCACCAGCGCCACCCGTCCCTGCTCGGGGTCGACCTCCGCCACGCTGCTGTCGAACTCCCTGCGGTAGGCGTCGACGGCGAACAGCTCGGTCTCGGCCAGTCCGGGCGGTGGTGGCGAGGGCTGCGCCTGTCCGGGGACACCCATCACCTCACCCCTCTCCTGTGTCTGTCGGCTCGCCTGGTCATGTCAGCTTGGGTCATGTCAGCTTGGGTCATGTCAGCAGGGGTCAGGTCAGCTGGGCGGCGAGGTCGTCGATGCCGGTGGCGGTGCGGTCGGGGGACCGGAAGTACGCCGGGTAGCGCCCGCCGTCGCGGCTGACCCAGGCAGTCTGCATGCCCGCACGCGCGGCGCCGTCGATGTCCCACGGATGGACCGCCACCAGCATCATCCGCCCGGGGGCGACCCCACAGTGGCGGGCGGCGTACTCGTAGGACGCCGGCGCAGGCTTCCAGACTCCGGCGTCCTCGACGCTGAGCAGGCTCTCGAACGCGTCGCGGACACCCGCCCGGCCCAGCAGCCCGTCGGCGACGCCGACCGCGCCGTTGGAGAGCGTCACCAGGCGCATCCCGGCACCGGCCAGCGCCCGCACGCCCGCCGCGACGTCAGGGTGGACGTCGAGCCCGAGGAACCCCTCCAGCACGTGGTCGGCGGCCTTGGCGTTGTCCAGGCCGAGTTCGAGGCCGCCGAAGAGCACGAGCAGGTTCTCCCGCGCGATGGTGGCGAACTTCTCCGACGCCCCGGCCGCGGCCAGGGCGATGCCGTCGCGCAGCAGCCCGGCGAACCAGGCCGTGGCCAGACGGCCGTCGGCGCCGACCTCCTCGAACCGCTGCGCCATCACGGACAGGTCCGAGAGCGTCTCGTTGACGTCGAACACGACCACGTCTGCGGGGCGGGAGTCCGGCATCGGCACCTCCTGGCCGGGGGTTCTGACTGGCGTTCTGACTGGCCTGCTGACCGGCGTTCCGGGCGGCGCTACCGGACGCCGGGGCGCCGCGCGGCCACGCTACTCCCGGCTCGGCCGCGGCGTCCGGACCCTCTTTTCTGTACCGTACGTACGGTATACTAATTGGTGTGATGAGCGAGACGAGGGCGCCAGGCCGGCGTCGGGGGAGGCCGTCGAACCGGCGGCGGGTGCTGGATGCCGCCACCCGGGTGGCGCTGCGGGAGGGGCCGGGCGCCGTGACCATCGACGCGGTCGTGACCGAGGCCGGGATGAGCCGCGGCGGCGTGCTCTACCACTTCCCGTCCAAAGACGCGCTGCTGCAGGCACTGGTCGCCCAGGACATCGAGGTGGTTCGCAAGATGACCGGCCGGGCGAGCGGAGACGCCGCAGCCAGGTCGCGGGAGCAGCGAGTGCGCGCCTACCACGACGCGTGCACCGCCTGGCCGCCCGAGCGAGGACACGTGGCGCTCGCGGTGGCGCTGGCCAACAACCCTGGGCTCCTGCGCACGTGGGCGCAGGTGCAGCGTGACCTCGACGCGGCCGATACCGCCGATACAGCCGATACCACCGATACGCCCGACGCGCCCGACGGCGACGAGCCGACCGCGGCGATGGTCGCGCGGCTGGCCCTCGACGGTCTGTGGTTCAGCGACCTGGTGGACTCCGACCGGTTCACCGACGAGCAGCGCACGCGGGTCGTGTCCGCGATCCTGTCGATGGCGTCGGAGGAGGGGGCGTCGTGAGGTGGGCGATGCTGGCGCTCGCGATCGTGCTCGAGGTCACCGGGACGCTGTCGATGCGCGCCTCGGACGGTTTCACCCGAGTGGGCTTCACGCTGCTGACGGTGGCGGGCTACCTGGGCGCGTTCACGTTGCTCTCGGCCGTGCTCAAACAGGGACTGCCGGTGGGAGTTGCGTACGGCATCTGGGCCGGAGCCGGCGTAGCGCTGGTCGCGGTCCTCGGACGCTTCGTCTTCGGCGAGCCGCTCACCGTGCTCATGTGGGTCGGGTTCCTGCTGATCATCGCGGGTGTGTGGCTGGTCGAGAGCGCGGCGCACATCGAGAGCTGAGGTTCTTCCGGCGCGGTGGGCCGACGCGCGACACTGGGCGACAGCACCGGGTCCGGGAGGCAGTCGATGGCTCGTGAGCTCGTCCTGATCCTCGTCGTGGCGGGGGTCGTGCTGTCCGGCTGTGTCGCCGACCCGCCGCGTGCCGGCAGGGCGGACACCACCGCCCAGGGCCACGGTCGCAGCGACACGGTCGCCTGCGGTAGCACAGATGCCTGTGACCCGTCGCGCGAGACGACGGGCCGCACCCATGCCGTCGGCGGCACGAGTGTCGCGCCGAAGGTCTCCACGCAGCCGGCCCGGCGGAGGTTCTGGGTCCGCGACCGCCGGCGCTACCGCTCACCGTGGTACGCCGGGGCGCACCGCCGGATGATCAGCTTCGGCTGCACGCCAGCGCCGTTCTACGCACCCGACCCGCGCTGTGCCCACCGCCACGGGTTCCACCACGGACTCGACATCGCGATGCCCTGCGGGACCCGGCTGTTCTCCGCGCTGCGCGGCCGGGTCGTGGACCCGCGGTCCGCCGGTGCGCTGGGCCCGTCGTACGGCGCGCACGGCTTCCGCATCCGCAGCCGGCGCTTCCACGCCGACATCGTGATCGGGCACACCCGCAGAGTCTTCGTACGCCCCGGCGAGCTGGTCCGGCGCGGCGACCCGATCGCGCTGTCCTCCGACATGGGTGCGCCCGACGGCTGCCACCTGCACTTCGAGGTGCGTCCGCCGGGGGCCGCCTACCAGCAGGCCGTGAACCCGCGGGAGCTCCTGCACCTGCGGGCTGTCGGGCGGCGCTGACGCGCGTCGGGCTTGCGTCCGGCGAACCGTGCCCTATAGCGCTCACCTTGACGGACCTCCGGACTCCTGGCCCGCCGTTGGTTGGCGCGGCCTGCGAGGCAATGGACCTGGGTGAAAAGCGCAGCAAAGAGGAGGGCGGTGGCTTGTGCCGCCGGAAGGTGCCCGTTTCCGTGTGCGCCGGTGGCTCGGGCCGTGCCACGAGCCATGTAACCGGGGGTTATGGTTCCTTTCCTCGGC
>CBFGZI010000024.1:0-37253 GCA_965653225.1 uncultured Propionibacteriales bacterium | reverse complement strand
GTGCCCCCAACGGGATTCGAACCCGTGCTACCGCCTTGAAAGGGCGGCGTCCTAGGCCTCTAGACGATGAGGGCTTTGGCCGTCTCGACACGCCGGTGCCGTCGGGGACCGCTAAAGCATACGGGCATCGCTCCGGCCGTCCAAAACCGGGCGCGACAATGGCGGGGTGATGCAGATGGGCCGCGAGCGCTTCGAGGAGCTGGTCGCCGAGGCGCTCGACACCATCCCGCCCGAGCTGGGCGACCTGATGGACAACGTCGCGATCTTCGTCGAGGACGACGCCCCGCCGGACGACCCGGGTCTGCTCGGCCTGTACGAGGGGACGCCGCTGACCGAGCGCGACGGCTGGTACGCCGCGGGCACGCTGCCCGACCGGATCAGCATCTTCCGCACCCCGATCCTGGCCGCCTGCGACTCCGAAGACGATGTCGTCGAGGAGGTCCGCATCACGGTCGTGCACGAGATCGCCCACCACTTCGGCATCGACGACGACCGGCTGCACGAGCTCGGGTACAGCTGAGGCCGCCCGTACGCTGGAAGACATGTTCCGCGTGACCAGCCCCGACGCCGGTCTGCGTCCCAGCGTGGACGTGCGCCGGTCGGGCGACCGGTTCAAGACCCAGATCGGGTGGCTGGACTCCAAGCACAGCTTCTCCTTCGGCTACCACTACGACCCCGACAACACGCACTTCGGCCTGTTGATGGTGAGCAACGACGACGTGGTGGTCCCCGGCACGGGGTTCGAGACCCACCCGCACCGCGACATGGAGATCGTCACCTGGGTGCTGCGGGGCTCGCTGGTGCACCAGGACTCCACCGGCAACAGCGGGCTGATCTACCCCGGGCTCGCGCAGCGGATGAGCGCCGGCACCGGCATCCTGCACTCGGAGAAGAACGACGCGTGGCGCCTGCGCGGCGGTGAGCAGCACGACGAGCCGGTGCACTTCGTGCAGATGTGGGTCGTGCCCGACGAGCAGGGCATCACCCCCGGCTATGAGCAGCTCGAGATCGACCAGGACCTGCTCGGCGGTGGCCTGGTCACCGTGGCCAGCGGGATGCCCGAGCACCACGACAGCTCCGCCATCCGCATCAGCCAGCGCGACGCGGCGCTACATGCCGCACGGCTCGACACCGGCCAGTCGTTCACGCTGCCGCACGCGCCGTACGCGCACCTGTACGTCGCCCGTGGAAACGTCGACCTCGAGGGTGCCGGAAGCCTCGGCAGCGGCGACGCCGCCAGGGTCACCGTGGCCGAGGGGCAGCGCGTCACCGCGCGGGAGCCGGCCGAGGTGCTGGTGTGGCAGATGCGCTCACGCATCGCCGGCTGAGGCCATCGCGTCGTCGCGCACGTCCAGCTCACCGGGCCAGCGCGTCGGCTCCGCCCCGTCGATCTGGCCGATGAACTCGCCCAGCCACCACTCGCGCAGCTGCACGGCCTGCGCACCCGGATGGACGAACAGCAGCTGGATACCGGCCAGGTTCTTCTCCATGTCGCGGCTCAGCTCGCGGATCTGGACCAGCGCCGACCGCATCGACGGCCGCACCTCGAACACCATGTCGACGGCCTCGCCGCCGTCGCTCACCGCGAAGCTCCTCCCGGCGACGGCCCCCTCGACGAGGTAGAGGTCGGGGTCCACGACCTGCGCCGCCCGGCAGAACCGCTGCGCCATCGCCTGCATCGACGACGGCGGGCCGAGGCCGACCAGCTGCATCTCCCGGATCAGCTCGAGCCAGCGCTTGCGGTAGTGCTGCACGACCCAGGTCGGTACGCCGAGCAGGTGCACCTCGAGCGGCTCGGCGTCGTCGCCCGGCACGTCGGCGGCCGCGAGGTCTGCTACGTCGACAGGGCCCTGGGAATCGGGGAACGCCTCGGCCAGGGCGTCCAGCGTCGCGTCGAGGTCGACCACGGGATGCGGCTCGTTCCGCTCCGCGGCCCCCTCGTCGGCCCGCTCCGCGGTGTCCGCACCGGACCCGGCGGATCGCGCTCCCTGCGTGGGCTCGGCGGAGGGTGCGGGCTGGAACCAGATCGCCTTGCCCCCGGCCGAGGTGGACACACCCCACTCGCGGGCGTGCGCGCGCACGATGCGCAGCCCCCGGCCGATGGTGGAGTCGCCCGCGTCCGGGACGGCCGGGTCGCCCGCGGGCTTGTGCACCATCGGCGCCGCGTCGTAGACCTCGATGATGACCCGGCCGTCGTCGCCGGTCAGCTGCAGCCCGATGGACGTCTGCGCGTGCAGGATGCAGTTGGTGACAAGCTCCGAGACCCCGGCCTCGGCCGAGTCGACCAGCTCGGACCGTCCCATCTCCTCCAGGTGGTCACGAACCCAGTGCCGGGCCTCCGCCGCCGAGCGCGCCTGCGGCGGGAAATGTGTCCGAGCCTGCATCGGCCGAGTCCTCCCACGTTCCCCACGTCCCCCGGACGGTGACCGGCTGTCTGCCACCGACGACTCGACTCGATGCTATGCCCGTACCGCCCGGTTCGCACCGGGGCGTCCCGCGGGCGTCGCCGGCGGGCTCAGACCGCCTCGGTGGGCACGGCGAACGGCGGCCGCCCGCTGCCGCTGATCCGGAAGCCTCCCCAGGGGTCCTCCTCGCGGATGGTCGCGTCGGCGGCGCGCCCGCCGTCGGTGACCAGCCGGACCTCCGCGTTGGGCCGTACGGCGGTGCTCAGCTCGGCGCTGGGGCGAAGCCGGCCGGCCCAGTGGTACTGGCCGCTGATCGGCTCGAAGTGGCCGGACAGCCGGGCGTGCACGGCGACCTCGCTGCTCCCGACGAGGAGCTGCGCCGGTCCGTCGTACTCCTCCTCGACAGGGCCCGTCACGCCGCGACCAGCCCGGCACGCTCCCAAAGCCGCCGGCTGCGGCCGGCGAGCAGGCCCGCCTCGTCGAAGGTCGCCACCACCCTGCGGGCGGCCCACCGGCGGGTCTCGCGCCAGTACGGGTTGGCCTCGGCGACCTCCCGCGTCGACTTCGGGTCGAGCCCGACGGCGGCGTAGACCTGCTCGTGCACCAGCTGGGTCGAGGAGATGTAGGCGACCTGGGCGAGCACGTGGCGGGTCCACATCCGCTCCGCCCGGCTAGCCCGGGCCCACTCGTCGGGGAAGGACTCACGCGCATACCGCATGTGCCGGGCCTCCTCGACCACGTGCACCCGCGAGATCGCGCGCACCAGGGGCTGCAGCGACTCGTCGGCCATGGCCTCGCGCTGCAGCTGGTCGAGGATCTCCTCGACGAACAGTGCGCCGGCGAAGGTCAGCGTCCCGTTGGAGACCTGCTTGAACACCTTTCCGAGCAGGTGGGTCAGGCGCACCGGCTTGTAGTACGGGGCGCCGAGCTTGGCGAGGCCCTTGGCGAACATCACCGAGTGCCGGCACTCGTCGCCGATCTCGGTGTAGGCGTACTGGACGTGGCTGCTGGTGGGGTCGCGGTCGTAGGCGTGCCGCACCAGCATCTGCATCAGGATGGTCTCGAACCAGATGCCCATGCTCGCGATGCTCGCCAGCTCGTGCTTGCTGAGCTCGACCCGCTGCTCCTCGCTGAGCCGGTCCCACAGGGCCGTGCCGTACAGCGAGCTGCGGTGCGGGGGAGTGAAGTAGCGGCTGTCGGCCAGCGGCGCCTCCCAGTCGATGTGCACGACCGGGTCGTACGACGTCCTGGCCGAGGACTGCAGCAGCCTGGCGGCGCTGCGTTCGCGGTGCTCCCCACGCTCGGAGCGGGTACCGGCGAGCGTTTCCGAAGCCATTGGTGAGACCTCCCACGTTATGCGTCACTGGGAATGTAACACTGTCAATGGCTAATGGCCAGACGCCCCTGCGGACCGCGAGATGCCGCCCTGGAGCCCACCAAATGAAATGCCCCCGGCCGCCTAAGGGGATGACAAGGCGTGCCGGGGGCTTTGCCGAAGCGGGTCTCGGGTTCCGCCGCGGACAGACGCAATAGTGACACGGCTGTGCTTCGCGCGTGTTGGGAATCTGCAAACTCGTTGAGGCCACCTACATCCCGAGTAGTCCCCCCGGGCAGGCCCGCCCGGGTCATGCACACCGTGATCGAACGGGTGCAGGGTGTGATCAAGGGGGTATCTGGGGGCCACGGAGGGGGCGAGGGGGATCAAGTGGTGGAAGCAACGCGTCGCGACGTACTCAGGTACGGGGGCCTAGGAGCACTCGGAGCGTTCGGCATCGCGATGTTGCCGTGGGGCGGCGGTCTTTCCGCCCAGCAGACGACCGGCCTCCCGGCCGGGCTGAAGCCGCGTCCGTTCCGGACGCGGTTCGTGCGGCCGGAGGTGCTGCGTCCGTTCAAGACCGTCCGTGACGCCGACGGCGTCTTCACCGACCACTTCGAGGTGGTCCAGCGGGCCGGCCGGGCCGAGCTGGCACCGGGGCTGGTGGCGACGGTCTTCGGCTACAACGGGACGGCGCCGGGCCCGACGATCAAGATGATGCAGGGCCGTCGGTCGGTTGTGCGCGTGCGCAACCACCTGCCGGACCTGAACCCGCTGACGGGTACCGACTTCAGCACGTCGGTGCACCTGCACGGCTCGGCGTCCCTGCCGCAGTTCGACGGGTTCGCCAGCGACGTGACCGCGCCGGGGTTCTTCAAGGAGTACCACTACCCGAACATCCAGCCGGCGCGGACTCTCTGGTACCACGACCACGGGGTGCACCACACCGCGCAGAACGCCTACTCCGGCCTGTTCGCGCAGTACCACCTGCACGACAAGGCCGAGATGTCGCTGCTTCCGCAGGGCGAGTTCGACGTTCCGCTGGTCATCGGCGACGCCCTGCTCGGCCGGAGCGGCCTGATGTACGACGACCGCGGGACCGCCGGTCTGATGGGCGACACCATCCTGGTGAACGGCAAGGCGTGGCCGGTGATGGAGGTCCAGCAGCGGGTCTACCGGTTCCGCTTCCTGGTGGCCTCAACGGCGCGCTCGTTCCGGTTCGCCCTCGACACCGGCGACCCGATGACGGTCGTGGCCACCGACGGCGGGCTGATGCCGCGCGCGAGGCAGGTCACCGAGTGGCGGCACGCGATGGCTGAGCGGTACGAGGTGCTGATCGACTTCCGCAAGTACGCACCGGGGCAGCGGGTGGTGCTGCAGAACCTCGGCAACCCCGACACCGTCGCCTTCGCCGACACCAACAAGGTGATGGCCTTCGACGTCACCGACCAGCCGGTCGACAAGACCGACCCCACGTGGAACCGGATCCCGGACCTTCTCGTCAACAGCCACTCCATGCAGCTGACCGAGGCGGACTCTGCCGGACGTCACACGCAGGTGCTGAAGCGCCAGGGTGGCCTGTGGCAGATCAACGGCACCACCTGGGAGGACATCATCGCCAGCAACTTCCAGAAGCTCGACGCCTCACCGCGACTCAACGAGGTCGAGGTCTGGACGCTGACGAACAACGGCGGCGGGTGGTTCCACCCGCTGCACATTCACCTGGTCGACTTCAAGCTGCTCGACCGCAACGGGCAGGCGCCGTTCGACCACGAGCTAGGCCCCAAGGACACCGTGTACCTCGGTGAGGGAGAGAGCGTGCGGGTGGTCGTCGAGTTCACCCCGCATCGCGGCCGGTACATGGTGCACTGCCACAACCTGGCGCACGAGGACCACGACATGATGACGCAGTACGCCGTGGGCTGGAAGCCGGGGCAGCCCGACCCGAACGACCCGATCCTGGCCGCGCCCGCTCAGGTGGACAACCTGCCGCGGAACCCGTAGGCGGCCGAGCTTGCCGTCCCCGACGCTGCGCTGCACCTCAAGCCCCCAGAGCTGCCGCAGCGTCGGGGACTGCGTCCTGTCGAGGCGGCCGAGCCCTGTGGTGAGCGGTGCCGCGGCCCCGTTCGGACGAGGGTCCGGGCAGTCCCCTACCGGGATGTGCCGGCCGAAGCCGGCGCCGGAGTCGACCACGTCGACGGTTCCTGGTCAGGTTGTTCGGCAAGGGCTGGCTCGCTTGGGCTCGGTTGGGCCCGCGCCGTTAGTCCGGATGGGTCAATTCCCTCGTTTCCCCCGCGAGCGGGTGCTCTCGAGTGCTGGGATGACGGTTCAACCAGTTCTTTTCGGCG
The DNA here is from genome assembly GCA_965653225.1 of uncultured Propionibacteriales bacterium. Lineage (GTDB taxonomy): Bacteria > Actinomycetota > Actinomycetes > Propionibacteriales > Nocardioidaceae > JALZDI01. Next base: position 31,185 of record CBFGZI010000024.1, on the reverse strand, counting down.
CGCCCGTAAGCCGTCGCGCCCTCAACCCCGGGAAGGCTCTATGCGGCGTGTAGCGATCAGGTCCGCGGTACCGGCGGCTCGTCTCGTCGCGGCGGTACTGGCCGGATCGACGGCTCTGACTCTGGCCCTTCCCTGGGGTGCCACCGCGTCCGGGGCCCAGCTGGGGGCCCAGGTCGCCCCCAGGCACCACCGGGCGCCCCGTACGACGATCACCGTCCACGCGGGCAACCCCAACGCCAAGGTGCCGGTGCACGAGCTCGGGGTGAACCACCGGTTCGTCAGCAACGGGCACGGCATGTGGAACCCGGTGACGAACGCGCCCAACCCGATCGTGATCAAGCGCCTGCAGCAGTCCGGTGTCAACGCCATCCGCTACCCGGGCGGCATCGTGGGCAACCTGTTCGACTGGAAGGACGCCATCGACCGTCCCGACCTCAACCAGGTCGGCCGCGGCTGCGAGACCCACGGGCAGTGGACGCCGCAGGGCTTCGGGCGCGTGCGCGGCAACTCCTACGGCGTGGACGAGCACATGCAGGTGACCGAGCAGGTCGGTGCGGCGGCCGTCCTCATGGTGCCGTTCATCACCGAGACACCCAGCGACGCCGCGGACTGGGTGGAGTACATGAACTCCCCGGCCGACGGCAACGCCAGCAACCCCAACGACGGCGTCGACTGGGGCGACCTGCGGGCGCAGAACGGCCACCCGGCGCCGTATGGGGTCAAGTGGTGGGAGATCGGCAACGAGCAGCGCGTCAACCACCAGCGCTACTGGCTGTCCAAGAACATGAAGACCGCGCTGCACCAGTACATCCACGGCGCCACCATCCAGGTCAACGGCGAGATGCTCGGCCGCAACTGCATGCAGCTGAACCGCGGTTCACGCAGCGTCGGTCGTCCCGGGCAGGTGTTCCAGGCGCTGTACCCGCCGGCGCAGAACATGCAGGTGCAGGTGCTGAACGCTAACGGTGTGCCCGTGGACTGGACCGACGCCGACCCGGCCGGCGGCCTCCAGGCGTTCGGCCAGAACGACCACGTGTACTCGGTCAACGAGGAGGAGGGCGAGGTCACCTTCGGCGACGGCAAGAACGGCGCGATCCTGCCCAAGGGCTTCAAGGTGCAGGCCAGCTACTCGTCGGTGCACGAGGGCGTCTTCTCGTTCATCAAGGCGATGCGCGCCGTCGACCCGAAGATCAAGACCTGCGTGACCTGGGGCCTGAAGGAGTTCATCCGGGCCGCCGGCCACCGCAAGTACAACTGCTTCTCGGTGCACGCCTACACGCACTTCAAGTCCGAGGGCCACAACCACTGGGCGAACCGGATCGAGGGACACGACTGGCACATGATCGGCACCGCCCACGAGCGCGACTTCGTCGCCAAGCTCAAGCGCGCGCTGCCGCGGGGCACGTCGCTGGCACTCACCGAGTTCGGGACGATCTGGGGCGACACCAAGACCTACCCGGAGTGGGCGGGGTCCATGACGCACGCCACCTACATGGCCTCCATGTGGGTCAACTGGATCAACCTCGGCATCCCGCTGGCAGCCGGGAGCGACCTGCTGGCCAAACAGGACCGTGCCGTCCTGGGTCCGGCACCGGACTTCGCGATGTCTGCCGAGGGACTGACCCGGGAGGCGATCAAGCCGCTGTTCGTGCCCGGCAGCCGCAAGCTCGGCGTCAGCCTGACCGGCAACCCCAGGCGCAACGGGCCCACACGGGCGTCGGGCAGCTACCCGGCGCTGTCGGTGACGGCGACGAGAGCCCCCGGCAAGGAGGCGCGCCTCCTGGTGGTCAACCGGCTCCCGACGAAGGCGGTGCGCGCGCGCGTGAACCTGCAGGGGTTCGTCAGCCGCCGGGTCGCCTTCCTCAGCCGGGTCAACGGCGCGCACTTCTGGTCGTGGAACACCGCGAGGGTGACCCAGGTCCACCTCGGGACCGACCGGCGCCGCATCGGGCGCAACAGCTTCACCGAGGTGTTCCCCGCCCACTCGGTCACGGTGATCCGGGTACCTTCCCGCTGAGCCTGAGGCGAGCGCTGGTGGCGAGCCGGGTCATGGAGGACCGGGTCATGCCCCAGGTGTGACGTTCGCCGGGCCGGCGGGCTCCGGCCCGATCAGGGTGTCGATGACGAAGGCGCGCCACGCGCCCTGGTAGCGCATGAACCGCGTGGTGAGCGTGGCGTGTGCCTTGTCGGTCGGCGTGCACATCGCGTACAGCCGCTCCTTGTAGCTCTGACCGCCGGTGGACCAGTCGCGCCCGCTGACCATCGCGTCCGGGCCGGCGACCGACGTGACGCGGGCCATCGTCTGGCCGAGCCCGAGCTGGCGGTACTCGGTGTTGCTCACGCAGCCGCTCGTCGCGGCGGTGCCGGCGGCGACTGCGGGGGCGGACGTGAGCGCGACGCCGGCGACGGTGACGACTGCGGCGAGGCTGGACCGGACGATCATCTTTCTCTCCTTGTGCGGGATCCGCGTGCGGCTTCCGCGGACGGCCACAAGCCTCCGATAGACGAGGTCTGAGCGACAACCGACGACCGTCCCGCGACCAGTCCCGAGACGCGAGGGGCCCGCTTGCGCGCGCTGGAAAGGCCCCGCGGGGTGCGTACGGCCAGGTGCACGCACATGATGGGTGGCGTGGGTCACCGGTCAGGCGGCCCCACGTCGGCACCGGACGAGGGACAGCATGAGTGAGCTGAACGAGGAAGAGACCGCCGTCGTCGCGCTGGTCCGCGACTTCGTCAACCGCGAGGTGAAGCCGGCCGTCCGCGAGCTCGAGCACGCGAACACCTACCCCGCCAAGCTCATCGACCAGATGAAGCAGATGGGCATCTTCGGGCTCGCGATCCCCGAGCCGTGGGGAGAGGCACACGTGTCCACGTCGTGCTACTCCGCGGTGACCGAGGAGCTGGCCCGTGGCTGGATGAGCCTCGCCGGCGCGATGGGCGGGCACACCGTCGTGTCCAAGCTGCTGCTGACCTACGGCACGGACGAGCAGAAGGACACCTACCTGCCGAGGATGGCGACCGGCGAGGTCCGCGCCACCATGGCGCTCACCGAGCCGGGCGGCGGGTCGGACCTGCAGGCCATGCGTACGACCGCACGGCGTCAGGGTGACGAGTACGTCGTCAACGGGTCCAAGACGTGGATCACCAACGCGCGCCACTCGCAGCTCGTCGCCCTGATGTGCAAGACCGACCCCAAGGCCGAGCCCGCGCACCGCGGCGTCAGCATCCTGCTGGTGGAGAAGGGGCCCGGGTTCACCCTGTCGCGCGACCTGCCGAAGCTGGGCTACAAGGGCGTGGAGAGCTGCGAGCTGTCCTTCGACGACTTCCGGGTGCCTACGTCCACCCTGCTCGGCGAGGAGGAGGGACACGGGTTCGCGCAGATGATGCGTGGTCTGGAGATCGGGCGCATCCAGGTCGCGTCGAGGGCACTCGGCGTCGGTGCGGCAGCGCTCGAGGACTCGGTCGTCTACGCCCAGCAGCGGGAGGCCTTCGGCAAGCCGATCTGGAAGCACCAGTCGATCGGCAACTACCTCGCCGACATGGCCACCACCCTCACCGCGGCCAGGCAGCTGGTGCACTACGCCGCACGCCGCTACGACGACGGTGAGCGGGCGGACATGGAGGCCGGCATGGCCAAGCTGTTCGCCTCCGAGACCGCGATGGAGATCGCCCTCAACGCCGTGCGGATCCACGGTGGCTACGGCTACTCCACGGAGTTCGACGTCGAGCGGTACTTCCGCGACGCTCCGCTGATGATCGTCGGCGAGGGCACCAACGAGATCCAGCGCAACGTCATCACCCGGCAGCTGATCAAGCGCCACAAGGTGTCGTCGTGACGACGACAGCTGACGTGATCGAGCGGTCCGAGATCGTCCTGCCGGGTCCCGCCGAGGCGCTCGGGGCCCTGCTCGACGTACCCGTGCCGGACCTGGAGGGCGGTGAGGAGCTGCCGCTGCTGTGGCACTGGCTCTACCTGCTCGAACGGCCGGCCACCGCCGACCTCGGCCCGGACGGGCACCCGGTGCGAGGCACGATCCCGGCGCCGCCCGAGCCCGGCCGCCGCCGGATGTGGGCCGGTGGCCGGGTGCGTCGCGACGGCGCCCTGCGGTGCGGAGAGCCCGCCACCCGGCGTACGAGCGTCGCGAAGTCGGTCGACAAGCAGGGCCGCAGCGGGCCGATGACCTTCGTGACGGTGCTGCACCGGGTCAGCCAGGGCGGGCAGGTGGTGCTCGAGGAGGAGCAGGACATCGTCTACCGCGCGGCCGCGCAGCAGGACGGCGCGACACCGAACGCCGGGGAGGAGGCCGAGCCCGGCTCCCAGCATGAGGCCGCGGTCCCCTCCGCCCCGGGAGACTGGGAGGTCGAGACGCCGGTGCCCCTGCTGTTCCGGTTCTCCGCGCTCACCTACAACGGGCACCGCATCCACTACGACCGCACGTACGCGCGCGACGTCGAGGGCTACCCGGGCCTGGTCGTGCACGGGCCCCTGCAGGCACTGCTGATGACCGAGGCGGTGCGCCGTCAGGGAACGGCCGTGCGTGCCGGCACCCGATTCGAGTACCGGCTGGTGTCACCGGTGTTCGACTTCGACGGTCTGGTGGTGGCGACGGAACCGACGGCGCCGGACGGTCCGGGCAGCGTGGCCACCTCGGTCCGCAGCCGCTCGGGCAGGACCAGTGCGACCGGGGTGTTCCGGCCCTGACACGGCCGCGGGCTGGGGAATGTGCTGGACCCCGATCCGGCGGCGGAACACCCAGTACGTCCAGCCCTGGTAGCAGAGCACGACCGGCGTGAACACCAGCGCCACGATGGTCATCACCTGCAGCGTGTAGGCGGTCGACGAGGCGTTCGTCGTGGTCAGCGAGAAGGCCGGGTCGCTCGACGAGGGCATCACGTCGGGGAACAGCGCCACGAACAGACCGGCCACAGCGAGCGCGATCGTGACGAACGTGCCGACGAAGGCCCAGCCCTCGCGGCCGGCGCGTGCCATCACGATCCCGGCCACCAGCGCGAGGGCGGCGAGGACGAACACGACGGCCGACCCGGCTGTGCCGGTGTCCAGCTGCGTCCAGGCCAGGAAGACCACGGCCAGGACTGCCGCACCAAGCCCGGCCCCCACCGACAGGTCCCGCGCCCGGTACCTGATGTCGCCGGTGGTCTTGAGGGCGACGTACATGGCGCCGTGGGTGACGAACAGGGCGACCATGACCAGCCCACCGAGCAGGCCGAACGGGTTCAGCAGCGTGAGCAGACTGCCGGTGAACTCCTTGCTCTGGTCGATCGGCACGCCGCGCACGATGTTGGCGAAGGCGACGCCCCACAGCAGCGCCGGCACGAACGAGCCGACGATCAGCGCGAGGTCCCAGCGCGCCTTCCACCTGGCCTCGTCGCGCTTGTGCCGGTACTCGAAGGCCAGCCCGCGAACGATCAGCCCGACCAGGATGATCAGCAGCGGCAGGTAGAAGCCGCTGAACAGCGTGGCGTACCACTCGGGAAACGCCGCGAAGGTCGCTCCTCCGGCGACGAGAACCCAGACCTCGTTGCCGTCCCAGACCGGCCCGATGGTGTTGTACATGACCCTGCGCTCGGTCTCGTTCCTGGCGAGCACCGGAAGCAGCATTCCGACACCGAAGTCGAACCCCTCCAGGGTGAAGTAGCCGATCCACAGCACGGCGATGAGGACGAACCACACAGTGGTGAGCTCCATCGGCCTCCTCCCTCAGTAGGCGAAGCTCAGCGGCGCGTCCGCGTCCCGGGGCCCGCGCAGCGACGGCGTCGGCGGCTCCTCGAACGGCTCGGCGCCAAGCCGGACGTACTTCACCATGAGGCCGATCTCGACCACGGCGAGTCCGGCGTACAGCAGCGTCAGCACCACCACCGACGTCAGCGCCTCCCCGACACTGACACCGGGAGAGACACCGTGCGCGGTCGTCATCAGGCCGAAGACGACCCAGGGCTGGCGGCCCATCTCGGTGAAGATCCAGCCAACGGAGTTCCCCAGGACCATGGCGACCGGAAGGCCGATGCTCAGCCAACCGAACCAGCGCCGGGAGGGTCGTCGACCACCGCGGGTGAGGTACAGCAGCAGCGCGGCGCCCAGGGCGCTGAACACACCCAGACCGATCATGAAGCGGAAGGACCAGTAGGTCACCGGGATGACCGGCACGTAGTCGCCAGGCTCGTAGTAGGACGTTCCTGGGTTTGTGCCGTACTGCTGCTTGTACTGCGCACGCAGCTGGTTGATGCCCTCGACCCTGCCCTCGAACGACCCCGTGGCCAGGAACGACAGCAGGCACGGCACGGTGATCGCGAACTTCTCCGTCTTGCCGTTCGGCGTACCCACGGTGAAGAGGGAGAACGGCGCGCACCTGTCGCTGGTGTCGTACAGCGCCTCGGCGGCCGCCATCTTCATCGGCTGCACCTCGGTCATGACCTTGCCCTGAAAGTCGCCGGAGACCGCCACGCCGAGACCGGCGACGAGGGTCACCACCGCGCCGATCCGGATCGCCTTGCGGTAGAGCGGCCGGTCCTCGGCGTGCCGCCGGCTCAGGTAGAGGTACGCCGCCACGCCGATGACGAACGCGCCGGCGGTCATGTACGCCGCCGTGAGGATGTGGGGGAACGTGACGAGCTGGACCTTGTTGACCATGACCGCCCAGAAGTCGGTCAGCTCGGCGCGTCCGGTGGCGGCGTTGAACCGGTAGCCCACGGGGTGCTGCATCCACGAGTTCGCGGCGAGGATGAACCACGCGGAGAACAGCGTGCCGATGTGGACCAACCACATCATGCACGCGTGCAGCGCGCGTGGCAGGACGTCCCAGCCGAAGATCCACAGGCCCAGGAAGGTCGACTCGAGGAAGAACGCGAGCAGACCCTCGATGGCCAGCGGGGCGCCGAAGACGTCACCGACGAAGCGGGAGTAGTCGGACCAGTTCATCCCGAACTGGAACTCCTGGACGATGCCGGTGACGACGCCGATCGCGAAGTTGATGAGGAACAGCCGGCCGAAGAACTTGGTCAGCCGTAGGTACTCGGGCTTCTTGGTGCGCACCCAGGCGGTCTCGAGGAAGGCTATGACCGCGCTCAGGCCGATCGTGATCGGCACGAACATGAAGTGGTAGACGGTGATGATGCCGAACTGCCACCGCGCGATGTCTAGAACGTCCACGGTCGAGTCCCTGTCTCGACACCTGTACGTCCAAGGTAGGACCGTTACGAGCCGGATGCGAGGGTCGATCCATCGCTTCGGGGTCCGGTGCGAGGCCCCGGCTCGTCGAGGCCTTGGCTACCCGGTCGGCCTGGACTTACTCTGCCGTCGTGGGCGGTCCTGACTCCCGCGGCGCCGAGTCGGCCTTGCGGGCGTTGCACTTCGCCCGGCGGGCTGCTGAGCAGGCGCGGCGGGCGGCGCAGCACGCTGCCGAGATCGCCGCCCGGCAGGAGCAGATGGCCGGCCTCGGGCTGCCCGAGGCACGGGTCCACACGCGCGTCGCCGCGATGCACCGCAGGGGCGAGGCGTGTCAGCGTGCCGCGGAGCGGATGCACCGCGACTTCGCCCGCAAGCTGGGCCGGTGGGCCATGCGAGACGACGCCGACCTGCTGTTGCGGCCGGTCCTCATGAGCGCCGTCGCCAACACGGCCGGCTGGCGTGGTGCCGTCCTGTCGGTGAGCGACCTCACGGGCGCCGAGACGCTCGTCGCCGCCTCGGACGAGACGGCACGCCGGGCGCACGAGCTCGAGGTGACGTTGAGCGAGGGACCGTACTGGGAGGCGCTGCGGGGAGGAGCACCGACGGCGCGCGGGCCGGAGGTGGAGCTGCGCTGGCCGAGGTATGGCGTTGCGGTCGCGGACCTGGGCGTGCGCGCGGTGGCTGCAGTTCCGGTGGACCTCGGCGACGGAGGCATGGGTGGCGCCCTGACCTTCACCGGCGCCACCGTGCCGACTCTGGCGGACAGGTCGTGCGGCCTGGGCGAGGTCGCGGAGGCGTTGGGCCAGACGGTGCTACAGGCGCCCGACCTGGTGTTCGTCGACGAAGCGGGCATGCCGGGCCTCGAGGTCTTCCAGGACGAGGACTTCCAGCCCGGGATGCACCAGGCGGCGGGTCTGCTGCACGCCCGGTTCGGGTGGGGCATCGAAAACGCGGTCGCGCTCATCCGTGCGCACGCGTTCGCAGAGGACCGCCCGATCGCCGAGGTCGCCGCCGAGATCTGCCGAATAGGTCGGCTCGACCCGTGACCCTGGATTTGCCTGGTCCCTTGCCGCCTTTTCGGTCGTAGACTGTTCCACGAAAGATGCCGCACGGACCCGCACCCGTTCCTGGGTGAGTGCGGCGAGCCCTTCCGGTTGCCTGGTCCCCGCAGCCGGCTGAAGGGAGATGGGCCGCGGTGGCTCATGCTTTCCTGTCAGATGAAGGTGAGCACGCCTTCGACTACGCACTCTTCCGTACCGAGTGCGTGCGCGGATGCGCAGTCGTGGTCGCCTCCGGCGAGGTCGACCTGTGCACCTCCCCAGCACTGAGCGAGGCACTGGAGGAAGCGGCCCGGACGTCGGACCGGATCATCATCGACCTGACCCGGGTGACGTTCCTCGACTCGTCCGGCATGGCCGCCATGGTGGGCGCGCTGAACCGCAACCACCACCGGCAGCGCGGCACGTTCTGCCTTGTCGGTCCCTCCGGGCTGGTCCTCCGGGCGCTGCAGATCACCGACCTCATCAAGCTGTTCCCGATCTACGACTCGCTCGACGACGCCGTCTGGCAGCTCGCCTGAGCCTCGCGCACCCACCTGGCCCCGTCCGGCGACGCCGGGCGGCCCGTAGGCGTGCGCGGACATTGGACCGCCCCCACCTTCGGTAGGGGGCGCACGAAGGACGGGGGCGGCTCAGGTACGCCAGATACGGGGTCTAGGTACCCGACTGCACCAAGCACGTGGTGTGCCCAGCACGCGGCCGGACCCGTGGGTCGGTCCGGCCCCTGAGGCCACCATCCGGATGACGACCTCGGCCGCGACTATGCCAGGGACAAAAGCGTTCATGTCAACCCATTGCCCGCATTGCAAGCAGTGTGAGCCGCCAGGGCGCACCGGGAGCCGCGTCCCGAAGTGGGCAGTGCCCGGCGGGATAGGCTCACGGCCATGCTGCCGTGGTCGGGTGAGATGTCGGGCCGGGTCGACGAGCACGTGGTTGCCAGCGAGCTGCTGCGTGACAACCCGCTGGGCGACCCCCACGAACGGCCACTGTGGGTGCACCTGCCGCCGGGCTTCGACAGCGACCGCCGGTATCCCGTCGTCTACGTGATCCAGGGCTACACCGGTCATCTGGCGATGTGGCGCAACCGCATGCCCTTCCGGCAGCCGGTGACCGAGCTGTTCGACGCGGTCCTCAGCGACCCTGGCGTCCCCGACGTACTCGTGGTCTACGTCGATGCGTGGACCGCGTACGGCGGCAGCCAGTTCGTGGACTCGCCGGGAACGGGCCGCTACCACTCCTACCTCTGCGACGAGATCGTGCCCTTCGTCGACCACACGTACCCGACCCTGGCCGACCCGCGACACCGGGCGATCACGGGCAAGTCCAGCGGCGGTTTCGGCGCGATGATCACACCGATGCTCCGGCCCGACCTGTTCGGCGCGCTGGCCACGCACGCCGGCGACGCGCTGTACGAGTACTGCTACATCCCCGAGTTCGCCCAGGCGGTCCGCGCGCTGCGCGCCTACGACGGCGACATCTGGCGCTGGTGGAAGGACTTTCGCTCCCGCGTCGCCTTCACCAAGGAGGCGGACTCGAAGCTGCTGATCCTGCTGGGCGTCGCCGCCTGCTTCTCCGCGGACAAGGACGGCACGGTCCATCTGCCGTTCGACCCGCTGACCGGAAGGCTCGTCGAGGACGTCTGGCAGCGCTGGCTGGACTGGGACCCCGTACGCATGCTGGAGCGCGCCGACTACGCCGACGCGCTCCGCAGCCTCACCGCGGCATGGGTCGACGGCGGCACGCGAGACGAGGTGTACCTCGACCTCGGCGCCACGGCGTTCCGCGACGGCCTCCGGCGCATCGGGGTCGCCGACGAGCGCGTGCACTTCGAGCTGTTCGACGCCGGCCACGGCGCGATCGAGTACCGCTACCCGCTTGCCCTTGCCTGGCTGGCCGAGCGTCTGGCGCCGTGACCGCGGATGCGCCCAGGGCGACAGTTCAGCGCGACAGCTCAGCGCGACAGGGTCTGCTGGAGGTCCGTGGCCACGGCGGCGACGTCGGTGTTCGACTTGACCAGCGTGGTCAGCACGTCGGGGTAGGTCGCGCCGCTCAGCGCGGTGCTGAAGACCAGGGTCCGTCCGTCGTCTGTCTTCATGAACCCCGCGAGGCTCTGGACGTTCAGCAGCACCCGGCCGGTGGCGGGATCCGGGTGGGCGCTGGTGCCGGTCTTGGCCATGACCTTGCCTCGTGCCGGGCTGCTCTGCCCGACGCTGGCCAGCGTCCCCGACTCACCCAGCACCGGAAGACCTGCGTCGAAGGCAGCAGACCAGCTCTGGTCCTTGGTCCAGCGCAGCCAGGCCACCATCTGCGCAGGGGTCGTCGACGCCGGGTCCGCGCCCTGTCCGTCGACGAGCACGACGTCGTTGGACGCCAGCCCGGCCTGGTCGATCAGGCGGCGGATCGGCTGGAGGCCTTCCAGGCAGTCGGTCGAACCCTCGTGCACGGCCAGGTCGCACAGCAGCGCGTTCGCGCCGGTGTTGTAGCTGGTCGCGAGGATCATCTTCCCGAACTCCCGGAGCGGCGGTGACTGCAACGACGCGAGCTTCAGCACACCTTGGTAGGGAGCCGTGGGCGGCTTCGGGTTGTCCGCGACCGGGTCGGCGTCGACGGTGACCCCGGCGCGCTCGAGGGCCTCGATGAACAGCGTCCGCGCCCACGACGCGGGGTCGGGGATGCGGTAGACCGTCAGGTGCGGGCCGGCCGCCGCGCCGATCGTGCCCGACACGACGATGCTGTGGGGGTCCGCGGGGTCGGCGGCGACCTGGATGTCGCTGTCGGACCCGGCCACGGTCTTCACCTGCGACACCGCGGAGAAGGCAGCAGAACGTGGGGTCGCCGCGACGGTCGCGGTCTGGCCGCGAACGGCGGGCGTGACCGTGATGTCGAGCAGGTTGTCGTTCACGAAGATCGCCGGTACGACACCTTCCTGGCTGTCGAAGGGCTTCCAGAGGCGCTGGTCGACCACCACGTCGCCGGCCACGCGGGTCACGCCGTTGGCCGCTATCTGCCGGGCGAGATCGTCCAGGCCGGCCAGCGGGTTGCCCTTCGGCTTGACCGCGTTGGGGGCGATATCCCCGTACACGTGGTCGACGGCGTGCGCGTTGAAGGTGTAGTTGAACTTGCCGGCGAGGGCACCGCGGCCACCCATGGCCAGGTCTCCAGAGGCCACCAGTGCGAGGTCGCCGTGGACGACACCGGCCTGCACGGGTGCGGTCGCGTACACCGGGGTGGTGACGCGGTGGTCCGGACCCAGCACGTCGAACGCGGTGCCTACGGTGAACAGCTTGGCCGTGGAACCGGTGAAGGCCATCTCGTTCTCGCGGTGCGCGAGCAGAAGGTCGCCGCTCTTCAGGTCGGTGACGGCGTAGATGAGGCGGGCGGTCTTGTAGTCGGGCTGGTCCATGATCTTCTGGACCGCCGGTGGCACCTCCCGCACGGCGACCTGAGCCGCGGCCTGCTCGGTCGGCCGGGTTCCACCGGCTGAGCTGGAGGTCGTGCACGAGGTCAGCAACAACGCGGTTGCCGCGGCGCAGGCAGTGACCAGATGGCTCCGGCGCGGACGCCTCGATCGCCCCCTGTGTTTCGCGGACATACCCGACCGACCCCCGTCCCTACGCGACAAGCGCTCCTGATCGATGCAACGCGCTTGTGGTGCGGGTGGCAATGGCCCATGTGGGGGGCAGCCGAGAGGTGGCCTCGCTTACAGCACGACGCCGATGCCGGTACCGGCGCTGCCGTCGACGTGCGGGGCTGTGTCGGCCCTTTCGCTCAGGCTGGGGAGGCGCTCCGCGCCGTGCGTCCATTCGTCCGCGCCCTTGTTCAAACGCTGCCTGCGGAAGAGGACCACGAGGCACCCGGCCAGCACGGCCAAAGCCACCAGAAGAACTACCAGCAGAGTCATGTCCGACTCCTCCCGTTAGACGGAAAAGCATAGCCCGACACTTGTTGCGGCTAGCGGATCCAGGGACGTCACGCGGGCTCGTGAATCTCACCGTCGGAACGGCCATCTACACGGGCCGCGGTTGGTCCCCGACGGCGATGCGGCCCGGACGGGTGACGTCGGCATAGACGGCAAGACACATCTCCCGCTCCTGGGTCAGCGGTTTGAGCCAGTGGATGCCGGGGTCGGTGCCGTCCTGCTCGATGTCGATCATGCGGCAGCGAGGCACCCGCTGCACGACACGTAGCCGGGCCGACCCGATCTCGAGCTCTCGGTCCACCCACTGCTCCTCGACGAACGGCTCGTCGCCGCCGAGCACGATGTTGACGCGCAGCCGCCGCGGGTCTGGGCTGCCGTCCCACCGGTCGGCGCACCACTGCAGGCTGGCCGAGCTGACGAGCGAGACCGAGCCGTCGTCGTGGTGCGGAACGCTGCCCGCGGGCGTGATCCGCACCGCCGCCCGCATGTCGTCCGAGAGCCGCTGCTCGAGAATTGGGTCGCCCACGTACCAACGGGTGTCGCCCCGGCGGACGACGACACGGCCGTCGGGCTCCGTCTCGGCGGAGTAGTCGAAGACGGCGTCGCGACGCCGGAAACGGCGGGTGCTCTTCCCCGACGCCAGGCGTCCGTCCTCGTCCTCGACGGCGTACCACCGGTCTCCGACGAAGCCGCGGGAGTCGACCTCGGCTTCGTCGAGGCTCTCGCCGCCCATCGACTTCACCGGGTAGCGGCGCAGGGAGATCACCGAGGTCTGCACGGCCCAACACTAGACAGTGGCTGCGCCAGTACGTCGGTACGGAAGGCCCGCAGCAGGCCGAGGCTGCGGCGCGCCGTGTGCTTCGATGGGGCGATGACAAGCGACCAGGAGGACGCGCGCGTCGTCAGCGCCACCCGTGAGATCTCGGCCGGGTCCGAGCAGATCTTCGAGCTCATCGCCGACCCGGCTCAGCAGCCTCGTTGGGACGGCAACGACAACCTGTCGGAGGCGCCCGCCGGGCAGCGCATCCACGGGGTCGACGACGTGTTCAGCATGACCCTCACCGGAGGCCAGGTTCGCGAGAACCACGTGGTGGAGTTCGACGAGGGCCGCCGCATCGCCTGGCGACCGGCCGAGCCGGGCCAGCAGCCTCCGGGCCACCTGTGGCGGTGGGAGCTCGAGCCGGTCGACGCGTCGACCACGCGTGTCACCCACACCTACGACTGGACCCAGCTGGCCGACGAGACCCGTTTCCGCCGGGCCCGGGCGACCACGCCGGACAAGCTCCGTGCCTCGCTCGACCGGCTGGCCGCCCTCGCCGAGGACGGCTGACGGTGCGTAGGTCACTCGCGACCGTCTACGCACCGCACCTCTCGGGTACGGGCCGGAGATGAGCGCATCGATGCCCGCGGTGGGTGCCACTGCCCGCGTCTCTCACAAGGTCACCGACGCCGACCTCGCACGCACGCTCGGGACCGGCGACGTTCCGGTCCTCGCCTCGTCCCGCCTGCTGACCTGGGCGGAGGACGCCACGTGCGCGGCGATCGCGGCTGAGCTGGACGAGTCGCAGACCAGCGTCGGCATGCGGCTGCAGCTCCAGCACGACCAGCCCAGCCCCCTGGACACGGCGGTCTTCGTGACCGCCACCTTGGCTCGGGTCGACGAACGGCTGCTCGTGTTCGACTTCCAGGCCGAACACGATGACGGCCAGGTCGTCGGACGCGGTGAGGTCACCCGCGTCGTGGTCGACCGCGAGCGGTTCCTGAAGCGGACGGCACCCGGCAGCTGAGCGCCGGCCGGCGCCTATCCGCTGCGCCGGCCCAGGAGATGGAAGACCCGGCTGAAGCCGCGGTACGGGTCCTGACGGCTGGCCCGCAGCTCGACCGCCGCGATCTCCGACGCCTCCTCCGCCGTTGCCGAGGCGACGTCGACCAGGTCGGTGAACAGCCACACGCCGTACCAGGCCTCAGGTTCGACGCCGTGCGTGCGCAGCAGCTCCGACAGCCCCTCGACGGTGTCGGCCCGGGTGTCGACACCGAGCACGCCGCGTTCACCGCCGGCGTCGAACGCCGCCAGCGCATCGGCCCATCGGCGCTCCAGGGCCGGTCGTGTCGCCAGGGTCCTGGCGTTGAGCGCCATCAGGGAGACCAGCCCGGCCGGCGCGGCGCACTGGCACAGCGCGCTCACGAGGCGGTCCGGGCGGTCCAGGTACATGAGGACCCCGTGGCACAGCACGGCCTGGAACCCCTCGCCGCCCGTGGCCTCGTTCGCCGCCTCGCCCTCGGCGTGCACGAGCCGCACCCGACCGCGTACCGCCTCGGTCTCCGAGGCCAGCCGCTGCTCGGCCTTCTGCAGCATCGCGGGCGAGGAGTCGAGCAGCGTGACCTCGTAGCCCGCCCGTGCCAGGGGAATGGACTGGTGACCGGCGCCTCCACCGACGTCCAGGACGGCGGCCGGCGGCGCCGGCAGGTGCTCGAGCAGATGGCTGTGCAGGACGTACGTCCGCACCTGTCCCTTCACCGAGGCGTAGGCCTCGTCGACGAACTGGCCGGCCAACGAGGCCCAGAGGTCCTGGCTCATGACCTCATCATGTCTGCCCCAGGGGCTCGCACGAGCTAGTGGTCGTCCTCGATCTCGAACAGCGCGCGTCGCTCACGGGCGCTGCTCATCGCGGCGAGGAACTTCGCGTCGTAGTCCGGGTCGTCGACGGGGATGGTCGCGATGATGTGCTCGTCGACCTTGGCGCCGCTGGGGGAGACCTTCTGCAGCACGACCCGCGTGCGTCCCTTGACGTCGTAGTGCGCAGCCCGCCACCGCCCGGCGGTCGTCACCGGGCGTTGCGGGGCCCGGAAGCGCGTCAGCAGCCACATCGTCGCGTAGACGATGACCGACACAATGCCGACCACGAAGGCGGCCTCGATGAGGACCATCCCCTCATTGTCGGCGTTTCCTCCGCGTGCATCCACCGCGGTCCCGGAACTGCGCCGGCGGGACCGCGTCGGCGAGACTTCGGCCCGGGTAGCCTGCGCCGGGTGAGCCCCGCACGGCTGCAGTTCTGTGACGGTCCTGGCGAGTTCCTGGCCGCGGCGGACGACTACCTGGCCGCCGAACCGGTGGTGAGCACGGTGGTGACGACACTGGCCCACCGGGCGGCCGCGGAGGTCGCGGACGGGGTTCGCCAGCCGGACGGAGACTGGTGGCTGGTCGTGCGGGAGGAGGCCGGCCACGTCGTCGGCGCGGGCATGCGTACGGCCGCCTTTCCTCCGTGGCCCCCGTTCCTGCTCCCCATGCCCGAGGAGGCCGCGGTGGCGCTCGCCCGCACCCTCCACGAGCGCGGCGAGGGCGTTCTCGGCGTGAACGGCGCCGCGCCCACCGCGCAGGTGTGCGCGGCGGAGCTGGCAAGGCTCGGCGGTGGGGTCGTCGCGGTCTCCAGGCACACGACCCTGCACGAGCTCGGCGAGCTGGTCCCGCCGGACCCGGTGCCCGGCAGGCTGGTGGTCGCCACCGAGGCGGAGCTGAACCTGGTGGCCGAGTGGTTCGGCGCGTTCAGCGGTGACGCGGACGAGCAGGCCGGCCGGCCCCGCGGTACGACTGCGGACCATCTGCCCAGCACCCCAGACCTGCGGCGACGAGTCCGGGACGGTGACTTCTGGTTCTGGGTGGACGAGTCGGGCCGGCCCGTGCACCTGACAGGGGCCACCCCGCCGTCGTTCGGTGTCGCCCGGATCGCACCGGTGTACACCCCGCCTGCGGAGCGCGGACGCGGCTGGGCCAGCAACGCGGTCGCCGAGGTCTCCCGGCGTCTTCTCTCCGGCGGTGCCCGCGTGTGCCTCTACACGGACCAGGCGAACCCCACGTCCAACAGGGTCTACGAAGCGCTCGGTTTCCGGCCGGTCGTCGACATGCTCGACCTCGTCATCGAACTCTGAGCCGACAAGGGTCAGGGTGACGACACCTGTGCCGACTCATGCGCGAGCAGCGCTGCACCGACGATCCCCGCGGTGTTGAGCAGCGTGGCCGGGACCATAGGAGTGTCGACGTGGATGTGGGGCACGAACTTGTCGGCGCGCTTGCTGACCCCGCCACCGATGACGAAAAGGTCCGGAGACAGCACCGTCTCCACGGCGCGGTAGTAGCGGGTCAGGGCTTTGGCCCAGGCCTTCCACGACAGGTCGTTGTTCTCGCGCACACTGTTGGCCGCGCGGCTCTCGGCATCGTGGCCGTCGACCTCGAGGTGACCGAGCTCCGAGTTGGGGACCAGGGTGCCCCTGTAGACCAGTGCCGACCCGATGCCGGTGCCCAGCGTGGTGACGATGACGAGTCCGTCCACGCCCTTTGCGGCGCCGTAGCGGGCCTCCGCCAGTCCCGCGGCGTCGGCGTCGTTGACCACCGTCACATGGCGCTTCAGCCGGTCGGCGAACAGCGACTGCGCGTCGGTGCCCACCCAGGAGGAGTCGATGTTGGCGGCCGTGTGCACCACGCCCCCCTTGACGACGCCGGGCACCGTGATCCCGACCGTGCCGTCGTCTGCGAGCTTGGCCTGTTCGACCAGCTCGGCCACGATGTCCGCGACGTTCTCGGGCGTCGCCTTGTGCGGCGTCTCGATACGCACCCGGTCGGCGGCGAACTCGCCGACATCGAGGTCGACCGGCGCCCCCTTGATGCCGCTGCCGCCGAAGTCGATTCCGAACGCGGGAGCCTCGCTTCCGTTCACAATCGCGTTGTACCGCGCCGCAGCGGGCCCGAACAAGGGTCCGCGCCGGATAGAGGCCCCCGCATCGGGTACCGGAGAAATGTCCGGAGCTCTCGTCGTGGTGGCATGAGGCATGAAGAAGATCGGATTTCTCTCCTTCGGTCACTGGTCGCCGTCGCCGCATTCGCAGACGCGTTCGGCCTCCGACGCCCTGTTGCAGTCCATCGAGCTCGCCGAGGCGGTCGAGGAGATCGGCGCCGACGGCGCGTACTTCCGGGTGCACCACTTCGCCCGGCAGCTGGCCTCGCCGTTCCCCCTGCTGGCCGCGGTCGGCGCGAGGACGAGCCGGATCGATATCGGGACCGGCGTGATCGACATGCGCTACGAGAACCCGCTGTACATGGTCGAGGACGCCGGTGCGGCGGACCTGATCGCCGGCGGGAGACTGCAGCTCGGCATCAGCCGGGGATCCCCGGAGCAGGTGGTCGACGGGTTCCGCTACTTCGGGTACGAGCCCGCCGACGGGTCCGACCACGCAGCGATGGCCCGTGAGCACACCCGGGTGTTCCTCGGGCTGCTCGAGGGAGAGGGGTTCGCGCAGCCCAACCCGCGCCCGATGTTCCCGAACCCGCCCGGCCTGCTGCGGCTCGAGCCGCACTCGCCGGGGCTTCGCGAGCGCATCTGGTGGGGCGCGGGAACCCGCGCGACGGCCGAGTGGACCGCGGAGCAGGGGATGAACCTGATGAGCTCGACGCTGCTCACCGAGGACACCGGCGTGCCGTTCCACCAGCTCCAGGCCGAGCAGATCCAGCGGTTCCGGGACGCCTGGCAGGAGGCGGGACACGAACGCAAGCCGCAGGTCTCGGTCAGCCGGAGCATCTTCCCGATCGTCAGCGACCTCGACCGGGCCTACTTCGGCCGCGAGTCCGGCAGCCAGGACCAGGTCGGCTACATAGACGGCGGCGTAGCCAGGTTCGGCAAGTCGTACGCCGCGGAGCCGGACCAGCTGGTCAAGGAGCTCGCCGAGGACGAGGCCATCGAGGCCGCCGACACCCTGCTGCTGACGGTTCCGAACCAGCTCGGCGTGGACTACAACGCGCACGTCGTGGAGAGCGTGCTACGCCATGTCGCTCCCGAGCTGGGCTGGCGCTGACCTCACCCCCGTCCTTGGCAGGAGCACGGAGGGACTTCTGTGCCGACCTGTGCGACCGTGAAGATGAGGATGTTCCTCTGCCAGACCGAGAGGCGCTGCCGTGAGACGGATCCCCCGACCGTTCGGCTTCCGCCGCGGGCTCGGTCTGCTGTTCCTGTTCCACCACCCGATCGCGCTGGTCGTGATCATCGCCGTGGTGGCGATCGCGCTCTACCTGTACCGACGGCGGCGTTGACGCCCCCGCCGGAACCCGGTTCGATCTGAGGTGCCCAGCCGCTAACGCGGTCCGCGCCTACTCGGTGGCCTTCTCCTCGTCCTCGTCGGCGTGCTCTCGATCGGTCGCCGCTTCGGCGCGGTCCTCGGCGGCGTACTCGCGGTCGTACTGTGCGGCCAGGCGGTCCTTCGCCGCGTGCTCGCGGTCCTCCTCGGCAGCGGCACGGTCGCGACCGGACTCGGCCCGGTCCTCCTCGGCGGCGCGCTGCGTCGAGCGCGCCCTGTGGAGCTCGCCGATCAGGTACGCCCGGTCGCCGGCGGCGTGGTCGCGGTCCTCACCGCTCAGCAGCCGGTCCGCGGCCGACATGCTCCGGTCGAGTACGTCCTCGCGGGTGCTGTCATCGCGATCCTCGGCGTCGAGATCGCGCCGCTCGGCGGCTCGGTCGCGCCGCTCGGCCCGCCAGTCCCGCTGGTCGCTGTCGTCCAGCAGGGCCGCTATGTCGGGTTGCGCCTCGGCGGCCCGCTGCCTCCGTGACTCGGCGCTGCGGTCGCGTTGGTTGGCGTCGCGGTCACGCCGGTCGGCCGCGCGGTCGCGCAGGTCGGCGTCACGGTCACGCTCGTCGGCGTCGTCGTCACGAAAATCCGCCGCCTGGTCCCTCACGATCGCCCTGGCGGCCCGCTGGGCGCGGTCGGCGGCGGCCTCATGTCGTGCCTCGGCCGCCCGGTCGCGGTCGTCGGCCGCGCGGTCGCGCATGTCGGCCTCGCGGTGACGCTGCGCAGTCGGCGGGTTGGGTGCGGCGGCCTCGCGCTCGTCGGCGATGCGGTCGCGCTCGTCGGCGATGCGGTCACGCTCGTCGGCGATACGGTCGCGTTCGTCGGCGGCCTGGGCGCGACTGTGCTCGTGCGCGCCTTCGGCGGCCGCGTCGCCGTCAGCCGGTTCCGGTGGTGTTTGTGGGGACATTCCGTATCACCTAGTGGCCAGGCTAGTCGCGTCCGTCACCGAGCCACCACCGCACCTGGCCGGGCAGTCGATCGTCGCTGGCACGTGAGGAGGGTTCGAACAGACCGGAACCGGGCAGACCACCCCTGTCCGAAAGTCAGCGACGGGTTGGCGCGATGTCCGAGATGCTGCGGCGCAGCACGATCTGTGCGCGCCGCACGCGCGCGGACGGCTGGACAGGACGTGCCGAGCGGGACTCTGAGGGTTGAAATCTCGATGGTCTGGGAAGGCTGCGCTGCATATCGCCGGCCCGGGGGTGGCGGTACATCGGCGATTCAGCGGGGAGGGCTTTCTTGCGCATCGAGGTGACTTTGTCACTGCCACAGGATGCCGTGAGCGTGCCGTTGGCGCGACGCACTGTGGCAGCGATGCTGGAGCAGACCGGCATCGACGGCGACTGCCTGGGCGACGTGAAGCTTGCCCTGAGCGAGGCCTGCACGAACGTGCTCGACCACGCCGGCAGTGGCGCGGGCTATCAGGTCGTCATCGGTCTGGAGAACGACCTGCTCACCATGGACGTCACCGACGACGGCCCGGGGTTCGTCAACCACCGGCCGCGGCCCACCATGCCCGACCCGCTGGCCGCACGCGGCCGTGGGGCGGCCCTGATCGCCGCGCTGACCGACCACGCGAACTTCGACAGCGTCACCAGCGGCGGCGGCGCCACCGTACACATGCGCAAGCGGCTGGCCTGGACGGGCGGCGCGCCGCCGTGGCAGGTCCGGAGCTAGGCGGACCCACACAGGATTTGTCCAGACCGGCACCTCGGCGGACTTCGCGAACGAGACTAGAAATGACGGTGAACGCTCGGCCGACCGCGCTGTAGGTGATGCGGTGAACTGGTTGACCTCGCTGCCCGCGGTGGTGCTGGTTGCGGGCTGGCTCGCCATCGCGCTACTGGTCGCGGTCCTGGGGCGGATGGGCGTACGGGCGCTCGTGCCGCCCGGGGAGCAGGACCGGGTGCCGCAGATCGTCTCGCCGCTGATGCCCACCCTCGGCGCCGCCTTCGCGATCTTCGCGGCGCTCTCACTGGCCAGCGAGGCGGGTTACCTGCGCGCGGCGGAAGGCCTGGTGAGCGACGAGGCGGCCGCAACCTCCCGCCTGGCGTGGGCGTCGACAAGCCCCGGCATCCAGTCCGAGCCGATCGAGGCGTCGCTCCTGCACTACCTGCAGACCACCCGGGCCAGGGAATGGGAAGGTGCGGCGGCCGCGTCCGGCGACGACCGGGCCACCGCTGTCGCGATCGCACGGCTCGAGCGGACCGTGCGGGCCGAGGCCGCCCGGCCCGGGCTGACATCCCCGACGAGCACGGAGCTGCTGGCCTCCCTCGACGAGGTCACCAATACTCGCCGCGCCCGCATCGCGGCCGCCGGACGCGACGTTCCCGGTCTCTACGTCATCACGCTCGTCGCCAGTGGACTGGCGTTGATCGTGAACGCCGGGGCCCTCGTCTTCCGCAGCAGTCGCCGGACGTCGCTGCTCATCGTGGGGGTCGCGAGCGTGGTCGGGCTGAGCCTGGCGCTGCTCTTCTCGCTCAGCGCGCCTTGGCGTGGACCGCTCATCGTGAGTGGGCATCCGCTCGACGTCGTCATCGGGGATCTTCAGTCCGGCTTCTTCCACGCCGAACCGGGGGCGGGCACGATCAGCTCGCCGATGGGGCACCGCCCCGACACGGGACACCCGCTGGCCTTATCGCGCCATTGACGCTTGCGTACCTGCGCTGTATGCGCCGTTCCGCTTCGGTTTGTGCAATAGCCACCAGGAGTGCCGCTTTGGCTACCAAACGTGCTTTTGCCAAACGGATTCGTCATTCGGGGGTCACCCCCTCGCGCAACCTCTTACGTTCACTGCAACGTCGGGTCGCTGCAGGCAAGCACGGGGGGCAGCGGACCCAGTGGGGGGCACAAGCTCTCGTTTCGCTGCACGGCTTGCCCAGCCGCGCAGCGGGCGCGCGCCTGCCTTCGTCTACTTGCAGCCCGGACCTCGCTGCTCGGCCAGTCAACGCATGCACGCGACCCGGGAGGGCTTCACCATGCTTGCCTTTGCGCGCGGACGACGTCGTCGGGGGGCGACCGTCGCCGCTTCACTCACCGCCGTGTTAGCCACGGCAATGACCGCCATCGTCACGGTCCTGCCGGTCTCCACCGCGCAGGCGGTCGGAGCGGCCGCCGGACCCATCGACCCCAATACCGGCTACCCGTTCTGGTACGCCGACGGCAGCGGGCAGAAGTACGAGTTCTGCATCGACCGCCCTAACACCACTGCGGGCATGTGCCTCGCCGCTCCGCAGAACCCGACCGCCCGGCCGTGGGTGGACGCGAACCCCACGCGGACCAACCTGGACCCGAGTGGCGAGACGTTCTGGTACGACGCCACGGCCGACATCACCGCGGGCAATGCCCGCCTGCGGTTCACCGCAGCGCAGGAGGCCACCTTCGGCGGCGCGGACCTGGCTTCCCGGGCCGGCGACCAGATCGCGTTCGGCCGGGTGCGGGTGCGGCTGCTGGGCCTGGTGCCGGGCGCGTCGTACACCGTCACCCAGCCTTACGGCACCCACACCTACACCGCCGACGACGGGGGACAGGTCTTCGTCACCCAGGACATCGGCTGCCTCGACGTGCCGTGCGACTTCACCAAGTCGAACGCCAGCGCGCTGACCTCCTACCTGCGCTGGGACACGGGCGCGCCGGCCGGCTACCTCGGTGACCCGGGCATTGCGCACACGGTGACCGGCAGCCCGCTTGGCACCAACTTCTTCCGCGTGGTGGGACCGAACGCGGGCGGCCCGGGCGTGAACTCCATCCGGACCGACCTGTTCAATGTGCAGGGCAAGCTGTGGAACGCGACCCAGCCGATGCTCGGCCTCGTGTCGACCCACAACCAGGTCGACTTCGGCACGACGGCCGTGGGGGCCGCCGCGCCGGTCGCGCAGACTGTCACGCTGACCAACGCCGGCGGGGGGCAGACCCCACTGCAGCTGCAGGCGCTTTCGGTGAGCGGTACGAACAGCACCGCGTTCACGCTCGCGAACGACACCTGCTCCAACAAGGCGCTGGCGCCGGGCGCCACCTGCACGGTGGACGTGTCCTACACCCCGGCGGCCGTCGCCGGGACGCTGAAGGCGCAGCTGAACATCCCGTCGACCAACGGCAAGGACTCCGTTGGCGGCCAGCGCATCGTGCTGACGGGCCGGGTCTCCGACGGCACCGGTAAGGACGCTCGGGTGACCGGGCCGATCGACCCGGTGAACGGGTTCCCGCAGTGGTACCAGGACGAGTCCGGCCAGCGGGTTCTTCTCTGCGACGACCAGACCGACCCGCTGTGCGTGCTGCCGACCGCCCCGGACGGAACGTACGACCCGGCGAAGCCGATGAGCTTCCCGGGCAACTTCCCGGGCGAGCTGTTCTGGTGGAACGCGGACTCGAGGATCGACGCCACGAACAGCCTCTCGAAGGGCTCCGTGTCCGGGCGACTGGTGCTCGGGGAGGAAGCCACCTTCCTCAACGGGAACGCGGCAGCGGGCGACCAGATCGCGTTCGGGCGGCTCCGTGTCCGGGTCGGTGGCCTTCAGGTCGGAGGTACCTACCAGGTGACCACCCCCTACGGCAACTACACGTTCGTCGCCGAGGACGACGGCACCGGCGTCGGCAGGATCAACTACACCGAGGACATCGGCTGCAAGGGGACCCCCTGCGACTTCAACCGGGTGAACCAGAGCAACATCGGGCCGTTCCTGCGCCAGGTGGGCGCCCCGGCCGGTTACCTCGGTGACCCCAACGTCGACGCCCCGGTCACCGGCGGCCCCAATGGCAACGTGTTCGCGATCTCCGGTCCCGGCGTGAACAGCCAGACCAACCTGTTCGCGGTGTCGGGCAAGCTGGCGCCGGGTTCCGGCACCGGCACCGGCAGGCTGACCGCGTCGGCGACGTCTGCGGTCGTGACCGCTGCTCAGCCGGCGTCCATCACGCTGACCAACGCCGGTACGGCGGCGGCGAGCCCGCGGGTGAGCCTGCCGGCCGGCAGCGGGTTCAGCATCGCCACCAACACCTGCCCGGCATCGCTGGCGGCGTCCGCGTCGTGCACGGTGACCGTCGGGCTCGACCCGGTCGCTCCGGCCCAGCCCGGTGCGACGAGCACGCTGCAGGTCAGTGACGGCACCACGCCGGTGCTGACGGTGGCGCTGCAGGCCGCGGCAGCGCCGGCCAGCCACCTGACCGTCGCCTCCACCACGGGTACGACGGCGATCACCGCCACGCAGGGGGCCGGCGTGACGCTGACCAACGACGGCACGGCGACGGCGACACCGGTGGTCAGTGTCGGCGCCGGGTTCGCGATCACCAAGAACTGCACGAACATTCCGGTCGGGACCTCGTGCACGGTGAACGTCGGACTGAGCGGGGCTGCACCCGGTCAGACGGCCAACCTGACGGTGGCCAACGGCTCCCAGGCGCTGATCACGGTGCCGCTTCAGGCGGCGGCAGCGCCGGCCGGCACCAGCCACCTGACCGCGGCGAAGACCTCGCTGCAGGTCAACCGCAAGCCGGCTTCGGTCAAGCTGACCAACACCGGTACGGCGGCGGCGAGCCCGCGGATGAGCCTTCCGGCCAACAGCGGCTTCAGCATCGCGAAGGACAGCTGTGCGGCCACGCTCGCGTCGAACGCGTCGTGCACGGTGTGGGTGGGGCTGGACGCGCAGTCACCTGCCCAGCCCGGCAAGACGAGCGTGCTGCGCGTCAGCGACGGCACCACGCAGGTCCTCACGCTGCCGGTGCGGCGTTCGGGCAACGTCAAGAAGCCCAGCGTCAAGAAGGCCAGCGTCAAGAAGGCCAGCGTCAAGAGGCTCCGCACCAGGAAGCGCTGAGCATCGGGTGATCCCGCGCAACGGCGGGGCACGGGCAACCGTGCCCCGCCGTTGCCGTGTGCTGATCAGCTCGCCGGCGTTGTCCCCGCGGCGCGGTCGCGTTCGTCGGCGGCGCCCTCCCGGTCATCGGCGATGCGCTCGCGCTCATCCGCTGCCGTCTCCCGGGTGTCGGCGATGCGGTCGCGGTCGTCGGCAATACGGTCACGCTCGTCGGCGGCGCCCTCACGCTTGTCGGCGGTACGGTCGCGTTCGTCGGCGCTGCGGTCACGCGCGTCTGCGGCGGCCTCTCTGTGGTTGGCTGCCCGGTCACGTGCGTCGGCGATGCGGTCGCGTTCGTCGGCTGCCGCCTCTCGGGCGATGATCGTCGCTGTCCGCTCGAGCTCGTCGCTGGCCAGCCGACGCATCTCGAGGGCTGACTCTCGCTCCTCTGCTCGACGGGCTCGGGAACGGGCGTCCATCTCCAGATCCGCGGCGCGACGTATCCGCATCTGGGCGGCTTCCTCGCGCATGTTCTGGGCCACGGCCCTGGCCTGCGCCGCGTCGGCCCGGAGCCGGGCCATGTGGGCACGCAACACCGCGGCGTCCCGGCGCTGTCGCCGCATCTTCGCCCGTAGCGCTGACAAGCCTGGCAACTCTGTCGCGTCGTCCTCGACGCTGGTCACGGAATCGAGTCTAGGACCGGTTGACTGAGCAGACCATGCCGAGGCGGCCACATGTGACGAGTGCGCGACCGCTGGGATGGTGCTGCCGCGAGGGCCGTTGTACAGGGCACGCGCTGCGTCCGATACTTTACGTTGGAGCGTCGCCCAGAAGCGCCGCTCGGGGGTGCCACGGGCGCGGCAGGGTCGTTGTGTTGCGTGGAGGGTCACGGTGCTCCCGGAGAGCTGGGCAGGTCTGGTCGCGCTGCTGGACGGTCGTCCGGATGCGGATCCCATGACGCGTGTGCAGCGCCTGTGTGCAGTCTCCGTCCAGGTGACGGAGATGAGCGGCGCCTCGCTGGGGATCACGATGGACGGCAGCCGCAGCACGGTGGCGGCGACCGACGCGGTGAGTATCCGGCTCCAGGACCTGCAGTCGGACTTCTCCGAGGGCCCCGGGGTGGACGCCGTCCGACGTCGCCGAAGTGTGCTGGTGCCCGACCTCGAGGTGCAGCCGGAGGCCCGGTGGCCGTGGTTCGCTCCGGCTGCGGTCGCCGAGGGGGTGCGAGCGGTATTCGCGTTCGTGGTGCGTGCGGGTGCGATCCCGGTGGGCTCGCTGTTGCTGTACGCCGATCGCCCGGGCGGTCTGAGCACCGAACAGCTGCAGGATGCCCGCAAGCTGGCGGACGCGGCGTCGGTGCTGCTGGCGTTGGGCGACCCCGGCGAGGACGCGGCCGAGGCCTTTTTGTGGGTGGTCGGGGACCGTTCACGGTTCCGCGCCGAGGTCTACCAGGCGGTAGGTGCCACCAGCTGGCACCTGGGCGTGGACGTCGTGGACGCGTACTCGCGGTTGTGCGGGTATGCCTATGCCACCGGACAGCCGATCGCGCAGGTCGCGGCCGCGATCATGTCCGGGCGGCTCCGTCTGGACGCTGACCAGGGCGGGGTTGCAAGCAACGGCGACGAGGCGTGAGAATCGCAGCCTGGAGAGAATGGATGGATACTGACCGGTTGGCGCGGCTGTTCGTCGAGATGGCGGACACGCTGGTCGAAGATTTCGACGTGCTGGATCTCTTCCACACGTTGGTGTCGGGGTGTGTCGAGCTGCTCGACGCCTCGGTCGTGGGGTTGTCGCTCGGCGAGACCATCGACGACCTTCATCTGGTGGCCTCCTCCGACCACGCCGCCGCCCCGCTGGGCCTGTTGCAGGTCCAGACCGAACAGGGCCCGGCCGCGGACTGTTACCGCAGCGGCGACCCGGTCGAGGTCGGGTCGGTGGGCGAGTACGCCGACCGGTGGCCGCAGTTCACAGCGGAGGCTGTGGCCGGAGGCTACGAGAGCGTGCTGGCCCTGCCGATGCGGCTGCGCGGTGAGGTCATCGGCGTACTGGCGCTGCTCGGGCCGGCCGCACTCGCGCCCGTCCATTCCCGGGACCGGGTGGTCGCGCAGGCGCTGGCAGACGCCGCGACCATTGCGATCCTGCAGAACCGCGAAGCGCAGACCAGCGAGCTCCTCACCGAGCAGCTCGAGGGTGCGCTGTCCAGCCGCATCGTGATCGAGCAGGCCAAGGGTGTGCTGTCCGCGGCACTCGGGATCGGTGTCGACGAGGCGTTCGCGCGGCTCAGGCAGCACGCCCGCAACTCCCGCCGGCGCTTGACCGAGGTCGCCCAGGAGGTTCTGGTCAGCGACTGCAGCGCGTTCGCAGTGTCGGGTCAGGAGCGGGCGCGACTGACACGACACCGTGGCTGAGTAACCCGCGTCGTGGTCACACTTGTGGGTGTGCAACGTCTTTTGCCCGCCCTACGAACGCGGGGCTAATCTTCACGCGTCGTAGCATCGGACCACGGTGTGAAGGCAGCACGAAGTGGTCGTGGGGAGGACCGGAGGGGCTCCGAACATGTTCTCCGCGGATCGGGCGAGACTGGCCGCGCTGGCTGACGTGCATTCGACCCTGGACCCGCTGTTGCGGGCGAAGGCGGTGTGCAGGCTGTGCCTGACCGCCACCGGAGTCTCCGGTGCCTGGCTGAGTGTGGCCGCCGGCGCGGCAGAGCACGTGACGAGCGCGGTGTGGGGCACCGATGCGGTCAGCATGCGCCTGGAGGAGCTGCAGCTGAGTCTGGCCGAGGGTCCGGTCGTCGATGCGTTGGAGTCCACCTTCCCGGTGCTGGAGTCGGATCTGGGCGACGTCTCGCACCGCCGGTGGCGGTTGTTCGCCCCGGCTGCGGTGCGGGCCGGCGCAGCCGCGGTGTTCGTGCTCCCGCTGTCTGCGGGCGAGAAGTGCCTGGGTGCCCTCTCGCTGTACCGCGGCAGCATCGGCGACCTCACGGTCGACCAGTACGAGGACTTCCGGGATATCGCGGACGCGGCCACGGAGATCCTGCGATCGGGCGGCCCGGAGTCGCTCGACGAGCCCGGACCGTGGACCGTCGGGCCTGGTACCGGATTCCAGCCGGAGATCCATCAAGCCGTCGGCGTCATCATGGGCGACCTGGACGTCGCCGCCGACGAGGCACTGGACCGACTGCGCGGCCATGCGTTCGCGACGGAGCAGCCGATCAGCGCGGTGGCACGCGACATCGTGTCAGGACGACTACGACTCGAGGGCGACGCCGACTGAGCATGTGGTCGCTGACCTACCCGGAGGCGGTGCTGAAGGTGCTCTCGGCGTCGGAGGCGCTGCTGGCCGCGACCGGCGACGCGGTCGAGCTGCGCTGAGGCGCAAGCATGACCGCGACGACGAGCGCCTGGACCGCCGACCCGGACCGCCGGCATCGTTCTTCGCGCTCGCCGCCTACGTCACGTTCGAGTCCGGACGGGCACTGCTGGGCGGTGCGGACCCGGAGGCGTCGCCGGTCGGGATCGGTCCGGCGGTCGCCTCGCTGCTGGTGATGCCGCTGTTGTCGTTGGCGCAACGGCGTACGGGCCGAGCGCTGGGATCCAACGCGGTGGTCGCCGACAGCCCAGACGCTGCTGTGCACCTACCTGTCCGGCGTACTGCTGGTGGGGCTCGTGCTCAACGCCGTCCTCGGCTGGTCGTGGGCCGACCCGCTCGCGGGCCTGGTGATCGCTGCCGTCGCGGCTCGTGAGGGCCTCGAGGCCTGGCGTGGCGAAGGGTGCTGCGAGCCGGCGAGTACTGCACTGCTGGCGAGCGCCGACGAGCCCGGTGGCGGCTGCGCCGACGACTGCTGCCAGGGCTGAGCCGAACCGGGTCTGTTCGCGGCGGGCTCGTACGACCTCGCCGCCGACTTCGGTAACAGGTTAGGCACTTGTCGCCGTCTCGCCGGAGTCCCAGAAGCCCCTTATGGCCTTTGACCTGGGGGTTTGGTAGGCCCCGTGGGACTCGAACCCACAACCCGCGGATTAAAAGTCCGCTGCTCTGCCAGTTGAGCTAGAGGCCCGGGCGATGAGGACTTCAGTCCGGAGAACCCTGGGGACAGCATCGCTGTGACTCGCCCTCACCGGTGCCTGCCCAGTATGGCGTATCGACTCGGTCCGGCCTGAGGGGTCGGTCGGCGGTCTCTGTGATTTCGCCACATACCGGCCCTGCCCACACCTACGCTTCTGGGGCGGGCGTATCTGCGCCGAGGGGGGAATCATGGGGCGAAGCAGCATGGTCGCGGCTGCAGCACTGCTTGCGGGCGCGGTGGTCGCCGCGGGCTCTACTCAGGTGGCCGTAGCCGCGCGTCAGCCGGCGGGGGCGGTGAAGTCGGTGGGGGCGGTGAAGGCCATAGCACCGGTGAAGGTGGCCGCGCGGCTGGTGGCGGTGGACCGCGCACGCCGGTTCGGGCTGCAAGGCCGGCGGGTGGAGACGTACGGCGCCGTGCCGGTCGACTACAACCGCGACGGCCGCCAGGACGTGTGGATCGGCAACCACAGCGACGGGGCTGTGCTGAAGCGCAACCCGGGCCGGGGCCGCTACGTGCGGGTCGCCCGGACGGCGTGGCCCACCGGCATGGGGCGCGGGCACATCGACCGGCACGACTGCGACTGGGCCGACGTGGACCGCAACGGTCTGCCGGACGCGTACTGCTCCACCGGACGGATGCGTGTCAACGTGGTGAAGCGCGGCCGCGACAACGAGCTGTGGCTGCAGACCAGCCGCGGCCGTTTCCGCGAGGTCGGCACCAGGTGGGGTGTTGGCGATCTGTGCGGTCGCGGGCGTGACGTGGAGTTCCTCAACGTCAACGGCGACCGGTTCCCTGACCTGTTCCTGGGCAACGAGCAACCGCGCGACGACCCTGCCGACCCGTGCAACCAGCCCGGCAACCGGCTGCCGAACGAGGGCAGCAAGATCTTCATCAACCGGCACGGCACCGGCTTCCGCTACGCCCCGCACGCGGGCCGCTTCGCCCTCGCCGTCGGTAACCGGTGCGCGGTGGCACTGGACTTCAACCACGACGGCTGGCAGGACCTGCTGGCCTGCAGGGACCGGGGCGAGTCGGCCCGGCTGTACCGCAACGAGCGCGGCCGGCTTGTGGACGTGACCGCCCGACACCGGCTCGCCGAGCCGGTGGACGACGCCGTGGTCGCCGACCTGGACCGCGACGGGGACAACGACATCGTCACCGCCTCCGCCGACGGCTTCGGCTACCACCCGTTCCGCGGTGGGTCCTTCGGCCCGCGGGTGCCGCTGGGCAACCTGCTCGGTGGCGGCACGGGCGGCTCGGTGGCGGTCGGCGACGTCGACGGGGACGGCGACCAGGACGTGTACGGCGTGGGCTGGGCGCGCACCCTCGGCAACCCCGACGACGTGCTGCTGATCAACCAGGCGATGACGTTCACACCGTTGCGGGTGCCGTCGGCCGGTGGCTCCGGTGACGAGGCGGTGGCCGTGCGGCCGCGGGCGGCCGGGACCAGGACGCTGTTCCTGGTGACCAACGGCAACGTGTTCGGTCACGAGAACGCGACGTTCCGGCCCGGGCTGAACCAGCTGATCACCGTCGTCCGGCGCTGACGTTCGGCGCTGCGCTCTGCCGCGGCGCGGCTGTCTGCTCCGTCCCTGCTCTTGGGGATGATGGACGGGTCATGAGCCGATGGACCCACGAGCAGGTCAGGAAGCTGGCGCCCGATGCGTCGTCGCTGAACGCCGCGCGGCGTCTGGCCGTACCCGGACCGTGGAGCGACACCGGCGCGAACGAGACGCTGGTGTGGGGCAAGTGCCAGGGTACGGGAAAGACGCCGTACCAGGTGTCGGTCGACCTCACCGGACCGGCGTTCCGCTGCTCGTGTCCGAGCCGCAAGCTCCCGTGCAAGCACGCGCTCGCGCTGATGCTGCTGTGGGTCGACGGGGGCGGCGCTGTCCCGGACTCGGCCGACCCGGCTTCCTACGCCGGCGAGTGGGCCGTTCAGCGGGCAGCTCAGCGCGCGGCCAAGGAAGCCGCCGCGGCGACCGCGCCCCAGAAGAAGGTCCCCGACCCCGCCGCCCGCGCCAAACGCCTCGAGGAGCGCCTGGCGTTGATGGACAGCGGCATGGCCGACTTCGCGCTCTGGCTCGGCGACCTGATGCGTGGCGGCACGGCGGCGGCACGGCACCAGCCCTACACCTGGTGGGACGGCGCCGCGGCCCGGCTCGTCGACGCGCAGCTGCCGGGGCTGGCCGAGCAGGTCCGGACGTTGGCCTCGGACGTACGGTCCCGCGACGACTGGGCCGACCATCTGCTCTCTGTGGTCGGCCGGTGGTGGACCGCCACCCACGCCTGGGCGAGCAGGGAGTCGCTGTCCGAGGACGAGATGGGTGACCTGCGGGCCTACATCGGCTGGCCGTTCCCCAGCGACGAGATCCTGGCCCGCGACGCCGTCCCCGACCGATGGCTCGTCGTCGGCGCGCACCGCAGCGACGACGGCCGCCTGCAGCAGCAACGTACGTGGCTGTGGGGCGAGACCACCCACCAGACGCTGCAGGTGCTCGACTTCGCCGCCGGCGGTCAGGCGCTCCCGGTGGCGCATGTGGTCGGCTCGGTGCTGGAGGCCACGGTCGCCCGCTACCCGGGTACGACCGCACGCCGCGCGCGCTTCGTGCGCGACCCGGTTCCGGTCACCAGCCGCGCGGGCCTGCCCGCGGGCGCCGACGTCGCGGGCGCGTTGTCCGCGGCGGCCGAGGCGTGGGCGGTGAACCCGTGGGCGGCACGGGTGCCGGTGGTGCTCACCGACGTCCGGATGTCGGTGTCTCACCTGGTCGACCAGGCGGACCGGTCGCTGCCGCTGCTGCCCGGGACCGAGCCCTGGCTGGCGCTGGCGGTGTCGGGTGGCGCGCCGCTGACCGTGTTCGCCGAGGTCGAGGAGCGCGGCGCGCGTCCGCTCGCCGTGGAGGTCGAGGGGCAGCTGGTGGCACTGTGAGCACGGTGGACGTGGACACGTGGTGGCGCCGGCTCCAGTCGGCGGCACTGGTGGGCACCGGCCGGCGGCCGCCACCGTCTCTCGAGGAGGTGGAGCTGCCCCGCGCAGCCGCTCCGGCGCCGCGGACAGG